>CAYPBU010000099.1:0-6215 GCA_964409045.1 uncultured Anaerolineaceae bacterium | reverse complement strand
CATAAATAACATCTGCACGGATTATGTTTTGTCGTGGAGTCTTTGACTCTCGACCGCTCGTTTCGTCAGGTTCAACCCCGCAAAAATACACGGGGCGGGCAGCGGAACCTGACCTACACAAGCAATTCATTTCTACAAAAGCCCAAAATGTTCCCTGCGACTATTGCGCTTCATCCTTCCGAAGGTTCGTCAACACATGCCGGATGAACATCTCGGTGTTGTTGATCTTCCCCTGAACGGCTGGGACGGCAATTTTGTTGTGCATCAAAAACGCGCGTGTGGTCACTTCGCGAATATCACCTTCGATCGGTGAAAATCCCGGTGTGTCCAGCACCACCCAGTTGATCGTGCGGTGACGCTCATCCGTGTTTTCTTTTTTTGGCACCATGTAGAGGATGGTGGTTTGGTCGAGTTTGTTGAGCAGATTCCGCTCGCCCTGTTTCACCAAATGCTTACGCCACTCGCTGATCAAGCTGTTCGCACCTTCATCCAGCACGCAGCCGGCAAACTCGAGCTGTTGCGTGGCGTAGTAGGCATTGATGATTGGTCTGCCAGCAAAACAACGGTCTTCGATGAAAAACTCGCCCACCGAAATCGCTCCTCGCAGCGGAAAGCCCGCGGTGAAACAGCGGTTCATCAATGACGCGCACACAATCGAGAACGCCAGGTAGTGTTGCACCAGGTCGTGTTCCGACAGGGCAGGGTCGAACGGTAGGCTGATCAGGATCGAATCAGAAAAAATGATCCAACTCACCCGGTCCAGGATCTGGCTCCAGTCATCCCGCTCGGAAGAATCCGGCGCCACTTCCAGCGGTCGGACCTCCAGGAAAGGTGAACGCAGCGAGGCGATCATATCCCGCGGGATATTCATCAGCGTATCGGAAACAAACTGGGCGGTTTTGTGGATGTTATTGTTGAGCATGATCTGGGTATAGCCCAGGATGTCAAAGTAGCCCACGAAACCGGTAGCGGGTTGGATCTCGCTCATTGCTCTCCTTCCGGTTGATAGGTCACAGTCTGCCAAATCTCCAGGTTTTCCATCAGCTCGTCCGAGTCGTCGAGGTAAAAGGATGTCTGCAGGCAGCCGTGAGGCGCGGTGGTAAAGGCGTGCAATGCCAATCGGGTGTGACCCGGCTGGATGTCTTCGGCCTTAAAGTAGCCAAAGCGCTCAATATCGCCATCCAGGTCGGTGATCACTTCCAGTTTTTCCGCCTCAGCGCGCGCCCTGAGGTTCGCCAGCAGGATCTGGCGATTCTTCTCGCCGCTGTAGGCGAAAACGGTGCAGAGGATTGTGGCGCCCTTGCGCCAGAAAATCACGTGGTCATCTTCCTTGCGTAGCCTGTAATCCTCCGGCATGTCGATGCTCCACTCGGGTGAAAGTTGAGTTCTCATGCCCTCGATTATAACCTTCTCCGATCCATTTTGTCTTTTTTTACACCGTCGGAAAGATGTGTCGTAGGGGGGAATGCGCCACATTTGCGCACTCCGCCAATAGACTCCTGTTTGTCGGGCGGAGTTTGCCGATGAGTTGCTTGACAGTCTCGCCGCTCGCGGTTAGAATTTCAGTTCGTTGCCGAGTTAGCTCAGTTGGTAGAGCATTCGACTGAAAATTGAAGGGTCCACGGTCCGAGTCCGTGACTCGGCACACAAAAAAACCGCTTGATAAAACGAGCGGTTTTTTTGTTTCACTAATCCTCCAGATTGTCGGGTTAGTCTTCGTCGACCTCTTTGTTCTCGCTACTAAATTCGATATCTTCTGTGTCCGAATCGAGCAGTTCCAGGTCCTCAATTTCCTCGTCTTCATAATCCTCTTCAAAGAACATGATTTCAAGGGTGTCGTCGATATCTTCCAACGAAGTGGCAATCCGCTCCAAGGTCTGGCGCAGCAATACAATCTCGTTCAGCAATGCTTCATTCAGTTCCATGTTTATCTCCTTTTCTATAACTATAACAGGCCCAGGACGAAATGGGCTGGATTGTACGCACTCCACGCTTCTAATCGCCGCATTCGTCTTTGACAAAGGCTATAATTAGGTTATCGAATAACAGGAGTGTGCAAGATGAGAGTCGGATTAGTCACAGCTGGCAGTGACAGCCCAGGCGTCAATGCCGCCATCCGCGGCTTTGGCAAGGCAGTCGCGAACAACCACAATATGGAAGTGCTGGGTTTCCGCGACGGATACCTTGGCTTGATTGAAGACCGTTGGGTAAACTTGCTCGGGGGTACGATGCTTTCGGGCATCCTCACCCAGGGCGGAACAATCCTCGGCACCAGCCGGCATGTGCCCCAGTTTATGCCCAGCCCGCAGGGTCCCATTGACCGCACCCAGGAAGCCATCGATAGCTACCACCGCAACAATCTTGACGCGCTGGTCATCATCGGCGACAACAAAAGCCAATCCGCGGCTCTCCATCTCAGCCAGGTTGGCTTGAATATCATCACCATGCCGAAATCCTGCGAAAATGACGTGCCACTCACCGACAAATCAATCGGTTTCGACACCGCCCGCGAGATCGCCACCCAGGCAATTGACCGCCTGCACACCAACGCCAACGCCACTCACCGCATCATGTTGGTGGAGCTGCTCGGCAGCTCTTCCGGCTGGCTGACGATGGGCGCGGGCTTGGCTGCCGGCGCGGACGTGATCTTGATTCCGGAGATCCCTTACGAATTCGATGTGGTCATCGAGGCAATCCATCGCCGCAAAGCCGCAGGCAGAAACTTCTCTCTGGTGGCTGTCGCCGAAAAAGCCCGGTCAAAGGAACTGGTGGATTTCATGGAGCTGGCTGCCAGCAAGCGCGCGGACAGCATCGAGGAGCAGGAAAAAGCCTTCGAACGCATCGAAAATAACTACTCCGCGCAAACACTGCTACTGGCACGGCGCCTTGGCGAAGCCACTGAGCTTGAAACTCACATCACCATTCTCGGTTCACTCGTCCGCGGCGGCACCCCAACCGCGGCTGATCGGCTGCTTGCCAATCAGCTGGCGGAATGGAGCGTGCGCATGGCGGTGGAGGGTCAGTTTGGGCGTATGGCTTGCCGAATAGACGGCTCGGTCACGAGCGTTCCGCTGGACGGCGTGGCGGGCAAAACCAAGGTGATGCCACTCGACCACGACTGGATCCGCGGTTCATTCCAGGTGGGTGCCTGCCTGGGCGTTCCGGACCTCTCCCTCGCGTAAAGCTACCAAAAGGACCTGCTTTTAAGCAGGTCCTATTTTTATGAGTTTTGTTCTGCACAGCAAAGGTCAGTCCTCTATTTCGAATAAAAATCTTTTCGGATTTGTGGATCGCGCGCCAGGCCCGCTTCGAGAATATCCATCAGGTTATCAAACAGGTCCTGGGTGGTGCGGTCATACACTGACGTAAGCTTGCCCGAAGCGATCGCGGGCGCTTTCTCACCAATGCGTTCCACCAGGTACGGCGCAATCCCGCCCTCGATGATCTCAAGCATGAACGCCGCCATGTCCACGTCCACCCAGGTGGCGATGTCGTCGTGGAGAATCCCCTGGGTGAGGAAGGCATGGAAGCGCCCGTCCCCACTCACGCGCTCCCCCGTCTCGGGGTCAACACTGCTCGGATTGGCAGAGCGCAAGCGCTGAAAGCGCTCGATGGCTGCCAATTCCGGGTGCTTGATCTGGAACTCGACCGCTGCCTGCAGCACGCGCCGCAGATAGCGGAAGGTGTCGAGGCTGGCTGAATCCAGTGGCAGACTATTGATCACTTCGATCTTTTTCTTGCTGACGATGGTCAGGATGTGGGCGTGCAGGTCGTCGATGTTTTCAAAGTACTGGTAGAAAGACCCCTTGGCAATACCCGCCTCGCTGACGATGGCGTTGATCGAGGCGCTCTGCAGCGGATTGGCGGCAAATTCAGCAATGGCGGCCTTTTCGATTTGCAGGCGCTTCTCTTCGGGGAGGTTGTGGTAGGTTTCTGTGGGCATGGGGTTCCTTGGGATGATGTGACCGATCGGTCATATTGTAAATGTTGGCGAGGTGGATGTCAATACAAAGGGATTATTGCTTTTAGCGCAGGTCAGGTTCCGCGCCTGCCCCGTGTATTTTTGCGGGGTTGAACCTGACATTAAATGTGTTAGTCCAGGCAGATTCACATATGTTTCAACGTAGGGGCGAAGCATCCCGATCGAAAATTTCTGCCTCATCATATACGCTAGTTAAGGATGCTTCGCCCCTACCCACGGTCATCGGTGAGAAGGTCAAAATCCTCGCAGGTTTGGAGAGCGTGAGAGAACAAGGAGGTGTAAAATTTAAATATTCAACACCGGGAGGGATCATGAAAAAGCACACCCATTCGAAGCAACAAAGCACCGACCCCTGTACCCTAGGATTCCTCCTCCTTATCACGCTTTCACTTCTGACATCGTGCGGTTCAATTATCCAGCCGCCCTTACCCGCTCCTTCTGGACAATCTCAAGCAACACAGCCAATGACCTCATTTGATGCAACGGAGGTTGCAACACAAATTCCAACTCCCAAAGCCAATCCTGCCCTGGATACCATTCCTGCTGACCTGAATTTCATGGATGGAAGAAATGTAAAAGAGATGGTTTCAAGCGTTGCGATGGATCCTAACACTGGCTTGGAGGTTGCGCTTGACTCTGAAGGTAATATCGTTGCCTACAATATGAAAACTAAATTTGAAAACCTTTGGGTCGTCAATCCCTTGATAGAAACAGGCTTTCGATGGAATTTTGGATTGAATGAAAACGGGCAAGTTGTATTGCACAACGGGCTCGAGGAATGGAACTACAAACCCTGGCCAATTGAAGGGATTAAATTCGTAAAGCTCGATCAACTGCCTGCCACTTTTTGGGATGAGAGTGACCCTGTCAGAGCAGACGAGCAGCGCCCCTGGCCAATTGAAGGCACGCTGGCTGTTTTTGATGGGGAAGGCGATATTCTCATGTACTACTCAAAACTCGAAAACGCCTGGTGGTTTGCGGGTTATCAAGTGGAACTTCCGGGCAACCTGGTTTATCGCCAAACCAGCATGTCCCTGGCACTCACAGGCATCCGTTACAAACCTGTAGATGAAGAAGTGTGGACTGGACCAGATCTAAATGAGAGATGGCAGGAAATTCGAGATACCATTGACTGGTTGGCTTACATACGAAGGAATGGGTATTACCTCTCTCTTGAGAATTTTTCTTACCGGGTTAAAAACGGAGAGGCTTTTAAATACCAATCCTGGCTCTACGATTTAGCGACCGGCGATTACAAACTGACCAATTTAAGTAACCAAACAAGAATTTACATTCAGACAACATTAGTTGAGAGGGGCCTTGGCAACTGTTACGACGGCATGTTCCATGCGCGATTTCACCCGCTTCAAGGTGGTAATGGTATCCTGCTGCATCCTGACAATTCAATAACAATCATGAAGTTGACTTTTGAAGAAGATGCGCGAGGAGGAAGGTATCCTTGGAATCATTACCTTTTTAGAGGAATAGATTCTCTTAACCATTACACCATTTCGTTTTTGGCAGCAAGTGACTCCGTTCAAAAAGAAGGAATTAAGATCAGGGTGAATGACACCGCTTTCTACAACCTCATGCCACAAAGCGTATCAGACGCATGGTATGACAAATACATGGATTCTGATTTCGTCGGGGGTACGGATGGCGAATTTATACTGTCTACGGTTACCCCGATCATTTATCCATATATTGAAAATTTGCATCCGCATATCAAACCGTAGATGAATCTGTTGGCATGTGGCTTGGCAAGAAATTCAATAATTTAGCCATATCGGATGGCGAATCCTCACCCCCCCAATATCTGCTAAAATTGTCCCCATGCAGCACATCTACTCGACCTGGCGGTCGGAATACATAGGGCGGGACAAACACAACGAGGGTTGCGCTTTCTGCCTTGCCCTCGAAGAACAAGACAGCCCCGAGAATCTGATCTTCCACCGCGGCGAAACCTGCTTTGTGATCCTCAATCTCTTCCCCTACACCAGCGGACATTTAATGGTTGTGCCATACGTCCACACCAACCAGTTCTCAGACCTCCCCGTTGAGACTCTCAACGAGATGATGCTTCTGGTTCAAAAGGCTGTGCGCGTGATGGAACAGGTTTACCACCCCCAGGGTTTTAATGTCGGGCTAAATCTCGGCTCCGCAGCTGGCGCCGGCATTGCCGCCCACATGCACATGCACGTCGTCCCCCGTTGGCAGGGCGATGCAAACTTCA
>CAYPBU010000098.1:0-6430 GCA_964409045.1 uncultured Anaerolineaceae bacterium | reverse complement strand
AAATGTGTTACCTATGTCCTGTCACATTCTGTTACCTATCTCCTGATACCATACAGCTTGCCTGTTCCTGATGTCAAAGACCAAAACCTGTTTCTATCCTACGGATTGAGAGCATCCCGGAAAGGAAGACATTGCACGGCGCTCGACCATCCTTTAGTGGCATAGGCTTTGACAGTAAAAGTTTATATTATTCCAATTTTTAAGAACACAAAAAGAGGCTGTCCGAAGGCAGCCTCCAAATAACTAATATTCCGTCGGGATTACCGAAGCAATAGAGGTAAGAACACCTGCAGACCTACCATCACCTGTGCTGTGTCAATGTTATCTGCTGGATTGGCATCTGCGCCTTCCGAACTCAGCTCCAGGCTGACGTCCAGAAAACTTGGCATGGGGGTCGCGCTATCTACCGCCAGATAAACAACAAAATCCTTAGAGCTGGCGAACGCGAGCTCAGGAAGCTGCCAGACCACCGTGCTGCCTGCCACGTCCGGCGTGATTCCAGAAGTGTCGCCAACGTAAGTCAATCCTGTTGGCAGTGTCAGGGTCAACTCGGGAAATTCAGCAGTTCCTACCCCAATATTGGAATATTCCAGCTTCATTGTGGCAACCCCACCCGGTGCCGCGCCATACAACCCGGAAGAAAACGCGCCAATCAAGTCGACACCGACAGCTGGAGACCAGGAGTTGGTGGTAATGCCGCTGCCAGTGTAACTCAGACCAAACCAATCTGAGGAGTGGGAAATGACTGGAACTGTAAGCAGCGCCCCATTGCTGCCTTGCACGTATGCATAATACAAGTAGCGATGGTTCTGGTCACTCCAGGTGAGGATGCCTTTGTTGTTGGAATCTTTGGTCACAGCAAGCGAGTTGTAACCAATCCTCGTTGTGGATGGATGATTCACAGGGCCAGATTCATAACTCAAAGCGTAGGTTGTACCGTTCCGTATCTGGTAGCGA
The DNA here is from genome assembly GCA_964409045.1 of uncultured Anaerolineaceae bacterium. GTDB lineage: Bacteria > Chloroflexota > Anaerolineae > Anaerolineales > Anaerolineaceae > Mesolinea. Next base: position 5,473 of record CAYPBU010000098.1, on the reverse strand, counting down.
ATCTCGTTATTATCCCACATGCCTGCCAGGAGGATGTTTCCACCCGAAAGCTGAATAGCGGTTTGAGTATAAAAATCGAGATTTGAGGGCGGGACGAGTGTGCCGCCATTACTATCGAACACGCGATAAAGTAGATCTTGGTAAAAGTATTGCCCGCTTTTATAGATATTCTCGTAAGTCATATAAAAACGGTTGCCACTCAAGGCGATTTGTGCTCCCGGATAGTAAAAACTTGACCTTGGAACGGAAGCAGTCATCGGGGTCACAGGCACCACCGCCGCACCGCTGCTCTGCAAGATGGCATAGTATATGTCATTTGTGTCCGCGCTTTGGACATATTTACCCCAAGTGATAAAGAAGCGATTATCTGTGCTGGCACTGATATCAGGTTCATACATCTCCACCCGATTTCCGTATTGGTAACTGCCCCAGGCATCGTTATTGGACAGGTTAACTGGACCGTAGGCAATCGTTCCTGTGGGGTTGAGGATCGCGAACCAAGTATTATAATTGTCCGCCCCGTCAGTGTATGAGAGCCTACGAGTCCAAACCACCCCAATTTTTCCGTCAGGTGTTGCTGCCACCGCAAAGTCATACTGATCGGTGTAATAGCCTTCCCCGTCGAAAATTGAACTTAAGATTGCGGGGGCTTTGATGACCTGTCCGAAGTGATCTACCAAGGCGTAGTACACCGCCGCACCGTCAGTGTTCTGTCCCCAATAATAATCCATCCATACATGCACAAAATTGTTGTCCGCTGTCTCAATAATCGTTGGTTCATTGATGTTCCAAGCTTCCGTGGATACCTCAGCTTCAAGTTGTTTAACTGGCCAGTTCAAATCAGTCCAAAGGGTGTGATTCTCCTGATCTTTATATGTCTGTGCGAAGGCTGCTGGAACAGTCGATTCAATCGTCACAGTTTTAGTCTTGGCAGGGTCCAGGCTGGAGCTTACATCAATGTAGGTTTTAACGGCTGCGCCTAAAGTAAGACCCGCTGGCGCGCTTACACGCACCAGGATTTCTTTACTTGTGCTCTGGGCAAGCGATCCGGAGTCGATCGTACCATCGGCGTCGGTATCGCTGAGAGGTATTTCAGTTGCGGCGTCAAATAAATCCACGCTCCATCCGCCTCCCAGAGGAGCAGTCGTGACCCACATATCATAAGTATCCGCCCCCAGGTCGCCGTTATTGGTGAGGGTAAAGGTGAAATCATCCTCATCGAGCGAATAGGCGAATTCACCCAAATACAGCGGGTTTGCGCCAACTCGGGCGGTGGGTCCGGGTTTGGTGAAAAGTACTGCAGTGTTGGCACTGGGTGGACGACTACAACTGTTCCAGAATGCCAGTCCGTCCACACCGGTGGCGTTTTCGATACCGGATCTAGAACAGTAATATCCAGTGCTGGGGTCCGGCAAGGTTCTGTATTGAAATTTTATGTTTCCATCGGGGTAAAGGACTGCCTCAAAGGTGTAGACCCCGCCTTCGCCATCAAGGAGATTGTTCCATTGAACCACAAAATAAGTGCCAAAATCCTTGTAATAAACCGCGCTGCTGGAATAGTACTGATACTTCGAGAGGACTGAAATGAGATTGTTTGGGGCGCTCTCCTCAGGGATTATGAAAGAATAACTATTGGCCCAGTCATAATCGGTAAATGTCAGGTACCCCGCGCCAGTGATGTAAAGTTCAGAGTAGCTATTCTCATAAAACGGAAATGAGAAAGATAAGGGGATGGCTGTGGTGATGTCATAAGTATCATCGATGCCGGTGTTGGTACCGCTGTTGGCGCCGATCCAGGAATAAGTCGCGCTGCTGAGTGTGTAGCCATAGTCGTCGCTGTCGCCGATTGCGGTGGGCTCTGCCAGCGTTTCTTCGGTCGGGATCATGAATTGTTCGCCGTTCTCATCCTCACAGGGTTGACTCGGCAGGCAGGGTTCCTGCCGCTCTGGTTCCCTAAGAGGTGGGGGCGTCTGCGCTTCCGCGCTTGAGATGGCTGGCGACAACGCGCCAAGAACGAAGATGATTGTCGCTAAAACACAAAAAAAAGATTTCCGCATTTCCACTCCTATATTCTATTGTCAAATTGGTTGAAAACCACCAATACCCACTTGTGGCTTGGAAGTATTATACAACTTCTTTTACAAACTTTGTCATGAATTAATTCTCAAATAATGCAATAATTAAGTCAAATTCTCACATTATGGTATTGAGGACTTTGATAGTGCTGTTCTCCTAATGCACGTTTATTACACCAGGGAATTGGCTTGCCTGGGCCTGATGTCAGTCGGTGAGACGTCCCGCAAGGAAGCATTTCCACAGCCGTCGCTCCTAATTCCATAACGCAGGCTGCGATGGTGAGGTTGTGGTTTATTACCCTTTTTTAGGTCGCGGGCCGAAATTAAAGCAGGTCCTTGAGCTTAGCAAACTTGTTCTTTCATGGTCTCCTTACCGTGAAAGGGATTTGACCGCGAGATCTCCGTTTTAAATATCAACCTTCAGTCGAATCATGGTTGGGAGGAATTGAGCTCTTTTCACTAATCAAGCAACAATCTTCGAAGTGAGGGGAAAGCACCTCATTCCGACCCACGAAAGTATGTTAACCTTTATTAGCCTCCCATCCACTTCGCAGCAGGATCCAGCTTCCCTCAAGGGAAGCCCAAGTCACATCCGGCAGATAAGGTTGAGCAATTTTTCGGGGGTGGCTGTAACGGATTGCGGTGGATGATTAGATAGAGTTCTGATAATTTACCAAAACCAAATCATTCTGAGTCTCCTTACACCGCCGGCGCAGAAGAGCTCCATTCTTGACCGTCCGAGGGTGCTTCACCTGCTGAAGCCGAAACTAGGTTACCTTCTGACGAGGCCGTTTTTGTCGCTTTTTAACACCCCCCGCTTTAACAAACCCCCTCTTTCGAGGGGGTTTGTTTTGTGCTTTATTTCATTCCTCAAAATCAGCCAGGTCGATGATGTCGCTGTAGACTACTCGCCCAGCCTGAGCGTAATTCACCTTGAGCTCTCCATTGTCAGTTCCGATTTGTCCATCAGCGTCAAAATATTCGAATTCCTTGATCAGCAGTCGATAATTGTTTCGCTGGTTCCAGATTGTATTGGTTAATCCGAGCTGACCGCTCCATGTCATAAGATACTGATCCTGCGCGTCGGGAAAACCGGGAACCACGATCGTCTCACCTTCAGGCTTCCAACCCAGTTCACCTGGAATGGCATCGTCATGTTTTTCGAGCCTGATTGTCACCGGGTTGGTTCTGGTTAGAACATTTTTCCCTTCAATGAACAATTTTCGGGTGTAGTGAGGGGCAAACCCCTTGAGTTGCAGGTTGATGGCAACCGTGTTTTCCACAGGGAGATAGTCCACTTTTAGCGTGCGGGTCGGTACCAGTTGCATAAAGTCCGTCATCACCACCCTCGAAAGGAAGGCATCGGAATTCGGAATGGAATAAGGTTGGTAGCGGCACAGTGCCATGCGCACGAAGGGATAGTAGGCTTGCAGGTGGCTAGGGCTGAACTGCACGTCGCAAAACCACAACTTGCGGTCCTCGTTGAATTCCGGTTGGTAGCCAACCACGTCAACCAATTTACTCTTGAAGAGCTTCTTTGCCACTTTTTTCTTGCCGGTTTTTACGACCTTTGAACCCATGGGGCTTGCCATCAAGAGTGAGGTTGGTGGCAACTCATCCAGGGTGAGCCCTTCCTGGTGCTTAGTCCAGCCTCTGAAATCAGACAGATTCAGGAAATTCTCTGGGATGGCGGACTTCCAAATGGGGTCCCTTCCGCGCTGGGTGACATAAGGAATAAATTCTGCCGGGATTGGTTGTGGGTTTGCCGGGTCTTGCCTGGCAAGGACAACGCCAAGCAGTTCGTCATCTCCGCTTGAATACCAAGGACGGTCCATGTAGACCCGCAATCCGCCTCCGACCCGAACGTGGGTGATTTGTTTTGGCGTTTTCGTCGTTTGCCAACCAAAGGATGGCACGATGTATTGAATCTTGGGAGCAGCCGGGCGGGCAGAGTTATCGACGTTCAGCAGTCTTGATGGTCCTTTGCGGGTGTAATCGAGCTGTACTCCGCCGGCAGGAGGGAAGTATTCGCGATAGCGGCTGGTGGCAACCATGTGGTAGTTAACATTTCGATGCCGGGTATCGCCAAATTCCTGGCGCAAATCGTGCGGCTTTTTTGCCAAATTGATCGAATTCGGTTCTTCGTATTTGACTTCACCTTCGCAGGCAACCGCTTTGAATGTACGTTGTTTAGGTCCCTCAGGATCGTCGTCATACCATTCGGTCCAATCCGACTTGAGTTCCACCTTTTCTGTGCTCCAGGCATTGAGGGTGGCATTACCAGTGAAGGTGGCATATGTTTGACCCATGCTGGTCTTTTTGGTCTTCGCGTTGGCATCAAATCGGGGTTCACAGAGCGGTTGCTGGACGGCGTGAACTAATTCCAGTTTTCGGTAAGGTGTTACCATCCAGAGGCAGCCATTTTGAACGAGTTTGAGCCATCCTGACTGGTTTTTTAGCCATTCCCAAATTGCGAAGAGCCACTCATTTCCGGCTTGGAAGAAACTGCTGTAACGCAGGCTGACTTTTTCAGCCTTGGCAAGGTAGATCGTGAGTATTCGCTCCGTTTCATCCCAATGAGCCTCGTGGGTGTCGTCCAATGCAAAAGTTTCACTACAACTCGTTCCAATCATTTCACCATTGCGTTCCGCAAGGCGGATTCGGAAACAATCGATATCCGGCCAATGCGTTTTGAATGGGATCTTGAGTACATAGGGATCCGAGGAGTCGAGGGCAGGCAGGTGCACCTTATCAAGCCCGGGCAACCAGCCGGCATCCAAACGGGGAATGTTACGCAGCGTAACGCCTTCTGCCATGGGGTCTGGAAGGTAAGGCAAAACCAGCTTCTCTTCACCATGAATCAGGGTTTGTGTTACAGGGGAACCATCTTTTCCCGTCACCTCGATTTGCTTGATCAAATTCTTATCAGGAAGGTCTTCGGGCAGTCCTGTCGAGAGATTTATTATTTGCTTATCACTCAGATTTCCGGCTTCCCGCAGGGATATGTTGTAACCTTTTGCATGATTCTTACCCGGTCCGATATAGTCATCGAACATGCCGTGCGTTTCCGCCATTTCCTGGGAGGTTTTAGGCGGGACAACGTGCCGTTCATTCACTTTTTTGGATGGGGTGTTGTAATTGCTACGAATGACCATGCGTTCCACGCCTTCGCCTGCGCTCAAGTCTTCGCGTAGTACCAGCGTGGGGGAAGCAAGGGGTTCGTAGCGGCGATAGGTATAGAATTCAGTCGCTTTGGTCCAGTTTTTGTGGTCAGACGCCAGGCTGTTGCCTGCCAAATCGACCGCCCGGACTCTGAGTTGGTATTCAGACCCAAAACGAAGCCTGGGCAGGCTCCCGGGAACAGCTTCAAGAATTGGATCCAGGTCCACCTCCCCCTG
>CAYPBU010000097.1:0-6510 GCA_964409045.1 uncultured Anaerolineaceae bacterium | reverse complement strand
TATTGGACGGAGAACAAAAATTGGCTTTCTTTAACCCCATAAAATGGCTGTTAGGGTTACTTTCTCAAGACCTTGGGATTGACCTTGGAACTGCTAACACATTGGTCAATGTTAGGGGCAAGGGCATTGTCATTAACGAACCCTCCTGGGTGGCGATCGATAAACGCACACGTGAACCGCTGAAAATCGGCGCGGCTGCCAAAGCAATGGTAGGGCGCACACCAGCCAACATGGTCACCCTCAGACCCCTGCGCGATGGTGTCATCTCAGAATATGACATCACGCAGGCGTTGCTCGAGTATTTCATCAGCAAAGCCCACGAAAACAGCATTGTGCTTTTCCCGCACTCGCGGGTTGTGATTGGCATTCCATCCGGCGCGACGGAAGTTGAGAAGCGTGCTGTCTATGATGCCGCGATGTCTGCCGGCGCCAGGGAGACTTACATGATTTTGGAACCTGCCGCGGCAGCGATTGGAGCTGGTTTGCCAATTGAATCTGATTTTGGCAACATGATCGTGGATATCGGCGGGGGCACCACCGAGGTGGCTGTGATCAGCACGGGCGGCATTGTGATCTCGCGTTCTCTGCGCGTGGCAGGCGATGAATTGGATCAGGATATCATTGAGTATATCCGCGGAAAATACAATTTATTTATTGGCGAGCAGATGGCAGAAAAGGTGAAAATTGCGATTGGTTCAGCCTACCCACTCAAAGAAGAGAAGACGGTGGATGTGCGTGGACGCAACCTGATCACTGGTCTACCTGAAGCTATTGAAATCTCTTCGATTGAGATTCGCGAAGCGCTTTCACCTTCTGTTCAAGTGATTGTAGACACCATCAAAGATGCCCTGGACGAATCCCCTCCCGAGATTCTTTCGGATCTGATGGATAACGGCATCTGCCTGGCGGGTGGAACCGCCCAGCTTCAGGGGCTGGCTGAGCGTCTTTCGAATGAGGTCCATGTGAGAGTTTGGGTGGCAGAAGACCCGATGACTTGTGTGGCGCGCGGTTGTGGAATGGTATTGGACGACATGGATTTATACGAAAACTTCCTCGTTGGCATCGAACGGGATCCTTACACAAATTCGCAAGGTTGATCTTCCTTGCGATCTGGATAGACCAGATTCGACATGCGCAATCTATTTACTGCTAAAAATCTACGAAACCTGATTTTAATTATCGTCATAGTCGGCGTGTTAGTGCTGGCTATTTCAGGCTATCTGACGCCGATTTTTAGCATCTCTGTCAGCCCACTGATTTCTGTTCAAAGTTTGATTTCTGAACGCTACCTGGCATTCAGCGACTTCTTTGGCTCCCCGCGCGATATGGCAACCCTGCGCGAGGAGAACATTACACTGCGGAACGAGGTCGCACAGCTCCAAAGCGAGATTATCGCGCTGCAGGAAAACCTGGCTCAGGCTGAAATTCTTTACACCTTGCTGGATTTTGCCCGCAACAACCCCGAACACGAGTATGAGGCTGCGACGGTGATCGGGCGTGAGATCAGCCCGTATCTGCAGTACATCATCATTGATAAAGGTTCCAATGACGGCATACGTTACGGTATGCCGGTGGTAACCCAGCAGGGTCTGGTGGGGCGGATCGACGCGGTTATCTCGGATGCCGCACGTATCCAGCTGATTACCGACGCCGGCTCGGTTGTAAATGTGCGGCTAAAGACTGCAAGCGTTGAAGGGCAGGTGAGCGGTTCCATAACCGGGGAAGTGAGCCTCGACATGGTGCCGATAGACGCCAAGGTGGATATCGGCGAGGTCATTCTAACCTCCGGATTGGGCGGAACCTATCCTCCGAACATTTTTGTTGGTCAGGTCCTTTCGCTTCAATCGCGCCAAAACGCGCTTTTTCAGACAGGTTCAGTCCAACCTATTGTCGACTTTTCATCATTGAGTGCGGTGCTCGTTATAACCAACTTCAAAGCCGTCGACATCACACCGTTGGTACCCTGAGGTTTGCTGTGTTAGTCTACCTGGCATACGGATTGAGTTTCGTGCTCGCAATGATGCTTCAATACGGCATCTTCAGCCGGTGGATGATCCTGTCCGGCAGCCCGGATTTGGTGTTTTTGCTCATCATCGCGCTTTGTCTGCATCAGAAACACAAGAGATTCTGGATCCTAATCCTGATCATGGGCGGGATTGTAGGATTTGTTTCGGCACTGCCATTTTTTGTTCCAATGGTCGTCTATATGGCTGTTTACCTCGCTTCATCTAGCTTGAAACAGCGCGTATGGCAGACTCCTCTGTTAGCCATGTTCTTGCTGACATTCGGGGCGACAATTCTGGCGAATCTCGTGTCGATTATTGTTTTGTTTGTTCAGCGGATTCCATTCAATTTCGCTGAAACTCTGGTAAACGTGGTTTTGCCGGCAGTATTTCTGAACATGTTCTTAGCAATTCCAGTGCATGCCATTGTGCGGGAATTGATTGTGTGGTTATATCCGCAAGGAGCCCAATTATGAATAATGGCAATTACGAAAAACCAACTATTGACCTCAAGCGATTTTGCTGGGTCTACTTGATCATTATTGTGGTGTTTGTCTACTACATTGTTCAGCTCTTCAACTACCAGATCGTCAAGGGCGAGGAGTTTCGAGCTCAAGCAGAAGACAATCGCACCCAGGTCATCAGCATCCCAACTGAAAGAGGGATGATCTTCGACCGAAATGGCATTGTTTTAGCGCGCAACGTGGCACAATACAACATTACTGTCACTCCAGCTAACCTGCCTGATTCGGAGGGAAAAACCCGGGAAATTTTTGATCAGCTCAGTGCGCTGATTGATATTCCCGTCAGCCAGGGTGAGGTAAATGAGCAAACCGCCAGCAGCTTCACGCCTTGCTTTACAACGCTGGGCATCGAACAGGTTGTGCAGATTGCGGACAGTCTTTGGCCTTTCCAGGCGACCCGCCTGAAATGCAACATCGACAAACAGACTGCCATGGTCATCCAGGAAAAAGCGGTGGATTGGCCAGGCATCGCAGTGGAGGTCGAGCAAATCCGCGAGTATCCCACCGGCAGCCAAACCGCGGAGATTATCGGTTTCCTGGGGCCTATCCCTGAAGTGTTACTGGATTACTACACCGAACTGGGCTTTGTTTCCGGAAGGGACAAGGTCGGTTATATGGGCGTTGAGAATTCCATGCAGGATGTGCTTTCTGGCACGAATGGACGACGCGTGGTTGAGGTGACCGTCGGCGGGGAGATCGTACGCGACATTGAAGAGCCAGTGGATCCTGTGCCTGGTGAGAACGTCTACCTCTCGATTGATTACCGCTTGCAGCAGGCTGCGCACGCGGCATTGGTGAATGAACTTGATTTCTGGAATGAGCGCTATATGCTCTGGCAAAACGAGATCCTGAGCACCATGGGAGTGGTTGTTGCCATGGATGCCAAGACCGGGGAAGTTCTGGCGATGGTGTCTTATCCGAGCTACGAGAATAATCGCATGTCCCAGTTCATCCCGAGTTACTATTACGAGCAACTGAGCATTGATGAGCATAAGCCTTTGCTCAACAAAGCCATCAGTTCTGAACTGCCCCCTGGGTCTGTCTACAAGATGGTATCGGCGCTCGGAGTTTTGAACGAAGACGTGGTGACTCTATATCAAACCGTTGAAGACCCGGGCATGATTACCCTGCGCCAGCAGTTTTATGAAACCGACATTGGTACCTTACAAAACTACTACTGTTGGGATCGCGCCGGACACGGTCAGGTGGATTATTTGCATGGTATTTCGTATTCCTGCAACACCTACTGGTACAAGGTTGGCGGTGGGTATGAGGGCGAGGTGGATGGCGGAGGCTTGGGTATCTGGCGCATGGATGAGTATGCCGCGGCGCTTGGCTACGGCGAAACGACCGGGCTTGAACTGCCTGGTGAGGCGGATGGCTTGCTCCCTAACCCAACCTGGAAACGATTGAACATCGGCGAGAACTGGGCGACTGGCGACACCTACCTGGCAGCAGTCGGTCAGGGTTATGTGCTGGCAACACCAGTGCAGGTGTTGAATTCCATCAACACGATCATTAACGACGGTAAGCACTATAAGATGACCATCATTGATAAGATAACGGACTACGACGGGAACGTCACTTTTGCGTCCGAGCCAGAAATACTTTGGGATATCACCAAGGATCCAATGATCGCAACCTACGAAGGTAATAACCGCACCTCTGAACTCAAGGTGGTGGAACAATCCGTGATCGATCTTGCCAAACAAGGCATGGAAATGGTGACACGGGATGATGGTACTGCCTGGTTTGAATTTCAGAACAACCCCTGGAAGGTAGCCGGCAAGACTGGTACCGCAGAGTTTTGCGATGACTGGGCTAACCGCGAGGGACTTTGCATTCCGGGATCCTGGCCTGCCCATGCCTGGTTTGTGGGGTACGCGCCGTACGATGATCCTGAAATTGTTGTAGCTGTGTTTGTTTACCACGGTAACGAAGGTTCAACTGTTGCTGGTCCGATTGCCAAGTTTACGATTGACGCCTACTTCCAGTTGAAACAGGTTGACCAGGATTTAAAGCAAAATGAATACGCTCCAACAACACCGTAGGCTGCCAACATGGAAGAGATAAACGTTCGCGGAATCAAAGGCGGGGTGCTGATCAGTCTGCCTGAGAAACCCTGGTACGTCCAGCGGGACATGCTCATTTCACGCATCCAGACCCAGGAACGCTTTTTCAAAGGGGGGCGAATTGCCCTGGATGTCAGCGGATCGGATTGGTCGCAGGACCAACTTTTCAAGCTTCTGCGTGATTTGTCTGATGAGGGGGTTTGCCTCTGGGCTGTTCTGACCACTTCGGAGGTCACCCTGACTTCAGCGAGAAATTTCGAACTCCAGACGAGCATCTCTTCGCAAACAAGTGCTGAAAAGCCTGAAAACTCGCCATCTCAAAAGGGTGGGCAGAGTGTTGAATGGCACACCAAACCGCTGGAAAAGGGCGAAAAAGTGGCGTTCAAGGCAAACGGTGTGGTGATTGGAGATGTGCCTGAAGGGGCTGAGGTGATCGCCGCAGGCAGCCTGATTGTCTGGGGGGCGGTGCGAGGAAGTCTGAAAGCTGGATGCAGCGGGGATACCCTTGCGCGGCTGTGCGTCTTGCGCTACGCAGGCGATGGGTTGATCTTGTGTGGGCAGGCAGTAGACGTGCCCAGGAAAATGCAGAATGCTGGTTCGCTTGAAGTTCGGTTTGAAGATGGTAGCATCCAATTGCAAGAATCCGTGGCAAGGAAGTTTAAGCTCTTATGAACACGCGTGAAATCTGGAAACGCTTTGACATCCCGCTTTTCGCGGTAGTTCTGCTGCTGTGTGTCTTTGGTGTGGCGCTGATTTCATCGGCGATTGCTGGAAACCCGACCCTGGTGGACCATCCCAGACGCCAGGTCACGTTCCTGATCATTGGTCTGGCAATTCTGTTTCTGACGGCATCCTTCGATTATCACATCTGGAAAACCCTCAGCAAACCCTTCTACGTGTTGGTGGCAATGCTGCTGCTGATGGTGTTTGTGTTTGGTGGGGCGAGGTTTGGCGCTGCCAGGTGGCTTGAAACTGGCTTGGTGACGATCCAGCCGGCGGAGCTGGCGAAGATTGCCATCATCCTGACGCTTTCGAGTTTCTTTTCAAATAATATTGAGCGTATTAACAATTGGATGACGATTGGCAAAAGTTTGGCTCTAACGGGCGGCATTGTGATCTGGATCTTGATGCAGCCCAACCTGAGTACCAGCATCGTGATTTTCGTGACCTGGGCAACCATGCTTTGGATCAGCGGGTTGAAAACAAAATATATCCTGATCATGGTCGGTGCAGCTGCACTCTTTATCGGAATCTCGTTTCTGCTTGATTTTCCCTACCTGGCGGACTATCAAAAAGCCCGCATAACCAATTTTGTCGCTCCGGCGGAGGATGCGCGCTACGGCGACACTTACAACGTTGACCAGGCACTGATCAGCATCGGCTCTGGTGGCTGGTTTGGCAAAGGTTATGGGCAGGGCTCGCAGGTGCAATTGCGTTTCCTGAAAATTCGGCATAACGACTTCATTTTTTCGGTTTTGGCGCACGAATTTGGCTTCGTTGGGACGGTTATCGTTTTGGCGTCGTTGATTTTTGTGATTGTGCGTTGTTTCAAGGTGGCGCAAAACGCCCCGGATGCCTACGGCGCACTGATTGCTTATGGGTTTGGCGTGTTGATGGGCTTCCAGACGATCGTGAACGTGGGGGTGAATTTGAGGTTGTTGCCGGTTACGGGGCTGACCCTGCCGTTTATCAGTTATGGCGGTAGTTCACTGGTGGCAATGCTTTTAGGGATTGGGCTGGTTGAGAACATTCGGATGCGTAGCCAGGAGAAAGAATTCCGCGAAGAACCCTTGTAAGAAAAGGCAGGAATGTGGTAATATAGGCATTCGTTAGTGGGGGCTCGTCTAATGGCAGGACAGCAGACTCTGAATCTGTATGTAGTGGTTCGACTCCATTGCCCCCAGCCTGAGC
>CAYPBU010000096.1:0-6664 GCA_964409045.1 uncultured Anaerolineaceae bacterium | reverse complement strand
CCTTGGCTTATAATTAAACAAAAAATGGGCAGAACAGGGCTCGAACCTGCGACCTCATCTGTGTAAAAGATGCGCTCTGACCAACTGAGCTATCCGCCCGCGAAAGCATATTATAAACGAAAAATGAGAATCATTAGGTTCAAAACACAAAATAGACCCCCCCAATTTGGCTGGATTCGCGATGGCAGAGTGAGCGAGATACAAGGCGACCCTTTTGGTGAGTTTCGCCGTTTCGAAGAAACCTACGAGCTTTCCGAAGTCACGCTTCTGCTGCCTTGCTTACCCTCGAAAATTATTGCGATTGGTAGAAACTATCGCGAGCATGCCGCCGAGATGAACACCGAGATCCCTGCTTATCCGCTAATCTTCATAAAACCACCCTCCGCGTTGATTACCAACGGCGAAAACATTGTCCTCCCACCCCAAAGTAAGCGTGTTGAGCACGAAGCAGAGCTGGCAGTGGTGGTCGGTAAGCGTTCCCGCTGGCTCACCAAGGAAAACGCACTGGATGCTGTGTTTGGTTACACCATCGCCAACGACGTCACCGCCCGCGATCTCCAGAGAGCCGACGGTCAATGGAGCCGCGCGAAAGGTTTTGACACTTTCTGCCCTGTTGGTCCCTGGATTGAAACTGAATTCGACCCGACAGACGCCATCATCACCTGCCATGTTAATAACACCCTGCGCCAGATGAGCTCAACCCGTGAGATGATTTTTAGTATTCAGCAACTCATGATGTACGTCAGCTCCATCATGACCCTCGAGCCTGGCGATTTGATCCTCACGGGCACACCCGCCGGTGTTGGACCTCTGCAGGCAGGAGATATGGTTAGCGTGCACATCGACGGCATTGGCACCCTCGTCAACCCAGTTGCCTAGAAAGGTTGAGCTGTGCCCTGGTTAGTCGCTACCTTTTCGTTGTTTCTGCCAGGCTGCCACAGCTTGAAGGAGAAGCGATCCACGCTTGCGCCTTTACTTTCCCGTCTGAAAAGGTACAATCTATCCGTCCTTGAAGCTGCCCATCAGGATAGCTGGCAAATGGCAGAGATTCAAATTGCCAAGCTTGGTCTGAATCGAGCGCAATTGGACCGTGATCTTGCACAAGTAATATCTTTAATCGAAACTGACTTCCGTGATATTACCCTGGCGAAAGTCAACCATGAAATCTTTTTATGACAGGATATTTTGCAGAATATAAACTTACATCAACTTGAAAAAATACTTTATCATGTCGAGAAACCGGGGCGATACGTCGGTGGTGAACACAACCAGATCCTGAAGGATTGGGAAACGACTCGCACGCATGTCTGCCTGGTTTTTCCTGACATCTATGACATCGGGCAACCAAATTTGGGTTTGGCTATCCTCTACGATATCCTGAACCAACAGCCCGATATCCTGGCTGAACGTTCCTTCGCCCCCTGGCACGACCTGGAGGCACAACTTCGAGAGAATAGACTGCCTCTGTTCTCACTCGAATCAAAGCATCCACTTGCCGAGTTTGATGTAATCGGCATCAGCCTGCCCTACGAATCGCTGTACACCAACGCCTTGAACGTGCTCGACCTTGCAGGCATCCCCTTGTTGTCAGCAGAACGTGGAACAGAGCACCCTCTGATCATCGCCGGCGGTCAGGCTTGCTTCAATCCCGAACCCATGGCAGATTTCATCGACGCGTTTGTCATTGGTGAAGGCGAAGAAGTAACGCTTGAGCTGATTCGTGCTTTTGAACAGCTCAAACAATCCGGATCTGACCGCAAGACACTCCTACTGGGATTATCCAAAATTCCAGGTGTCTATGTGCCCTCCCTTTATCATGTTATCTACGCGCAAGACGGCACTGTTACAGATGTTTCACCCGTGGTTGACTCCGTTCCGGCTTTTGTGACCAAACGTATCGTCCCCAAACTCCCACCTCACCCAACTCACATGATCGTCCCAAACATTGAGACAGTTCACGACCGCCTCTCAATCGAGATCATGCGCGGCTGCACACGCGGGTGCCGTTTCTGTCACGCTGGCGTTGTCAACCGCCCCGTACGCGAAAGACCCGCAGCTGAAGTCCTTCAAATCATCGAGGATGGTTTAGCTGCTACTGGGTACGAAGAGATCGGCTTGCTTTCGCTTTCCTCCTCGGACCACACTCAAATCCTGGACCTGACCAGGTCAGTTTACGAAAAATTCCATGATCGCAAGGTTTTCGTCAGCCTGCCTTCCCTGAGAATCGCATCCTTTTCAGTCGAGCTGATGGACGAGCTGCGCGATTTGCGCCCTGGCGGTGGTTTCACGCTCGCGCCTGAGGCAGCCTCTCCTCGCATGCAGGCAATCATCAACAAACCACTTGACAACGAGGTTTTCGAAGACACTGTTCGAACAGTTTTCGAGCACGGCTGGCTGACACTCAAACTTTATTACATGATCGGATTACCAGGCGAAACGATGGAAGATGTCCAGGCAATCCTGGACGCTGGCAAGCGTGTACTTGAAATCGGTCGCCAGCTGCGCGGAAACCGGGTCAAGGTGCATCTTTCCGTGGGCAATTTCATCCCCAAACCCCATACACCTTTCCAGTGGTATCCACTTAATTCCACCGAGGAGTTGCAGGCTAAGCTGGACCTGCTGAAAGCGGGTGTCCGCCGCACTGCTCTCAAACTCACTTACAACATCCCAGACAACACGCTGCTCGAAGCCTGGCTTTCCCGGGGAGACCGCCGCCTTGGGCAGGTCATTCTCCGCGCGTGGCAACTTGGCGCTAAGTTTGATGCCTGGGGAGAGAATCGAAACATACCTTTTTGGAGCCAGGCTTTCATTGATACAAACCTGGAACCTGAGTTTTATGCTTACCGGGAACGAGCGCTTGATGAAATCCTTCCCTGGGATCACATCCACGCCGGCGTCACCAAAGCCTTTCTGCAGAGCGATCTTGAATGGAGCAAACTCGGCAAAACCCGCAAGGACTGCCGCGAACAGTGCTTTGCCTGCGGTATTCTTGACTCTTTCGCCAAAGAACCTCCGGTTTCACCGCTTGTCTATTGGGGGTGCCCATGACCACCGAACCAATACGCGTCCGCATGACCTATGCCAAGATCGGAAACTTGCGCTTCATCGGGCATCTTGACCTTCAGCGGCTTTTCGAGCGTGCCCTTCGCCGCACAAACCTCCCTCTGCGCTACACGCAGGGGTTCAGTCCGCACCTTAGGATCAACCTGGCTTCAGCCTTGCCGCTTGGCTTTATTGGTGAAGCTGAACAGATGGACTTCTGGCTGGATCAATACATTTCCCTGGAGGAGATCAGCCATCTTTTTAGCAAGTCCCTGCCGGCAGAGCTCATCCTCAGAGACCTGCAGGTGATAGACAATCAACTACCCTCGCTCCAAGCGGCTCTGCTTTCGAGTGATTTTGAGATTGAACTCCCTGCTGACGTGGATCCACAAGATTTTCAGGCTCGGGTAGAAGCACTTCTCTCTCAGTCCTCCATTCCAGTTGAACGACGCAAGAAAACCGTTGATGTGAAAAGCCTGATCCTGACATGGCAGATTGATTACAAGGCACCCAAAAAGCTGCTGCGAATTTCAATGAAATCAACCCCACTTGAGAATGGTCGTCCGGATGAGCTGCTCGTTCTGCTTGGGCTTGATCCGGCAGATTGCGTCATCACCCGCACCAAACTGACTTTTTCGGAGGATTAGTGGAAGGGAACTGCGTTTTTTGTTCAATTGTTGCCGGTAAAATACCCGCATGGAAGGTGCTCGAGACCGAAACCACCTTATCGTTCCTCGATGCCCATCCGGTTGGGCTCTATCACACTCTAATAATCCCAAAAGCCCATTATTCCGACATGTTTACGGTTCCTCAAGCCGTCCTTGCGGATACGATCGAGACCGTCCGCCAGGTAAGCTTGCTCTACCAGGAAAAACTGGGGCTTGAAAATCTACACGTTTTCAACAACTCTGGTCAGCTTGCATCCCAGAGCGTTTTCCACCTTCATTTCCACATTCTTCCTCGTTACCCGAATGACGGCGCGGGTTTCCCAAGGATTACCAAACCAGACCTAAGTGACAAGTTCGAGGAGATGATCAAAGCATTGCAGTAAAATTATCCTACGCCTGAGTTTAAAAGATGCGGTGGTATAATGTGAAATCTTGTTTCCGTGGCCTAATGGATAAGGCACTGGCCTCCGAAGCCAGTCATGTGGGTTCGAGTCCCACCGGAAACATTGTTGTTTAACTCAGAGTTGCACTCAAATAAGGAGCCTGCTATGAGCGATGAAGGACTTGTCCAGGAACTGACCAAACTACGGCAGACAATTGCCTACCACAGTTATTTGTACAACACCCTCGACCAGCCCGAGATCTCTGATTTTGAGTACGATCAACTCTTTAACCGCTTAAAAGCAATCGAAGCGGGGCATCCTGAACTCATCACCCCGGACTCACCTACTCAAAAAATTGGCAGCCAGATATCTGAAAGGTTCAAAAAAGTCAGCCATCCTGCCCCCATCCTGAGCCTTGCGAATGGCTTTGGCAGCCAGGACGCACTCGCCTGGTACGAACGTATCCTTCGGCTGGACCCGCGCGTTTCTCAGACCGACTTTCTACTTGAGCCCAAGCTGGACGGCTTGACTGTCGTTCTGCACTACAACAATGGCATCTTCACGCTCGGCGCCACCCGCGGCGACGGCAGCGTGGGAGAAGATATCACTTCCAACCTGCGCACGATCCCCAGCCTCCCCTTGCGCATACCGGTACTACCAACCTCTAATCCTACGCCCGAACACATCGTTTTCCGGGGTGAAGTGTTCATTACAAAAGCGGATTTCCTGGCTCTCAACGCCGATCTTGAGGAAAAAGGCGAGAAGACCTACCTCAACCCCCGCAACACCGCCGCGGGTTCACTGCGCCAGCTGGATCCATCAATCACAGCATCCCGCCCTCTGAAATTCTACCTTTACCAGGTTCTGGAATCTTCCGAACCACTCCCTCAGACCCAGTCCGGCATCCTGGATTACATCGCCAGCTTTGGTTTGCCGGTAAATCTCCTCCGGTGGCATGCTGACAGCATTTTCGAGGTTGTGGAAACATGCGAAAAGGAAGGTCTCAGCCGCCACTCGTGGGCGTATGATGCGGATGGTATCGTGATCAAAATCAACGATCTCCAGCTTTCAAATGACCTCGGCTTTGTCGGTAAAGACCCCCGTGGCTCACTTGCTTACAAGTATCCGGGCGAGGAAGTCGAGACGACTTTGCTTGATATCCAGGTCAATGTAGGTCGCACCGGCGTTCTCACGCCCCTGGCATTCCTGGAACCCGTCAGCATCGGTGGCGTTGTCGTTAAGCAGGCTACCTTGCACAACTTTGACTTCATTGCGGAAAAAGATCTCCGTATCGGTGACCGCGTTTTGCTGAAAAGAGCCGGCGAGGTGATTCCTTACATAGTAGCCGCGCTGAAAGAGAAGCGCGATGGCAGCCAAGATGTCTATGAACCTCCAACTCAGTGCCCTTCGTGTGGTTCTTTGGTCGAAAAGACTCCGGGCGAAGTAGCCTGGTATTGTCTTAATGCCGCTTGCCCAGCCCAGTTGACTCGGAACATCGAAAATTTCGCTTCCCGCTCTGCGATGGACATCGCCGGTCTCGGTGAGCAGATTGTCGCGCAGCTGGTCCAAAGTGGATTAGTGAAAAGCCTGCCAGACCTCTACCGCCTGACCAAAGAGCAGCTCCTCACGCTTGATAAATTCGGTGACAAAAAAGCCGACAACCTCCTGGCAGCCATCCAGGCGTCGAAATTACAGACTTTGCAGCGGCTGATCATCGGTTTAGGTATCAAAGGTATTGGCGAGGTTGCCGCGCGTAAATTAGCCCAAAAATTCGGCAATCTTGATGCAATCTCTCAGGCAAGTTTCGCTGACTTACAACAACTGGAAGGCGTTGGGCCAAACCTGGCAGAGTCGATTGTAGAATGGTTCCAATTGCAAGATAACCAGCAGATAATCACGGATTTGAAAGCACTTGGGCTTTGGCCTGTCGAAAGCGCCAGTATGTCCACAGAGAAGTTACAACTCACAGGCTTAACTTTCGTGGTCACTGGTACGCTTGAGGGTTTCTCACGTGAAGGTATCTCAGAGTTTATTCTGGCGAATGGCGGCAAGGTCTCGGGCTCCGTCAGTTCCAAAACATCCTATTTGGTGCTGGGCGCTGATCCGGGATCAAAGTACGATAAAGCCAGGGAACTTGGCGTGCCAATCATTTCGGAGCAACAACTGCGCGAGCTTGTCGCGTCCTGATCATTTCGCAGATCTGGTTGAATTTTCAATTAGGCTTTACGAATACGACATATTATTTACCAGGTAGGGTAGGTTGGCGTCATAAAGCATATGTAAAAGAATACCGGGTTTTAGCCAACCCACCCCACGAAGGCGAAACAAGATATACCCGATTTTTCTTAGGGCGAGATTGAGGGCTACGTGAGCGAATTGAGGACCGAACTTATAGTGCCCTCAATCCGCCAATGACAGTGACATGAATGATAGTGTGATTTTTGTAGATGCTTATAGGTCCGATGGCGGATTGGAAGCACACCTAGAACTCAGTGTTACGATAGTTGAAGTGCTTCCAATCTCGCCCTTGTATATTAAGTCTCAGAAAGAAATGATAATTAATTAACATCG
>CAYPBU010000095.1:0-6707 GCA_964409045.1 uncultured Anaerolineaceae bacterium | reverse complement strand
CCGGTTTTGTGGGCAACATCCTCGCCGATCTGCTCAGCGGATATGGCTTTTGGATCTGGTGGGACCTCGGAAACGGCATCATGGGCTTGATCCCAGGCTTGTTCTCAGTGCTGATCTTTGATTTCAAAAGCGCGAAATCCATCCTGATGGCGGAAATCTCAGTCGTTCTGGGTGTTGCCTTGGGAATGGGGCTGGCTGCCTTCTCCGAAATGTGGGTATCGGGCGCGGATATTAATACCGTTATCTTCGCCAACTTTGTACCCGCTTTCATCACCAACGTCCTTTGGGGTTTGGTGTTGCTGCCTTTGCTGATGGTCGCGTATTCCGCGATCGTCTCACAAAGCGGCAGGTAATCAGGTTTTGTGTGTCCAGGCGGTCCGATAGACCGCCTGGACCATGACAAGACATGCTCGTTGCCTGGAACTATCGCTACCGAAACAGCCTGATCGACCGCGTGGACCCGCGGGCTCGGTTCATCTTCTCGTTCGCCGTGCTGCTGGCTGCCACCGCCACCTGGAATCCCCTGTTGCTGGCTATCATCTTTTTAGTTGCCATCTCGTGGTACTCCTCAGCGAAACTTTCCTGGCAGGATACCAAACGTGGATGGCTGATGATATCCATCCTGCTGTTCACGATGATTGTGGTGAACACGATTATCACGGGGGGTGGGGCTGGAGGCGTCGTTCCGGAGGGCGGGCAGCTTGTGTGGCCAGCGGGTTTCAACCTTTTCGGACGGCATTTGACTTTTGGGCTGACCGTGGAGCGCTTGTGGTTTGCGGTGGCGCAGTTGATGCGCATTCTATCCATCTCCCTGGTGTTCATCATGATCCCATACACCGTGGATTCACGGGCATATGGCGTGACGTTTCGCAAACTGGGGTTGCCAGACCGGCTTGCCTACACGATGGAACTCTCATTCCGCTTCATCCCGACCCTGGCGCGCAATTTCCAGGTGACGCTGGATGCTCAGCGGGCGCGCGGATTTGAACTGGACTCCGTCAAAGGTGGAATATTCAATAAAATCAAACGCATCGCGCCACTCATCATCCCCGTAACGATGAACGCGATTGTCTCGAGCGAAGATATCGCCAACGCGATGGACCTGCGCGGGTTTGGTCAGCAGAAGCGTACCTGGCTCTACGAGCTCAAGTTCCACTGGTGGGATTACGCCGTGATTGTGTTTGCCGTGCTGCTGCTGGGGGTGGTGATCTACCTTGCTTATGTGCAGGGAATGCGTCTGTTCGCCGTGCCGCAGTGGTGGTACGGATTATTTAATTGATTTTCTCAGGTCAAACAGGGTAGAACAAAATCCCCCTCAATCGAGAGGGATTTGATGGGTTGTCTTTCTAACTGAATGACTCCAGTGTTTCGGTCACGACCGCGTTGAGCAGCGCGATTTTTCCTTGCACCCAGGCGATAACATCCAGCGTATCATCTGCTATTAGCGGTGTCAGGTCAAGCGCGTACGCCAGGCGGGTAGCTTGGTCGGTCACATGAGGGGAAAGGAAGGTGGCGTTGGCGATGCGACGCCCAGCCACCGCATCTGTGTAGTTTTTTCCACCGGCAACCTGCGATTCAAAGACGTCTACAAGCGCACCTTGTAGTTCAGGTTCCGCTGAAACATTGAAGATCGTTTTAATTTCATCGGGGAGCCAATCGAGATTTCGCCAGACTTCGCAGCCGTAGACTTTCTTTGGGCGGATCTCCTTTGGCAGGCGGCGCAGAGCCTGGATCACACGCACGAGCACTGCCACATGCGTGGCATGTTTGTCGGCAGGGTTGTGGGTGTAGAGAATTTCGGGTTGAGCAGCCTGCAGGAGGGTGAACAGGTCTTCAACCAGGGCGGGATCTGAAGGGTCCTTTACCTGTGCACTGGTGTAACCGAGAAAGACCTGGGCAGAATATTTTCCCAATCGGGCAGCGGCTTTCTGTTCTTCAATACGGATCTGAGCCATTTCGTCGTCACTGACATGACCAAACTTCCCAACGCGCGGAGATCCATGCCCATCTGTCACCACGCAACCGCTGAAGTGGGCATCGGGGTTACTCAGACTCTTGAGTATGCCGTCAATCGCCATGATCTCAATGTCATCCTGGTGGGCTGCAATGGCAAGGTGGGTAGTGCGGCTGAGAGCCTCTTCCGGATTGGTTCCGTTGGGCACATATACCTCCTGGTTTTTTTTGGTGAACATCTCCACCTCCATTTCTTTGTGATTATAAGCGTCACACGGTTGGATTTCCATCAACACTAGTTACCTTTCCAGCCTGTTTTCTCGGATACTTTGAAAAATTCGAAAATGGAGGAATTTACTCCTAATCTGACGCTTTGTTGTACAATAAAGCATCGCCGTTTTAAGGAGTAGAGAGGAAAGCAATGCCAATAAAACTCCCGATAGACACCAAACTCACCCAAACAGGAGAAATAATGAACAAAAAGTTGTTAGCATTGGTCAGTATATTCTTAGTTTTAAGTATGTTCCTGGCGGCTTGCCAAACAGCCGCCCCAGCGACTCAGGCTCCCGCCGCGGTCGACTGCAAAGCGGAATCAGCTCTTCAGGCTGAAGGTGCCTACCAGGTGCCTGCTCCGATTGAAGGCTGCTTCAATGTCGCTTTCGTCTATGTTGGTCTCCACGATGACATGGGCTGGAACCAGGCTCACGATGTGGGTCGTCTCTACGTCCAGGATAATGTTCCTGGTGTCCATACTGCTTATGTTGAAGAGGTAGCAGAAGGTGTCGATTCCGAGCAGGTTACCCGCTCGCTGGCACGCAAAGGTTTTGATATGGTCATCACAACCTCCTTCGGCTTCATGGATGCCACCGAAGCTGTAGCCGGCGAATTCCCGGACAAAGATTTCCTACATGTTTCCGGTTACAAGTCCAATGGCACCAACTTTGGCAACATCATGGGCGCCATGGAAGACATCAAATACCTCGCCGGCATGCTGGCTGGATCCCGCGCAAAACTTGATGGCAACACCAAGGTTGGTTACATGGCTACCTACCCCATCCCGGAAGAACTGCGTCTCGGCAACGCTTTTGCGCTCGGCATGGCAAAGACTTGCCCTGAGTGCACCCTCGATGTTCGCTTTATTTTCACCTGGCACGATCCCAACATCGAACAGGAAGGTGCCAAGTCCCTCTTCGATGCTGGCGCCCAGGTCGTTATGACTGGTGCTGACACGCCTGCTCCAGCTCTTGTCGCTCCGGCTGGCAAATGGGCTATTACCTATGACTATATCAACAACTGCACGCTCGAATCCTGCCTCACCACCATGTACTGGAACTGGGGTCCTCTGTATGCTATTGAAGTCCAGAAATCCATGAATGGCACCTTCGCCGGTGAAGCTATCTATTTTGACGCTGATTCTGGCGGTCTTGGTCTCTATGGCTTCATTGAAGGTCAGGAACTAAGGACCGGTGCCAAAGACCTCCCTGCTGCAGACCTGCAACTTGTTCGCGACGAGCTCGCCCTGTTCCTTTCTGGTAAGATGACCCGCTTCGACGTCTTTAAGGGCCCCATCACCGACAACCAGGGCAATGTGGTCCTAAAGGAAGGCGAAAGCCTGCGCCAGGTGGATCTGGACTGCTTCGCCAACGCCGAAGGCGCTCCCTGCGCCGATGGTGTCGGTATGTACTGGTGGAACCAGAACGTTATCGCCGAACTTCCATAGTTTCTGCGAAACTTTACGAGAGATGGCTCGAAAGAGCCATCTCTCCTATAAACAAAAAGAAAACCACATGACCTTTCCTGAAGAAACAAACACAGTTCCCGCTGTCGAGATGCAGGATATTGTCCTGCGTTTTCCTGGCGTTTTAGCCAATGATCATGTCAATTTCACCATCTATCCAGGTGAAATCCACGCCCTTTTAGGCGAAAATGGCGCCGGTAAAAGCTCCCTTATGAATGTGCTTACCGGTCTCTATAAACCTCAGTCTGGTGAAATCCGCATCCATGGCAAAAAGGTGAGTTTCAACTCTCCAAAGGACGCGATTGCAGCCGGAGTTGGCATGGTCCATCAACATTTTATGCTGGTCGAAAATCAAACCGTGACCGAAAACGTTCTCATCGGTCTCGACGCCCCTCGCTTTGCGCTCAACCTCAAAAAGTATGACCATGAAATCAGCAACCTGGCTGAACAATTTGGCATCCATATTGACCCGACTGCCAAGATCTGGCAGCTTTCGGTTGGTGAGCAGCAGCGCGTAGAGATCCTGAAGATTCTTTATCGTGGAGCGAACATTCTCATCATGGATGAGCCTACCGCTGTGCTTGCGCCTCAGGAAGCCGATGAGTTGATCAATACGCTCAAAGGCATGGCAGCGCAAGGCAAATCCATCGCCTTCATCAGTCACAAACTCACCGAGGTGCAGCACGTTGCCAATAAACTGACTGTTTTGCGGCGCGGGCGAGTCACCGCGGAGCGCATGGACTTGAAGGATTTTACGCGTGAGAGTCTCGCCTCGCTGATGGTCGGTCGCGAAGTGATTTTTAATCTACATAAGTGTGAACAAGTCGCCGGGCGCGAGATTTTGCGCCTGGAAGATGTTTCCGCCCTGAACAACAAGAACCTGCCAGCCCTGCGCAACGTTGACCTTTCCCTGCATGAGGGTGAAATCCTCGGCATTGCTGGCGTTGCCGGAAACGGGCAGAGTGAATTGGTGGAAGTCATCACGGGTTTGCGTTCCTGCCAGGGTCGGATTTGGCTGGAAGGCAAAGACATTGCTAACAAACCCCCGTCCCTATCCATCGGTCAGGGTCTCGCCCACATCCCCGAGGACCGTATCGGCGTAGGCACTGCTCCAAACCTGTCGCTGACGAGCAACATCATCATGAAACGCTTCGACCAGCAGCCAGTCAGCCAAAAATGGCAGTTGAATTATTTGGCAGCCGACAAGCTTGCTGGTGGTTTAAAAACCGAATACGACATTCAGGCACCCGGGGTGAAAACCCAGGCACGCAAGCTCTCAGGCGGCAACCTGCAAAAGTTGATCCTGGCTCGCGAGCTTTCGAGCTCTCCCCGCATGGTCGTTGCCATGCAGCCTACCCGCGGCTTGGACGTGGGCGCGATTGAAAGCGTCCAGCAACTGCTCCTCAACCAGCGTTCCCTGGGATGTGGTATCTTGCTGGTGTCTGAAGATCTCGATGAGCTTCTCTCCCTTTCAGACCGCATCGCGGTTATGTATGAGGGGCACGTAGTCGGGGTTATTTGCAGTGGAGACTTTGACATCACTCAGATCGGGCTGATGATGACCGGTACGCTGCCACAGGACCTGCCAGGCAAAGCGCAGCCTGAAGAGTTGGCCACAGAGGGCACACCATCCAGTTTTGATGAGGTCCTCGATGATCTTCGCCATTATGAAGAATCTGCCCAAACCGAACTATCGAACGCGGTTGAGCCAGTCATTGAGAGTGTAGTACCACTGGAAGAAACCCCATTGCCTGAGCCTCCTGCCCCCCCGGAAGAGCCTCTTCTCAATCTCACCGAAAAAGAGCGCGTCTTGCGCAAGATCCTGGGTGAAAAATACAAACAGGGAGATGAAGAATGAGAATTCCCTATCCTGTATTCCTCAAACGCACGGAGGATACGTCCAAGTGGCTCCCGGCTGTAACCTCTATTGGGGCAGTTTTGCTTGCCTTTATCATATCCGCCATCATTCTTGCAGCTACTGGAGCGGATCCGTTCAAGGTCTATTCCTATTTGTTCAAGGCTTCGTTTGGTTCCTGGGGTGCTTTTTCTGATGTTGTCGTAAAAGCCACTCCGCTGCTGCTGATTGGTTTGGGCTGCAGCCTGGCTTTCCGCATGCGCCTTTGGAACATCGGCGCGGAAGGACAGTTCTTTGTTGGCGCTTTCATGGCGAGTGCGGTTGTAATGGTCCCGCTCGTCAACCTGGAAACAACCCCCCGTTGGGCGATCATCTCTCTCATGGCAGCTCTTGGCATGCTGGGTGGCTCCCTTTACGCCTTTATCGCGGGTTTCCTCAAGGCAAAACTCAACATCAACGAGATCATCATCACCCTGATGCTCAACTATGTTGCCGTGCTTTGGAATAACTACTGGATTTTCGGCAAGTGGAGCGAAGCTGGCTTCCAAATGACTAAATCCTTCCCCAAGGTTGCCTGGCTGCCTCGCTTGGCGGACTATGCCAAGCAAGTGCCTGCCTTCTCGGGCATGACTTTGCATGCAGGTATCCTCTTTGGGCTGATAGCCGCTGTGATCGTCTATCTGATCGTCTATCGCAGCAAATGGGGCTACAAGATAACCCTCATCGGCGATAACCGCCGCGCTGCCCGCTACGCCGGCATCAACATCACCGCCAACACCATCCTTGTTTTCATGGTTTCCGGCGCCCTGGCAGGGCTGGCTGGGATGACTGAGGTCTCGGGTGTTGTTCACCGTTTGCAGGAACGCATCTCAACTTCTTATGGCTTTTCCGGTGTGATTGTTGCCTGGCTTGCCAAGCTCCATCCCTTCGCTGTGATCGTAGTCTCGATTTTGTTTGGCGCGCTGCTGGTTGCCAGCCGTGAAATCCAACCATCGGGTCTCTCATTCCTCATCCAGGGCATCACCCTTTTCCTTGTCATCAGCAGTGATGTCCTTCTTAAATACGAGATCAAATGGGTTCGCCCTGCACAGGAGACCGCCCAATGAACTGGACCGAAATTTTCCGCTCCGGAATTTCCACCGGCACTGTTTTGCTCATCGC
>CAYPBU010000094.1:0-6899 GCA_964409045.1 uncultured Anaerolineaceae bacterium | reverse complement strand
GCGCGGGCAGCCACATCCTGAGCCCGCTCAGAAAACTTATCAAATCGCATCATAGTATGCTTTTCCTCATTTTTTGTTTTCTTTGCAACAGAAAACACGTTGCAATTAATGTTCCAAGAAATCAGTTTAGCGGATGGATATAAGAATCAGATAAAAGTCCTGATCAGAGTAATAACATTGCATCGCCAAATGAAAAGAAGCGATAACCTTCCACCTTGGCAGTTTCGTAAGCGTTGAGAATGGTTTCCCTGCCGGCGAAGGCGCTGACCAGCATCAGCAACGTGGATTTTGGCAGGTGGAAGTTTGTGATCATGGCGTCCACTACCTGGAATTGATACCCGGGTAGGATGAAGAGGTTTGTGTCGCCCTGCCACGCCTGCAGAAGCCCTTCCCGGCGATGCACAGCCGCGCTTTCGAGTGTGCGCACAGAGGTCGTGCCCACCGCGATCACCCTCCCCCCTTTTTGTTTGGTAATGTTGATCGCCTGGGCGGTTTCTGCGCTGATTTCGCACCATTCCTTGTGGATCTGGTGCGTTTCGGGGTCATCTTCGGTCACCGGTGCGAAGGTATCCAGCCCAACATGCAGGTCGATTTTCGCCAAACTCACGCCTTGCTGCTTCAACTTTTCGAGCAAGGCGGGCGTAAAATGCAAGCCGGCTGTTGGTGCGGCGGCAGAGCCAAGCGTCTTGTTGAATACGGTTTGGTATCGTTCCGGGTCGCCTTTATAGGCGCGGATGTAAGGCGGGAGGGGAACATGCCCTGCCCTCTCGAAAGCGCTCTCAATCGGTTCAGCAAAGCGTACCATGCGGCGCGATTCACCGAGATCTTCAACAACCTCAGCGATTGGACCCCCTGTAACCTGGATTTGACGTCCGGGTTTCATGCCGCTACCCCCCACCAGGCATTCCCAATTGAGCTCATTGAGTTTCTTTAGCAGCAAAATCTCTACCTTGCCGCCTCCTGGCAGCTTGGTGCCAAAAAACCTGGCGGGGAAAACGCGCGTCTCGTTGACTACTAGCAGATCGCCCGGATAAAGAAATTGCTCGATCTCAAAAAAAAGGTGATGGCTGATTTGCCCGGTTGTGCGCTCAAGAACCATCAGGCGCGAGTGGTCGCGCGGCTCTGCGGGAGTCTGGGCGATGAATTCTGCAGGCAGATCGTAGGCAAAATCTTCGGTTTTCATGAGGGAAAATCAGGCTGCATCGTTGAAAAGATCTGGTTGTGCAACTGAAGGAACGTAGGTTTTCCCGAGGTGCTCATATGCAGCCCTGGTTGCCACACGCCCCTGGGCAGTGCGGTCGATGAAACCAAGTTGCAGCAAATATGGTTCGACGACATCCATGATGGTGTCGGACTCTTCGCTGACAGATGCTGAAATCGTGTTGAGACCCACTGGTCCGCCGTCATATTTCTCAATAATGGTCAAAAGGATGCGTCGGTCCATCTCATCCAGACCTATACCGTCGATGTTCATCATGCTCAAGCCAGCTTCAGCCACCTTTGCGGTGATGTGACCACCAGCTCTGACCTCAGCGTAATCGCGCACTCTGCGCAGCATCCGCAGCGCGATGCGAGGTGTTCCCCTTGCCCTGCGGGCGATTTCGAGGATGCCATCTTCTTCGCATGGGACGTTCAGCAAGCTTGCTCCGCGCCGAATGATGTCCGCGAGGGCTTTGGTATCGTAATAATCCAGGCGATAAACTGCCCCAAAGCGTGCTCTAAGTGGAGCGCTGAGCAGTGCCAGGCGGGTGGTCGCACCGACGACGGTGAAGCGGGGGAGCTTTAGTCGCACTGATCGCGCGGCAGGTCCTTTGCCGATAATGATATCCAGGGCATAATCTTCCATGGCGGGGTAAAGGATCTCCTCCACCATACGCCCCAAACGATGCACCTCATCGATGAATAAAATATCGCCGGCACGCAGATTGGTCAAAATAGCCGCCAGATCGCCCGCCCGTTCAATCGCGGGACCGGAAGTGACTTTGATGTTGACGCCCATTTCAGTGGCGAGAATATGCGCCAGGGTGGTCTTGCCAAGCCCGGGAGGCCCGTGGAAGAGCACATGTTCAAGCGCTTCAGAGCGTTGCTTGGCTGCCTGGATTTGAATACGCAGGTTTTCCTTGACCAGATCCTGACCGATCAGTTCGTCGAGGGCTGAAGGGCGCAGAGCCAAATCCACCGGATCTTCCGGTTGTTTTCGTCCCGCCAGGACGCTTTCGTCATTCTTTGTATTCATCGCAAAAATTATACCCGACTTTCTCGCCTATCCCTGCCATCCGTTATAATCAGACGTGTGATTAATCCATTTGGAGCAACTATGAAACTCTCGATTGTCGTACCCGTCTATAACGAAGAAAAGAACCTGCCTGAACTTTTTGAACAGATCGTTGCAGCCATGCAGCCGCTTGAAATGGACTGGGATGTGACATTCGTGGACGATGGCAGTCGCGACGCGAGCGTTGAGGTCATCCGCCAGTTGCACGCTCAGGCACCTGACCGGGTGAGGATGGTAGTTTTTCGGCGTAATTATGGGCAGACAGCCGCCATCAGCGCCGGCATCAACGAGTCTGATGGCGATATCGTGATCCTGATGGATGCCGATTTGCAGAACGATCCGGCAGATATCCCCTTGCTGCTGGAAGAGCTCGATAAGGGCTTCGACGTGGTCAGCGGCTGGCGAAAAGACCGCCAGGACAACCAACTGACGCGCAACCTCCCCTCTCACCTGGCAAACAGGTTGATCTCCTCCAGTACTGGCGTCCATTTGCACGACTACGGCTGCACGCTCAAAGCTTACCGGCGCGAGATTCTGCAATCGATCAACCTTTATGGCGAAATGCACCGTTTCATTCCGGTCTACGCCAAGGAAGCCGGTGGGAAGATCAGCGAAGTGGTGGTTCGGCATCACCCGCGCAAGTATGGCAAAGCCAACTACGGGCTGGAACGCACGGTCAAGGTCATCCTGGACCTTTTCACGGTGCAGTTCCTGATGAAATTTGCTCAAAAACCGATCTATCTCTTCGGCGGAGTTGGGCTGGGACTGATGGGGATCAGTTTTGCGCTCTTTCTGTTCCTTGCGATCAGACGGATAGTGTCCGCTGTTTCTGTGTTGGGTTCGCCATGGTTCCAGATCAGCGTGATGATGTTCATTTTGGGTTTCCTGGCAGTGCTGCTGGGGCTGATCGCCGAGCTGGTCATGCGTACCTACTATGAATCACAGGATAAAAAGACCTACGCTATCCGCGAGGTTGTTGATCCCGATAAAGAATAATCAATTTCCAGGTTGCTGGGATTCCAACAGCTGTTGGATTAATTCTGTCTCACCCTGAGGCGCAAGCAGGTTGATCTCGCCATTGCGCCAGGAGAGTACGACTTTGTAATTATGGAACATTCGTAGCACCACTTTCTCCACCCAGGCGTTGTTCTCCTGACTAAAACCGCTATTGCTGTCATAGTATCTGACGTTAACCCAATCGGTAATAATTGCAACATATTCATCAGCTTCTATCGATTCCCGGAATGCCCCCATATATTCAGGATTGTTGCTCATCAGCATTTCCATCAAGAAGACCTTTTCATATTCTGGCACAACGGGCAGGTCGAGCTCACCAAATGTGAGCAATTGACGTTCGGAGATGAAGAGTACCTCACCACCATTTTCCTGAAGCACAGCAACAGCGCGTTTCAGGTCATCCAGTTCACTACCATGGGATTGGGCGGTGCTAAAAGACCAGGACCCGGAATGCATAAAGGCAAAGAAAACCGGAATGATCACCGCCATCGCTAACCAGAATCGCCATCTTGGGATTTCGTTGGTTTTTGGATCTGGATTGGATGAGGGCGAACTCATCCCAAGGATGACACCCGTTATCAATGCCCAAAAAACCAGGAAGCCATCAAGGTTATGAAGGTCTCCACCACCCCCAATTTTTACGCTGACCACCAAGCCTCCTGCAAAGAACACCCCCAGGATGCCAGTCAGACCCAGCCATTGCAACCAGTGCAACGTGGGCAGGCTTTTTTGGCGGAATTTTAGCCAGAGCAATGCCGCTCCGGGCAGCATCACCAGCAGAATCGCGGGCAGGATGCCGAGGAAGAAGGTTGCGCTCGGCCACAGCCGGCGCCAAATCAAAGCGGAAGAAAATGCAGAATCGAAAAGGGCTGGATCTTCGCCCGATATTGCGATGTAGCCCTGTTTTGTGAGATAAGCAACCACAAGGCCGCTAATCACCCAAACGACGGGCCACATCAAGTACTTCGCCCATTTTTTACCGTCAAAAGTCGTATCCAGCAAGTAAAGCGCAACTGCCATCACACCAGGTACTGGCATCCAGTTAACCCGGCTGATGCCTGCCCAGGCGGAGGCAAGCAGTACAAAGATCAGCGTTCGCAGAGGTCTATCTTTCTTGTGACCCATAAGAACGAGAACTACGCAAACCATCAGGTGGTAATACACAGCACCCTGGAAAAAGAAAAGGAAGAGCAAGGCTGTCAGCCATGGAAGTGAACCTTTTTCGGTGTTATTGAAGCGTTTTGCCATCAGCCAACTGCCCCAGAGGGTCATGCCAATCCAAAGCACCACCTGCCAGATGCGGTGGAACAGGATGGAGCGGATGCCAACAAAAAATGGCAGTGCCTGCAATAGGTAACGGCTCGGGTGAAGCACTGGCAACGGAAGTTTTATCCCATACAATTTCTCGGAAACAAAAAGCGAGGCATTATAGAAACGACTGCCTTCGGACCAACCCATTGCGAATGGTCCACTCTGAATCTCCGGCACGAAAACTCCCACACGGTGCAAAACCGCAAAAACCAACAGAGATTTGGCAAAGTTCAAATAGACGGAGGATTGCGAATTTTGTGCAAGCAGCAATGCGAAAATGCCCGAAAGTCCGACCAGAAAAGCGAATCTGCCGCTACCGTAGTTGAAAATGTGAAACTGAAAATTGAAGAACAGTAATGTAAACAGCAAGGCAAGAACTGAGAAAACAACCCAGATCACCGTCTGGTTTTTTAGATGTGGAATGATCTTTTCGAATTTCAGCTCAATTTTCCAGGTTACCAGGAAAATGATGGCACAAACCAACCCTATACCAGCCACCGCAAAAAACCAAATGTTGCGGACGTAGAGGCTTTCCCACAAAAACCAAACACAAGCCGCACCGAGCAGCAGCAGCCAATGGCGGAAAAATTTTAGGGTTTCCTCCGACTTCATAACGCTTCCTCCGGAATCGAAACTTCGACTTCTGCTGGAGATTTGCCAGCCAAAACTTCGCCAATGAAAAGTGCACCTGGCAGGCTGGCGACCAGCCAGACCAGGCGCAAGATGATCGCCAAGCTGATACTTGTCGCAGTGGAGAGCCCGCCAAGCAGGGTGTAGAGGTTGGTGATGGTGACTTCCTGTAAGCCCAATCCGTTGATGGAGATAGGCAAGAGGGTGATGAAGTAAGTGAGGCTCCAGATGCCAGCGATCTGCCAGAATCCCAGCGTCTCACCCATCCCCTCAATCAAGATGCGAATGATCAGGAAAATAGCTGCCTGGTGGATCAACGAGAATCCGAGCGCCTTGATCAGGATAAGAGGATGCTTCGACCAAAAACTCAGGTCATCCAGTATCTTTCTAAACCCACGCTTGAGACGACCAACAAACGGCAATGCCATGCTTCCTGCTGGGGCAGTTAGCGCGCGGGACCGAAGATATGCGCTGAGTCCGGGCAGAGAAAAAGGCAGCATCAGTGCCATACCCGTCATCCCCACCAGGCGATCGACCACCAGCGATGCCGCAGCCAGGCTGGTGCTCAAGCCCAGGCGGACCGCTCCAGCTAATCGAAAAACGTCACCACCGATCGTAGTTGGCAGTACGTTCGAGGCAAAAAGACCCGCGAATGTCAGTTTTAGAGTGTCGGTGATGCTTAGTGTTGGGGTCTGGTCCTTCAGCAAGGTGTACCACCGGGCAATAATCGCAGATCGCGAAACAACCACAAGCACCAAAACGAGCAAGATGCGCCAGGCGGTTAGCTGGCGAATGGTCTGCCAGGCTTCCCCCCAACCCACCCGGCTGAGAAGGTAGACCATGACCCCAATCGAGAGGAGAGTCCCCCCCCAACGGATGATGTTGTTCAAACGCTGCTTGCTTTGCTTTGACATAAGAAACCTGGTCGCAATTATACAACAGCCAGCCTGCCCAATTTGTTACAATAGGCATAAATAAATTCGGAGGAAATGATGGATCTACATGTAATCGACCCCCTTGCGTTCTCAGTCCAACCCCACGACCTGTTTGATCGGCAGATGGCGCTACTGACGGCTGGTGACTTTGCTAAAGGGGATTACAACTGCATGACCATCGGCTGGGGATTGTTTGGCACGATGTGGAGTGTTCCTGTGGCGCTGGTAGTCGTGCGACCAAGCCGTTTCACTTTCGAATTCATGGAACGGTTCGACAACTTCACCGTGACAGCCTTCCCATCGGGTTACAGAAGAGATCTTGGCTACCTTGGCAGCCATTCGGGCAGAAATAAAAACAAACTGGCGAAGACGAAATTAAACCCGATGCCATCGGATTTGGTGAGCTCACCGACATTCGCTGAGGCAGAGTTGAGCGTGGAATGTAAAAAGATCTATTTCTCCGATTTCATGCCCGGTCAGTTCCTTGCGCCTTTCATCCATGAGAAGTACGACGGCGGGGATTACCATCGCATGTACTACGGAGAAATTTTGCAGATCAAAGGAACCGACAGGTTTGTGAGCACCCCTGGCGCGAAGGAATAAGGCGCTGCCTCACCCACTACACCTCGTCAAAACGAGCCAAAAAGGACGTGGAAGGCGTTATAATCTAAGCGACAACGAAAAGGAGAGTCAATGACCGAGAAAAAGATTCGCGTTTTGATTGCCAAACC
>CAYPBU010000093.1:0-7018 GCA_964409045.1 uncultured Anaerolineaceae bacterium | reverse complement strand
TTTAGGGAGGGTCCGCGAAGCGGGGGTGAGTGAGGCGGAATGAATTTTGGAGAACTTTGTGAAAAACAGGTAGGGGTTACCTCCCCCGTGGTGACCCAGGTCAAGCACGGGGGCTTGACCCTACGACAGGCAAATTGAGAGAACCAGAGTTGGATTCCGAATTTGAGCCCGGCATACAAAATAGACTCAATCCGTTTCTGGCACGATTGATGTAACACTGAAAGGTATGAAAGCTAACTTCCGAAAACTCATCCTGCTGAGCTGTGTTTTTATTGCTGTTTCAATCCTGATTTCAAGCTGTAAAAGAGTGATTAAAGACTACACTCCCTGGCGGGTGCCAGAGTCAGCCTCCACAATCCAAAGCACACCTCTGCCTGCTGTTGTTCCACAAATCACAATGACCCAGCCTGCACCTGCCGTGCAAGCGACTGCTGTCCCGCAGGTCACGCTCACCCTCGCGCCGGTCGGAATGCAACCGACGCCGAATGCGCCAATGCCTCTACCTGCGCTGCGGACCACTGAAAATCAATACACAATTCAACAAGGTGACTCCCTGGCGCGGATTGCGCTGCTCAACCAGGTATCCGTCAAGCAGATTCTTGATCGCAACGAAATAAAGGATCCCAACCTGATCAAACCAGGTGAAGTGCTGATCATCCCAGCCGCAAGTGTTAACGAGCAGGCGACCAGCTTCAAGATACTCCCTGAATCTGAACTTGTCTACAGCCCGTCAGCAAAAGACTTCGTTACAGAGTCGGTCATCTGGCAATTTAACGGCAAACTGAGCCGTTATGAGGAAACCCTCGAAGATGAAAGCCAACTGACTGGCGCTCAAATCGTCCAGCGGGTGGCGGATGAGAACGGCGTCAATCCGCGACTGCTCCTGGCGTTGCTCGAATACCAGAGCGGTTGGGTCCGCAGCGAAGGTAAAAGCGATATCCCTGCCGATTATCCGCTTGGGTTGATCAATCCTTACAACAAGGGGCTCTACAAGCAGCTGGGATGGGCAGCCAACGAACTTCTGCGCGGCAGCAACCTTTGGCAACTGGGCAGCCTGGCCGTTTGGGTGCTTTCGGATGGCGAGGTGATGCGCATTGATGCCACGATTAACCCTGCAACCGCGGGCGTGCAGCACTTCTTCAGCCTCGTCAAGGGCAAGCCTGAATGGAAAACTGCGGTATCGGAGTCTGGCTTTTATGCCACATATCAGCAGTTGTTTGGTTACCCTTTTGCTTTCACGATTGAGCCGCTCGTGCCCGACGGGATAAGCCAACCCGAATTCATCCTGCCGCTTGCGCCTGGCGACATCTGGCTGCTGACCTCTGGACCCCACTGGGGCTACGGCACAGGAAGCATCTGGGCTGCGCTTGATTTTGCGCCTCCCGGCGAAGAGGACGACTACGGCTGTTACGAGAGTGATGCCCCGGTTTTGGCAGTGGCCGATGGGTTGGTGGTGCGGTCTGGCGCTTCGGCGGTGGTATTGGACTTCGATGGCGACGGCTTGGAACAAACCGGCTGGACGGTGCATTATTTCCACATCGGTGAGGCAGGGCGCGTTGCTGCTGGCACGCAAGTTGCATCAGGAGATGTAATTGGTTATGCCTCCTGTGAGGGCGGGGTGACCACCGGCACGCACTTCCACATTGCCAGGCGCTACAACGGGGTCTGGATTGGAGCCGGAGGAAGCATCCCATTCAATCTTGGAGGTTGGATTGCCTCAAGTTATGGAACAGTCTACGACGGGACATTGAGTAAAGATGGAGAGACAGTTGAAGCTTACAATGGCCGTGCCGATTTCAATCAAATCGGAAACTAAGAGCCAACGCGAAATTCGCCTCGAACGGCTTCATCGCCGCCGACGTCAGCGAGTTATCCTAAGCGCTTTGGTGATGTTGGCTGCAGTAGGAGCTTTCCTATTCATCTCCACCAAGTCCCCGGAAGCAATCCCCTCCACTGAACTTCCTAAACTGGCTGATCCTGCCCAAATCCCTCCTGCTCCTGAAGGTCCCGCGCTTTTTGCGGGGGTAAATTTGGCAGGAGCACAATCGCCAACCGCTACAATACAACCCACGGACGTGGAACCAACCGCGACGTTACCTCTCGCAACAGCCGAAGAGACAACCCCTGAGCCTGAACCCGTTCAGCCAGAGGTTGTGCTGCAGACACTACCCACCCAGGCACAAATGATCACCTATGCTGAGAACGCGCCGATGCTCTACTACGCCCAAAGTGGCGACAGCCTTGGAGTTCTGGCAGTCCGCTTTGGCGTTGAAGTTGCAGACATCACCTCGCGTGATTTGTTGCCTTCGGACGGATTCATCCCCGAAGGGCAATTACTGCTCATCCCGAACCGACTCGATCAAACCACTTCACCCCTGAAGTTGTTCCCGGACAGCGAAGTGGTCAACAGCCCTTCTTCAGTTGGGTTTGATGTAAATGAGTTTGCCTGGCAAGCGGGCGGCTACCTGGCCAGATACCAGGAGTCGGTTTACAGTTTTGGTCTGATGACCGGTGCTGATATCATTGAGAAGGTTGCCCGGGAATTTTCCATCCATCCCCGTTTGCTTCTGGCACTGCTTGAGTACCAAAGCGGTTGGGTGTACGGCGCGCCGCAAACCACGCAACAAAAAACGTACCCGCTTGGAATCCTGGATCAGGATAGCATCGGACTTTATAAACAACTCGAGGCTGCAGCCGGTATCATCGAAACTGGCTATTACGGATGGCGCGAAGGCACGATGGTCGTTTTGGAATTCCCGGATACTAGCGAAGTGCGCCTCTCCGCGCAGCTCAACTGCGGGACCGTTGGCTTGATGCACTTTTTCTCAAAGCAGGAAAACTTCGCCGAATGGGCGGAGGCTTTGTACGGCGAAAAAGGGCTGGCATGGACTTACCAGAACATGTTTGGTGACCCCTGGTTGCGCGCGCTCGATTTTGAGCCTTTATTTACGCCAGATGTAAAACAACCGGAGCTCCAGCTTCCATTCTCTGAGGGTGTTACTTGGTCGATGACCGTGGGTCCGCATGCCGCCTGGGGAGCAGCTGACGTCCGGGCAGCGTTGGATTTCAGCCCGCCCTCGTCTGAATCGGGCTGCCACACCAACTGGTCGTGGGTGACCGCTTCCGGCCCAGGCCTTGTAACACGTTCTGAAAATGGTACCGTGGTGGTTGACATGGATGGTGATGGCTTCGAACAGACTGGCTGGAACATCATCTACCTGCATATCGCCACCAATCAGCGCGTGCCAGCAGGCACCTGGGTTGAGGCAGGAGATAATATCGGGCATGCATCTTGCGAGGGAGGGGTTTCCACTGGAACTCACCTTCACATTGTGCGCAAGTACAACGGCGAATGGGTGCCAGCGGATGGTCCACTCGGCTTTGTGATGAGCGGTTGGAGAGCGAAGGCAGGGTCGGCGTACCTAAGTGGTTGGCTGGTTCGGGGTGATCAGGTGGTGAAAGCCAGTGTTGTCGGAGCAACCAGTTCTCACATTTCGCTTGACTAACAAGCCATTTTTCCGTTTATGGTATAGTAAAAAACGGATATTCACTGGTTGTTGACTCATGAGGAACTCAAAAAAATCCCTGCTCAGGTGGCTGAATCTTCTTGGCATCTTGCTGATTATTACCAGCTGTGCTCCGCGACAGAGACCGACTTACATCATCACGGCGGAAGTTCCGAGCGCCATTGCCATCGAGCCGACTGCCACACCGTTCGACACCCGCCCGGTCTACCCACCCGGGACGCTCGTGGATTATGTCGCGCAAAGCAGTGATAATCTCGATTTGCTCTCGCTTCGCTTCGGCACAACTCCCTCCGAAATCCTTTTCTCCAATCCTGAAATCCCAAAGGACGTTACCACGCTTCCGCCAGGATTTCCGATGAAGATGCCAATCTATTATGTACCTTTTTGGGGACCAAGCTACCAGATTATCCCCGATGCTGCCTTTGTGTACGGTCCTGATTTGTTGGATTTTGACCTTAGGGTCTTCCTGGACTCAACGAACGGCTGGTTTAAGAATTATGGCGCGTTCATCCAGGAAAAGTATCGCAGTTCCTCTGGCGTCATCAAGTATTACGCAGAAAACTACAGTTTGAATCCAAAACTGCTGTTGGCGTTGGTGGAATACCAGACCGGAGCTCTCAGCAATCCCCAGCGGGAGCGAACCATTGAATCAACTTTCCTGGGTTTTGAAAATTACCATCAGAGCGTTGAACTGCAGATCTCCTATGCGGCGGACCTGCTTAATGATGGCTTTTACCGCTATTTCAAAGGCGAACTGACCTCGCTCGCGCTGGAAGATGGAACAATCGAAAATATTGACCCATGGCAAAACTCTGCTACGGTCGCGCTGCAATATTACTTCTCGCAGATCTACCAGGGAGAAGCTTACAAGAAGGCGATAGGGCCTGATGGTTTCGCGAAGACCTTCAAGGATTTGTTTGGTGACCCCTGGACGCGCAAGCTGACCGTCCTGCCCGGGTCGCTGACCCAACCGCAATTCATCCTGCCGTTTCAAAACGGGACTACGTGGTCCTACACAGGCGGTCCGCATACCGGTTGGGGCTCACGCAAACCCTGGGCTGCAATCGACTTTGCCCCTCCCAGCCTAACACAAGGCTGTGTTGAGACCGAGCAATACACGCTGGCAGTCGCTGATGGTGTGGTGGCACGGACAGATAGTGGCACGGTCATGCTGGATCTGGATGGCGATGGCGACGAGCGCACGGGATGGGTGATCCTTTATCTGCACGTTGCAGAGGAAGGGCGGGTAAAAGTGGGCGACCGCCTGAAGCAGGGCGATAAAGTGGGAAGACCTTCTTGCGAGGGCGGCAGCGCCACCGGCACGCATGTTCACCTGGCTCGCAAGTATAACGGTCAGTGGATTCCGGCTGCCTGGAGTGTTTTGCCGTTCAACCTTGAAGGTTGGACGCCGGTTGAGGGAGTCTTGGCATACCAGGGCGAGTTGGTGAGGGGCACACAAAAAGTGCGCGCCAGTACACAATCGGATTCTGCCAGTATGATCTCAGCGGAATAGTTAAGAATTGCTAAAAAGTCGGGGGATATTGAAAATACTGCCTTAGCAGGGCATCAAGATTGGCATCACTATTTGTCTTGATCGCTTCAAAGAAATCGGTGCCTGTAGCAATTTGGTAGGTATTCTCAAGCGCGTATTGTTTTACAGCTGCGACGAAGGCTTTAGATCCCACCAATTCACGCAGGCTTTGCAGGAATTTGGCTCCGTTCAGGTACACAGCGTCGCGATAGGCAGTATATCCACCCGGGATGCTCGTGGTCGAATCCACCCAACCGCTCGGTTTGAACCCATCCACTCGATTTGCCCACCACCAAGCCAAGTGTTCAGGGTGGAAGCGTTCAAAATACAACGCCTCGCTGTAGGTCGCGAAGGCTTCATCCAGCCATGGTTCTTTGGCAGGGTCGTTGCCAACCAGGCTATAGAGCCACTGATGCGAGATCTCATGCGGGATCAGGATGGTCAGGTTATTGAGCGGCGCGTCGCGGTAGAAATCGATCACGCCCTTGCTGATCAGCAGCATGCCGTCAGTTTCCATGTTGTGCAGGAAATCGGCTGCCACCAAGCTGAGCGTCTTGCGCGGATAAGGGTAAAAGAGATCCGCGAACATATCAAGCGCGTTTCCGGCAATCTCAAGGATTGCCTGCCCGGCATCGCGGTGTTGTGGGAAGACATAAGTGCGGATGGTGACACCCTTGTGTTGAGCTTCCTGCGTCACGAAGCGATCGCTGATGGAAAGCGAAAACGATCTGGCCAGGGGCAGTTGATATTCAACATATCCAGCCTGCTCTACACCCTCACTGCTTGCAGCGATGGTCAGGTTTTGGGCTGCGCCTGACAAGCGCAGGCGCAGGTTGAAATCAGCGGATTCTGCCGCGATGTACTCACCGACAATAGTGTTGGTGGCATCCACGACTCTCTCGTTCACCTGCCAGCCTGTGGAAGCATTGAACGGAGGAATGATCGGGAACCAGTCCACCAGGTTGGTCTGCATGTCAGACCAGCCAAAAACGCCCTGGCGGTTTGGGAGGGTCAAGGTGAAGATGATCTGGATTTCGGTGGAAACGCCAGGTTGCAGGCTAGGCTCGAGACTGAGCATGGTTTGGATGCCGTTCTCGCGTGTTTGAGAGACCAAATCTCCGGACAAAGTCGCCTGAGAATAAGCTCCAGCGAAATAGCGGGGCGGGATGAGCAAGAGCAATTCGCTCATTGGCAGGTCGGTGTGGTTGAAGTAGGTGATCTGCTCCACCACGCTGACAGTATGCTGCGCGTAGTCGAGGTTTACGTCCAGATC
This sequence comes from uncultured Anaerolineaceae bacterium, assembly GCA_964409045.1. GTDB lineage: Bacteria > Chloroflexota > Anaerolineae > Anaerolineales > Anaerolineaceae > Mesolinea. The sequence goes on along the minus strand of CAYPBU010000093.1, from coordinate 687 downwards.
GTAGATAGTGCGATTTTCAATAAACGATGGAAGTTCGAGTTCGGGGGTGTGAGTTGGTTCTGGCAGCGGTGTGGAATTGGGATTGTCTTCAGGTGGGATTGTGATCTGCGCGATGGGCGTAGGGAGGTTCGTTGGTTCTGTCGCAGGCTTAGCGCAGGCTGAAAGCAGCAAACTCACGGCGATGATGAGGGCAAACAAGCGTGTACGCATATGGAAGATTCCCAAACGCAGTATACCAGTTTTTTATCACGTGTTGCTGGTCTTGCTGACGAGTCAGGTGGGGTGGGTAGGCGTCAAGAAGTGTGTGCATAACTAAACCTGGGTATAGCATACCCACCGCTGCACAAGCGTTTGATGGTGGGTTGGCTGGAAAGACGTGCAGGCAGATCGAAAAAATGTGACGCCAACCCACCCTACGAAGAATAAGGGTTTAGGCGTATGAAATATTGAGCAGATCGCCATGTCGCTTCGCTCCTCGCGATGACGGAGTGTGTGAGGTGGTGTCGCCGTGCGGGTAGGGTGGGTAGGCGTCATGAAGTGTGTGCATAACCAAACCAGGGTATAGCATACCCACCGAATCACAGGCGTTTGATGGTGGGTTGACTGGAAAGACGTGCAGGCAGATTGAAAAATGTGACGCCAACCCACCCTTGTATCTTTATAGAGATCTCAATTACTCTTAACAAA
>CAYPBU010000092.1:0-7046 GCA_964409045.1 uncultured Anaerolineaceae bacterium | reverse complement strand
TCTGGCAGTTGGCAGGTTCGGTTTTGCCTCCTGCGTGCCAGGGGGTGATGTGGTCAGCTTCCATGTCGTCAATTTCAAAAAACTTACCACACACCGGGCAGATTCCTTTTTGGCGTTCATACGCCGAGCGTTTCTGGCTCCACGAAAAGCCCCTTAAGTTCAAGGTGCGGTCGCTGCGGGTCAACAGGTAGGGATAGATGCCACGTTTGTTGGTGACATCATCGTCCATCATCAGTTCGCTCACCTCACGCTCAAGCGCTTTGGTGTCGAAAAGCTGGTCTTTGAACTGATCATACAGCGGACCCCAATCCACGCCCTTCATTTCTTTGCGATAGGTTGTGAAAGTACCCTGCACCCACTCGATCACGTTCCGGAAGTAGGTCCACAACTCGTTGGCATTGGGATCGTGCTGGTGTTTGGACATGTAGTCCTTGATCTGATCCCGCCCATTATCTTTTGAGATCCATTTCAAGGCTGTTTCGAGAATCTCCTGCCGGATCGGAGAACCATTGACATAATCTTTCGCCAGCAGGTAAGCCGGCGCCATGGATTTGCTGAAGATCGACTTGGCATGCGTCAGCCACGGACCGGTGTAGGTGGCATTACGCAGTTCCTGCTCGGTCAGCTTGACCCCCTGCATGTTGATGATGCGGAACCAGGCTAGTCTTTCGTCATCAGTGCCTTCGCAGATATAGACCATCAATTTGTAATTCAGGATGGCGTCTTTGGAAGACTGGGTCAGGTTATGGAAGGCGAGACTATCCACCGAAAAATCACTGTGTACGTACTGGCAGAAACTGATGGTGCGCTGCTGACCATCCATGACCTCGAAGGTGCCGTCTTCGTTCTTCATCCAGTACATCACGTTGAGCGGATAGCTATTACGAATGGTATCGATTACCGCGTTGCGTTTTTCGGTATCATAGACGAACTCACGCTGGTATTTCGGGCGGATGTTAAGCTTGCCGTCATAACCTAGCACACCTTCCTCGTCATTATCCACGTAATTCTCCGCCACCTCTCGGATGGTGATCTCCTGAAGATCGATTTTCATTGGCCCACCTGCTTTCGTTTTATTAGAATGCGTTTAAAGATTTTCTTACCATTGACAAATATTGCCCCCGCTAGAGAATAACCATCCGGTGCGTAAGATCCAAGGTTGCCTATAATTTCGAACTGTTCAGGATTGTATTTATCCAGAAATGTCACTGGTACACCCATGTCACCTTCGTAATCATAGGGGATTTCAGCAACCGTATCCACATTGATAGCATCATAATTGTCATAGTGGGGGTGGATTTTTGGATCATATTGACGGTAAAGAGTCATGTTCTCATGGCGTTTGGTTATATCCAGGTTGGTAAACCAACCAACATTTCGAAATTTTACCAATCCAGTTTTAGAATCATAAACACCGTCTGCCCAGTCTCGGGCATATTGTGAAGGGATCGCAAAGAATGCATTACCATTCGGGAATCCGTTGCCGAGCCATATCATATTTTGTTTAATAAGTTTGAAAATTTCTTTATAGGTGATGGCGTTTTTACTGCCGATAATTATGAATTTTTTATCGAATTCCACCAACTGTGCGACATATTCCCTGAAAAGTGAGAAGGGCGGATTCGTGACAACAATATCTGCGTCCTTGAGGAGTTCGATGCACTCTGGTGAGCGAAAGTCGCCGTCACTATCCAACAAGCTGAGCGTATTTCGCTGGTTTTTTAAGAGGTATTCCACGTCTGCCAGGTCAATAGCCTGGTTTCCATCCTCGTCGTGGACTTCGCTGATCTCCATTTTGTAAGGTTTCTTGCCTTCACCCTGCCTTACACCCAAACCCTGTACTTCAAAGAGCGGCAACTGCCCTTCCGCGATCGGCGAGTCAACATAACTGGTGGCGGTCAGCTTAGCCAAGCCCAGGTGGTTGAAGTTCATGGCGAAATACTTGAAAAAGTTGCTCTCAAAAGGGTCGTCGCAATTGCAGAGGATCTTCTTCCCCTTGAAATGCTCTTTATAATGTTTTAATTCTGCTTCGATATCCGGAAGTTGGGTATAGAATTCGTCTGCCTTTGCCTTCGCTGCCCTCTGCAAACTCGCGTTCTTGCTCTCCATGCCTGCCCTTTCTGCCTGAATGCTACGATGCTCTCCATTATACACTCTCCGCGCCAGGGACATTGATTTTCAGATTCCCTTGAGGGAGTGCAAACAAACTAACTGTGAACATTTACGAACCTAGCCAAAAATCGAAGTCCAAGATATTTCTGCTTGAATAAATAGAACAAATGTGCTATTATCTACCTACGAGATTGCAATTGTAATCCGGCACGTTAACAAAATCAGAATTTGCATTCAATCCGCCCCTCCGCGCTATCAAAAAACACTGCAATTACTGCAAATGCTGCAAATACGAGTCTTTCGTAGGCCGGATTGCGGTTTTCAATCCGGCAAATACTTGCGTTTTCTGACTTTGCGAGGAGCGCAGCGACGCGGCAATCTGAACTTATGTCAATTGTTCGTCCTGACGTCACACCGAGCACGCGAATTGACCGTCGAAGATCTCCAGTTTTTACAGTCAAACCGCCTTTCTGTGCCATCAAAAAACAGTGTAAATAGTGTAAAAAGTGCAAAAACCCCGGCAAAAAACACTAACATCCGCCATGACCGCTTCACGGTGGCTTGCCCTCGAGCGAAAGGAAACAACGAATCACCATTTCATTTTTTCTGTATAATCAACATATCCACCAAAATGCGAGGTAAACATGGCACTGATACTCGAAGTGCGCGATCTGGTCAAAAAGTATGATGATTTTACGGCTGTAAACGGGATCTCCTTCAGCGTGAACGAAGGCGAGATCTTCAGCCTGCTCGGACCTAACGGCGCCGGCAAGACCACCACGATCTCCGTCATCTCAACCCTTTTCGCCCCCACCAGCGGAGATGCCACAGTCTGCGGCTATTCCGTCACCAAAGACCCGATGGCGGTCAAGCGCTGCATCGGGGTGGTGCCGCAGGAACTGGCGCTCTACGAGGACCTCACCGCCCTCGAGAATCTGAATTTCTGGGGGCAGATGTACGGCCTCAGCGGCAAAGCCCTCACCGACCGCGTCGCCGAAGTGCTTAGCCAGATCGGTCTCGAAGATAAAGCCAAGCAGCGCGTTAAGACCTACTCTGGTGGGATGAAACGGCGCGTCAACATCGGCATCGGCCTGCTGCATAAACCCAAGTTGCTCTTCATGGACGAGCCCACCGTCGGCATCGACCCGCAGTCGCGCCGGGCTATCCTCGATTCGGTCAAAGAGCTCAACCGGCAGGGCATGTCCATTCTCTACACCACCCACTACATGGAAGAAGCGCAGGAGCTCTCCGACCGGGTCGGGATAATCGACCACGGCGAGTTGATCGCCCTCGGCACCCAGGAAGAACTCACCCGGCAAGTGGATGAAACCGACACGCTCGTGCTACATATTGCCGAAAACGAAGACCCCAAGCCCCTCGTGGACCGCCTTCAAACCCTCGATGGCGTGCGCCGGGCTAACGTTGTCGACCACGAAATATCCGTCATCACCCGGTCGGCGCAAGAATTGATTGCCCCGGTAGTACAGATGGCTGAAGCGGTGGGGGTGAAAATCTACTCGATGGACATCCGTGAACCGAACCTCGAAGCAGTCTTCTTGCACCTAACCGGGCGCGCCTTGCGCGATTGAGAGGCATTGGATGAAAAAACTGTTCATCATCGCGCTCAAGGATCTAAAACTGATTTTTCGCGATCCTGCAGCCCTGATCCTGATGCTGCTGGCGCCCTTCCTGATCACCCTGGGGATGGGCTTGATCACTGGGCGCTTCTCCGCGAATCCCAACTCGGGGATCAGCAACATTCCGGTGGCGATCGTCAACCTGGACGAAGGGGATCTGGGCAAAGCGTTGGTATCTGTCTTTGAGTCCGAAGATCTTGCAAGCCTTGTCGAACCCGCCATCCTCACCACGGCAGATGAAGCCCGCCAGATGGTCGAAGCTGATGACGCTTCAGCTGCGATTATCATTCCGCAGGGTTTCAGCGCGTCCATCATTCCGGAAAGCAGCGGTATCACCAACGTAAAATTAGTCCAGATTGATTTCATCGCCAACTCCAATGCTCCCACCAACGCCGGCGTTTTACGCTCCATCCTGGACGCGTTCCTGACCCAGGTGGAAGTTGGTAGAATAGACGCCGAAGTCACCCTGAGCCAGATCGCCCAGACCGGCAAGCTCACCCCTGAGCTGGCAGCCCAGCTGGGTGAGGTTTTGGGAACGCAGCTCGCGCAGCAATCCGCTCAGGAGCAGTCACTCCAACTGGAGAATGTCACCGCCAGTGGGGTGGAGGTCAAGTTTGATTTGCTGATGTATTTCGCCCCCGGCATGGCGCTCATGTTCCTGATGTTTGCGGTCACTTACGGCGGCCGCTCGCTTTTGCTGGAGAACCGCACCGGTACCCTGCCGCGTCTGCTGCAGACCCCCACTGGGTCGGCGCAGATCCTCGGGGGGAAGGTGCTGGGCATTTTCCTGACCGCTGTCAGCCAACTCACCATCCTGATTGGTGGCACCAGCCTGCTTTTCCGCCTGGATTGGGGGCAGCCCCTGGGCGTGGTTTTGCTGATCCTGGCAGCTGCTTTTGCCGCCAGCGGATGGGGTTCGTTTATGGCCACCCTTTTTAAGACCCCAGCGCAGGTTGCCAACTTTGGGTCAATCGTTATGCTGGTTTTTGGCTTGCTTGGGGGAAGCTTCTTTGATATGAGCCTGCTGCCGCTATGGGTTTCAACCCTCAGCAAGATCACTCCCAACGCCTGGGGGCTGCAGGGTTTCACCACCCTGGCAGGTGGCGGAACGCTGAGCAGCATCGTCGAGCCGCTGCTGGCGCTGGTGGTGATGGGAACGGTGCTTTTTGCTGCGGCATCCTTCTGGATGCGCCGGCGTGGTTTAGCGGGAAAGTGAGGGTACAACGATGCAGAAAATAATTACGATCATCTTGAAAGACCTGCGCATCCGCTTTTCCAACCCGGTGGAATGGCTCTTTTTCCTGATCTTGCCTATCTTTTTTAGCTTCATCATCGGCGGGGGCACCGGCGGACCCACGGATAGCCGCGTGGGTTTCTATGTGGTCGATGAAGCCCAAACCAGCCTTTCCGCTAACCTGATCGACACCTTGAACGCCTCCACTTCGGTACATCCTATGCTCAAAGCAAAACAGGAAGCGTTGAAGGATCTGGACGAACGGAAAATCTCTGCGGTGCTTTTACTGCCAGCCGGATTGGACTGGGAGGCTGTTGGCGAAGGGTTGCAAAGTATTGAACTGCGCCAGCTTGCCGGTAGCACCAACGCCATCGTGGTGCAGCAGGGAGTTCAGGCAGCCATCGGAGAAGTGAGCAGCGCGGTGCAGATTGCCAGATTTAGTACTGATCAGGCAGAAAAAATGGTTGGTTTTGGCAGCCAGGCAGAGCGAGAGGCATGGTTTGCGCAAGCCCTCACATCAGCCCAAACCTCGCTGCAATCCGCACCTGACCGCGTGCGGCAAACGGTCGCTGCCGTACCCGACAAGATTCCATACGACGCGAAGACCAATAGCTCGATCGGGCAAATGATCACCTGGGTGTTCATCCCGTTGATTGGGCTTTCCGCTATGTTTGCGTATGAGCGCCAGATTGGGACATTGCGCCGCCTTCTCACCAGTCCAACCAGCAAGGCAGTTTACCTGGGCGGCACCATCATAGGCCAGGTGCTCACCGCCCTGCTGCAGATGACCATCCTGGTGGCTTTCGGAAAGTTTGTGCTGCACGTCAATTGGGGCAATTCCGTCCTTGCGATATCTATGATGCTGGTCTCATCCTCGCTGGCAGCGGCGGCTCTGGGCACCATGCTTGGCACATTGGTTAAAACCGAATCGCAGGCAAATGGGCTGAGCGTCATGGTCGGGATGGTGATGGCAATGCTGGGCGGCTGCTGGTATCCGCTTGAGCTTTTTCCTCAGGCAGTGCAGCAAGCGGTACGCGTGCTGCCCACCACCTGGACGATGCAGGGAATGCTGGATATAGCCCTGCGCGGGCAAGGACCCGCGGGCGTACTGTTGGAGATGACGGTGCTGCTTGGCTTCGCAGCGGTCTTCTTCCTGGTGGGCATCTGGCGATTTAAGTACGAGTAAGGGGAAGCCAGCGAGAACAAGGTCTTTAATTGGTAAAAGAGAATGACATGAACACACCTTTTCGAGATTTGGATCCTGAACATGATTTTGCCCCGCTAGCGTGGCTGTTTACCATCGAGATGCAAGACCCCACCACCGAACCTGGGCTGCGGGAGGATTACGAAAGGCACAAAGAGAGGATTCTTTGCCTGAAAGTCGCTGCCTCCGATCAAGGGGAAGTGATGGGATTCAACTGGCTCACTCGCGACAGGAATCACGGGCAGAGGGCGTACTTCTACGTGGTGGTTTCCGAGGACCACAGGCACAAGGGCATCGGCAGCCAGCTTTACCGGCAGCTTGAAGAAACCACCCTCGCTTCGGATATTCGCGAGCTGCGTGCGACCTTCCCAGACACGCTGCCCGAATCGCGGGCGTTAGCCGAAAAGCGCGGCTTCACCTTGATCTCACATAGCATCGGGATGCAGCTCGATCTTGAAGGGCTTGACTTGCAGCCTTACCTTGACCTAGCGACCGAACTGGAAAATCAGGGGTTTGAGTTCACCTCCATGGAAGCCCTGGGAAATTCGGAAGCCGACCAGCATAAGCTCTACATGCTCAACGACGTCACCTCCAGCCAGGCTATGGGCACCGAGGGGGAGCACTCCTGGAGTTCGTTTGAGGATTTCCGGAAGTCCGTCTGCCAGTCGGACTGGTACAAACCTGCCGGGCAAATGATCGTGATCGAAAAAAGCTCGGGCAAATGGGTGGCAATGAGCGCCATCACCCGCTTTGAGGGGCAGCAGGAGGCTTACAACCTGTTCACTGGCGTGGACGAGGCTTTTCGCGGGCGGAAGTTAGCCCAGGCGGTCAAGGCAAAGGCGCTGCTTTTTGCCAGGGA
>CAYPBU010000091.1:0-7078 GCA_964409045.1 uncultured Anaerolineaceae bacterium | reverse complement strand
CTATGCTTCCAATCTTTATCCGCTGGACATGTACCTGATTGCCATCCTGCTGGAGGTCTACAAGCAAATCAAATCCATGCAAAAAAAAATACCTGATGCCGATCCTTTCAAAACCGAACGGGTAGAAGCAGAAAAGGAAGATGAATTCATCCAACTGCTGAACGCCACCGTTTCGGCTTTGTTTGACGCCCCGCAGAAAGAAACGGCAGCAGATCTGGTGGAAATCCCCCCGGAAGTGCTGCCAGAACCTGCCAACGCTCTTAATTATGCCGACTTTGAGGAGGCGCCCTGATGCCTTTTCGCGGCTGGCTGCTGGACCTCTACCTCAACCAGGAAGAAGGGTTGACTCTGTGGTTCATTGGAGAGGATGACGCCCGGGTCTGTTTCAGGCAGGCTTTCCCGGTTACGTTCTACGTTGCCGGTCCGAGTGAACATCTGCGCGCGCTCTGGAAGCGCGTCAGTGGTAAGGCGGGCGTTTTGGGGCTCAGCCGCAGACAAAAGCAGGATGTGTTTGTGGCAGATCCGGTGGACGTGATGCAGATCGACATGGACTCACCCGCCAGCCAGGTCAGACTTTTTCGCGATATCGAAGCTGAATTCCCCGACCTGACTTATTATGACGCGGATGTCACCATCGGCACGCGCTACATGGCTCGCCATGGCGTCTTTCCGCTGGCGCTGTGTGAGCTTGAGGCAGACGAAGAACGGGTTATCCAATCCATCCGCCCCCTCAATACCCGCTGGGACCTGATCCCTGACCTGCCGCCCCTGCGAATCTTTGAGTTGAAACCGGATTGCGATCCAAACCGCGGCAAAGTGCGCTCGCTACTCATGCGCACGGATCGCTTTGCGCAGCATGTCCCGCTTGACCCTGCCGGCGATTACCTGCGGCTGATTAACGAGGCGCTGGCGGCGTATGATCCGGATATCTTTGTCACCGATTGGGGAGATAGCTGGTTGATCCCCTTTTTGAGCGCGCAATCGGAAGAAAAAGGTATCCCCTTGCAGCTCAACCGCGATCCCACACGCCCAGTCCGCTGGCAAAAGGAAACCACCTACTTCTCCTACGGACACATCATCTACCGCCCGGAAGAAGCCCATCTATTTGGTCGCTGCCACGTGGACCGCAAATCCTCCATGATGTGGTCCGACTACAGCCTGGCTGGCACGCTGGAAATGGCGCGCGTTACCACGCTGCCCATCGAGAAAGCCGCGCGCGTCTCGCCCGGGCAGGGCATCTCCGCCATGCAGGTGATCACCGCCCTGGAGAAGGACGTGTTGGTACCCTATCAAAAACGCCAGGTGGAAGAGTTCAAGAGCGGCATGCAGTTGATCCAATCCGATCGCGGCGGGATGGTCTACCAGCCCAAAGTGGGTCTGCACATGGACGTAGCGCAGGTGGATTTTGTCTCAATGTACCCGGCGGTGATCATCAAAGGCAACATTTCACCGGAAGTACCACTGCCGAATGTGCTTGAGCCTGCCAGGGAAGAACTTGGCGTGGTGCCGCTGACACTCAAACCCCTTTACGAAAAGCGTGTGTCAATCAAGAAAAAAATCCGCCAGTACCCACCAGACCACCCGATGGTCGCGATCCTGAAAGAACGCGCCAACGCGCTGAAGTGGCTACTGGTGGTTTGTTTTGGCTTTTTGGGCTACAAAAACGCCCGTTATGGGCGCATTGAAGCGCACGAGGCTGTTACCAAAGGCGGTCGCGAGGTGCTGCTGCGCGCCAAAGAAGTAGCAGAATCAGAGGGCTTTGAGGTGCTGCACATGTACGTTGACGCGCTCTGGATCAAGAAAAAAGGCTGCAGCAAGCAGGAGCATTTTACCGAGGTGATCAGCAAGATCAACCTGCACACCGGGCTGACAATCAACCTGGATGGCGTCTATCGCTGGGTGGCTTTTTTGCCCTCCAAGACTGACGCGCGCATCCCGATTGCCAACCGCTATTTTGGCGTTTTCCAAAGCGGCGAGATCAAAGTGCGTGGGCTGGAGGCGCGCCGGCGCGACACACCCATTTGGGTCGCTGCAGTTCAAAAACAGATGATCGCTTTATTGGGAAAGGCGCGCAGCAAGGCTGAGCTTTCCGACTGCATTCAAGAAGCGTTTAACTTCTACTATACCTCCCTGGATCAGCTGGAGAAAAACCAGGTGCCGGTAGATCAGTTGGTGATCAATGGTAAAGTCAGTTACGCGCTGGAAGCCTACAAAGCCAGCACGGCTTCGGTGCGGGCTGCGCGGCAGATGGAGGCGGCTGGCATGCCCATCAAACCTGGTATGCGCATTCGTTTTGTGTATCGCAAGGGTGAGCCGGATGTGTTCGCCTGGGATCTGGGAAAACCGATCGATCCACTGGAAGTGAATAAGCCCAAATACATTGAACTGCTGGCAAAAGCTGGCAGCGCGGTTCTGGCACCCTTTGGGATTTCAGAAGCACTGTTTCGCGAGTGGAGCGAGAACCGCTCGATCCAACTCAAGCTAAACCAGGCGTTGTTCAAATAGAAGTGTCAACCTCTACAAAAGACGCGATATTCCATCCAAAAATTAATAGGGTTAAAGAGATTGAAGTGAATATTTGACGAGGGATTGCCACTCGCATATAATCAAACATTCGAGGGGAAGTGCTGGAATTGGCAGACAGGCATGACTTAGGATCATGTGCGGTGACGCGTGAGGGTTCGAGCCCCTCTTTCCCCACTTCGAACAAATTATAGATATTGAGGTATGCATTGAAAACTGAAAAGACTTATACCGACGACCACCAGGTGAAACTCTCAACCGAGATAGAGGCAGAATTGGTAGAACAATTCAAACGCCGAGCTGCCCGGAAGGTTGCCCAGAGCACACGCATCCCCGGATTCAGACCCGGCAAAGCCCCTTACAACATGGTGCTCAGCTATGTTGGTGAGGATCGCATATTCCAGGAAGCCATCGATCTCCTGGTTGAAGATGTTTATCCAAAAATCCTTGACGCTGAAGAGATTAAACCCTGGGGACCGGGCTCATTCGACAACATTGCAAGTGAAGACCCCATGGTGCTTGAGTTTACCGTTCCTCTCGATCCTGAAGTTGAGCTAAAGGGTGTCGATGAGTTGAGCAAAGAATACGATCTCAAACCTGTGTCCGATGCAGAGGTTGAGGAATTTATCATGTCAATGCGGAGGAATTATGCGAACATCGTTCCTCTCGAGACACCTGCCGCTGAAGGAAACGTGGTCTACATGACTGTTGAGGCGTCAGATAAATACGCTGAGCCAGGAAAAGACCCGGTCATCGTAAAGTCTAGCCCACAGCAGACCTTAATCCCGACCGTTGAAGAAAGTCGCGATAAAGAATGGCCCTTTGAAGGATTTGCGCGCGAGTTCATCGGCAAGCAAGCTGGCGACACCTTCACGCTCGAACATCATTACGCCGAAGATCACGATAGTGAGGAATTTGCCGGCAAGACTGTGGTTTTCAACATTAACTTGCAATCTGTCAAAGCGCTCGAGTTACCTGAGCTTGACGAAGAATTTCTGAAAAATGCCGGCGGATTTAGCACCCCTGAAGAGCTTTATGCCGGTGTGCGCGAGCATCTCGAGAGCAAAAGCAAGGAGGAGTATGAAGATGCGTATTACCTCGACCTGGTCGATCGACTTCGCCAGGCATCCGACATCAAATACCCTCCCCAGATGTTGAAGGAAGAAGAAAAAGAAGTGCTGCACCGGATTGAGCACGACCTTGAACATCGCAACCTCAACCTGGACCTCTACCTGAAACTTCGCAAACTGGATCGCGATCAATTCAACAAAGAAGAAGTTGAACCGACCGCTAAGAACCGGATTGAACGCTCGCTTATTATGGATGCGATCACAAAACAGTATGACATCAAGATTTCAAACGAAGAACTTGAGAGAGAAGTCTCCGCAGTCGTGAACAACCTGATTACAACCGGTGAATTCGCTGAAGCCCAAAAATCGCTTGGTTCCAAGAAATTTTCCGAATCGGTCTCAATGCAGGCAGCCAATCAAGCACTTGAGAATTCTATTCGCCGAAAACTCCGCAATTTGGCAGATCCAGAAGATGTCATTGAGATCAAAGCTCCTGAAGGCGCTGAGAGCCCCGCTGAAGAAACAGCTGGTGACGAGGCTGAGAAAGAGTAATAAAACTCTTACACTCAGTTGTTATGCTGTTGGAAAACAGGTAAAGGACAATTATGGATATAAAACCATTTGAATCAGTCATTCCCATGGTGGTGGAACGCACCGCCAGTGGTGAACGAGCTTACGACATCTACTCGCTCCTACTGAAAGAGCGCATTGTATTTGTCGGCTCGGCAATCAATGACCAGGTAGCCAACGTGATCGTCGCCCAGTTGCTCTATCTGAGCCAGATTGACCCAGAGAAAAGCATCCAGATGTACATCAACTCACCTGGTGGATCTATTTATGCGGGTCTTGCCATCCTCGACACCATGCAGATGATCCGGAATCCCATCAGTACAGTAGCTGTTGGTGTTACCGCAAGTTTTGGCACAGTTCTGCTCGCCGGTGGTACAAAAGGTCAGCGATACGCCTTACCCCATGCAACCATCCACCTGCATCAACCGCTTGGTGGAGCTGAAGGTCAGGCAAGCGATATCGAAATTATGGCGCGCGAAGTCATGCGACTAAAAACTGATCTCAACCAATTCTTTGCGGATGCAACCGGACAGCCATTGGACGTCATCAAGCGTGACACCGATCGCGATTTCTATATGACCGCAGAACAAGCACTCTCGTACGGTTTGATCGACAAAGTGCTCCAACCACCGGTTAAATCAGGTTCAGCAGCATAACTTTCTGATGCTGACAGATCATTACCCACAAATCAGAGGCCTCATCCTGGATATGGATGGGGTCCTCTGGCATGATAGCGAGCCAATAGGCAACTTGCCGGAAGTGTTTTCTGCTATCAGCAGGATGGGACTTCGAATTTCATTTGCCACCAATAACGCCACTAAAAGCGTCAGCGAATTCCAACATAAACTGCTGCGGTTTGGCGTGGAAGTGAAGCCTGAGCAAATCGTTACCTCAGCAAACGCCGCACTGCGTCACATCTCCACACACTACCCTCCAACCAGCAGGGTTTACATTTTTGGATCTGCTTCCCTGGGTGATCAGGTTCGTAAGGCTGGCTTCACCGTTTTGGATGAACAAGATTCTACTCACGCAGACGTGGTCCTGGTTGCCCTGGATACCCAGGTGAACTATCAGAAGTTGGCGAATGCGGGCTTGCTCATCCGTGCTGGCGCTCAATTCATCGCGACGAACACGGATGCAACTTACCCCACTCCCAGAGGGCAAATGCCCGGTGCGGGCACCATGGTGGCAGCCGTCATTGCCGCGTCTGGTCGAGAGCCGCTTGTGATCGGAAAACCCCAGCCAACATTGTTTGAACAGGCAATGGAAATCATGGGCACGAAACCACATGAGACGCTCTGCATTGGTGATCGGCTTGAAACCGACATCTTGGGGGGTCAGAATGCTGGTTGCCCTACGGCATTGGTTCTCGGGGGTGTCAGCACTTATGAACAGGCAAAAATCTGGCAACCTCAACCAACGATCATTGCAAAGGATCTCAGCAGTCTACTCCATGACTAAACCAATTCTTTACGACCAGTCCAGTGACACCCTCCAGGCAGTCCTTCGGGAGCTTGGTCAGCCTGCCTTCAGGCTTAAGCAACTCGAAGAAGGGTTGTATCAGCACCATTACCTGGATTTCAAGGAATTTACCACCTTGCCAAGGTCGCTGATGGAAGTATTGGAGGAACGTTTCATCTTGCTTCCGATTGAAGTTCGGAACAAGATCACATCAAGGGATAAGCAGACCGAGAAGTTCCTGTTTGAACTCGGCGACGAAACGTTTGTTGAGACCGTGTTGATGCATTACGAAGGACGCCACACTGTCTGCATCTCAACCCAGGTTGGCTGCCCAATGGGATGCGTGTTTTGCTCAACCGGACAGATGGGCTACACGCGCAACCTGACAGCCGGCGAGATCCTTGCGCAGATTATCTTTTGCATGCGCCATCTAGAAGATGAAGGCAAAGATCTGACAAATGTGGTCTACATGGGTATGGGAGAGCCTTTCCTCAATTATGATGAGGTGATGGGCTCAATCGCACGCCTGACAGACCAAAAAGGGCTTAACTTTGGCGCGCGAAGGATCACAATCAGCACAGTGGGCATCCTGCCTCGCATCCGCCAATTTACCGAAGCCAAGTCACAGGTGAACCTTGCGCTCAGCTTACATGCCCCAAATGACACTTTGCGTTCAACCCTGGTTCCTTCAAATGAGTTTTACCCCCTTGCGGCGTTGATCGAAGCAAGTAAAAAATACACTGACTACACTCACCGCAGAGTTCTAATTGAGTACGCGTTGATCGACGGCGTCAATGACTCCATCGCGCATGCAGATGAACTTGCCACACTTTTGCATGGGATGCTTTGCCTGGTCAACCTGATCGCATTAAATCCTGGTCAGGATGGCAGCTTAAAGGGTTCCCCACGCGAAAAAGTCGAAGCTTTTCGTGACAGGTTAATGAAACGCAGCATTCAAACAACCATCCGTCTACGACGAGGTATTGAAATAAATGCTGGCTGTGGGCAGCTGGCAACATCTCAAAAAGGCAAATGATATAATCGCATCATGGCAAACATCTTTGATAAATGGCGAGAGAGCCTCGCAAAAACACGCAACGTAACCTTCGGAAAAATCGCTACCTTTTTTGGCGCGACTGAAATCGAAGATGACACTTGGGATCACCTCGAAGAGTTGCTCATCCAGGCTGATATTGGTGTCCGCACCACCCTCTACCTGATTGACACCTGCCAGGAAAAGGTTGATGAGCTTGGTCTGACGAAAACCGAGCAGCTCAAGAGCCTGGTGAAGACTGAGATGTCCAATCTTCTGGTCCAACCTCAAGAGCCTGAGCTAAACGACCATCCGACAGTGATCATGGTTGCCGGTGTAAATGGATCTGGCAAAACCACCTCGATCGGAAAATTGGCTGCCCGTTATAAAAGCATGGGTAAATCGGTGCTGCTTGTGGCCG
>CAYPBU010000090.1:0-7081 GCA_964409045.1 uncultured Anaerolineaceae bacterium | reverse complement strand
TACGCACCGGATGCCTACCGCTCTTCCGACCACGACCCTGTGATCGTCACCCTGAGTTTTGCGCCTTTGAGCGTAACCAACGTGGACCTGTTGCAGTCCATTGACCCTCTAACCATCGAAACCACTGCCACTGCCTTACCCGGTAATTTGACTGATGGCTTCACCATGGCTCTGGACCCGGCGGTAGAGTGGTACTACTTCGACACCGACATCATCACCTCCAACCGTCCTCTGGCAGACGGCAGCTACCCGTTCTACCTGCAGGGCACGACTACTGAGGTCTTCACCCTGGTGGTGAACGGCTCGGATTACTTCCTGCGCGATACCTATGCCAACGACGGCACACCGCTGCGTGTTCAAGGTAACTTCCCGCTCGGAGCATACACCTACGTCGGCGAGGTTAAGGACGGTTACGGCTTTACCGATGAAGTCTCTCTGACCATCACATTTGTGGCGCCATTTGCGGTTACTGAAGTGGATCTGGAAGCCAGCACCGCCATCGCAGGACCTTACACCGCCCTGCCTGGCACCCTGGCAGACGGCTTCACCATGGTTCTGGACCCCGCGGTTGAGTGGTACTACTTTGACACCGACACCATCACTTCCACCCGTCCTCTGGCGGACGGAAGCTATCCGTTCTACCTGCAGGGCACGACCACTGAGGTCTTCACCCTGGTGGTGAACGGCACCGATTACTTCCTGCGCGACACTTATGCTAACGACGGCACACCGCTGCGCGTTCAGGGTGCCTTCCCGCTCGGAGCCTACACCTACGTCGGCGATGTCATGGATGGATACGGCTTAACCGATGAAGTCTCGCTGACGATCACATTTGTAGCGCCATTTGCGGTTACCGAGGTCGCGATGGTTCAGTCCACTGACCTGAGCACCTGGACCCCAGTTGAGGGTGACCTCGCTAATGGCTATGCCATGAACCTTGACGCTTTGGTGGATTATTATTACTTGGATGCTGAAAATGTCATCTCCAACCGTCCGCTTGGAGATGGGAGCTATCCCTTCTTCATGACTGGTAATCCCGGCGCAGCTTTCTTTGCCTACTGGGCGGAACGCGGTGTCGTGGAAGGTGCGACTGACTGGCAGGCTCTGATGTGGCCGATCATTAACGGCGATGCTCCCATGTTCTACCTCAAGGTGGAAGGCTCAACCCTGACCCTGATTGATGGGCTGCAGGGCGCTCCCAACCCGCTGCGTGTGAATGGCGGCTACTATCCCGGTCTCTACACCTTCACCGGTGTGGTGGAGGACGAGCTTGGCTTTGCGGACGAACTGGATGTTTCTATTCTCTTCAACGACCTTCCAGTTGCTCAGGACCAGGCTGCAACAACCCCGGAAGAAACACCTGTTGATATCACCCTGGTGGCGACGGACCTTGTGGGCGATGAGCTGACCTATGCAATTGCCTCGCAACCTGCACACGGCACTGTGACTATTCTTAATAACGTTGCCACCTACACTCCCGCCCCTGACTTTTTCGGTGAGGATACATTCACCTTCACCGCGAATGACGGAACGGTTGACAGCAATGTCGCTAAAGTTACCATCACTGTGACTGAAGTAAAGGATCAGGTTGTGGCTGTTGATGACTTCTACACGACAGATGAGGATACAACCCTCACAATTGCTGCACCTGGTGTGCTGGCGAATGACCTGGATGCCGACGGCAATCAACGGGTTGCCAGCCTGGTGACCGACGTACAACATGGTAGTTTGTCACTCTTGGGCGACGGTTCCTTTATTTACACCCCGGATGCCAACTTCTTTGGCTTCGACACCTTTGTCTACAAGCTGATCACCTATCCGGCTCCGGAAAGCCTCTGGACCGACGAAGCTACCGTGACAATCACGGTTAATCCCATTGTCGACGCGCCAGTTTTGGGCTTAATCCCGGATGCGACCATTCCTGAAATGGTAGAGTTTAGCTTCACCGCCACCGCGACCGACGTGGACCTGCCTCCCCAAACGCTGACATTTAGCCTGGTTGGCGCTCCTGCAAGTGCGGCGATTACCGCAGGCGGAGTCTTCACCTGGACACCCAGCGAATTGCAGGGTCCTGGCGAATTTACCTTCACCGTCAAAGTCTGCGATGACACCGCTCCAACCCCGCTTTGCGACGAACAGGAAGTCACTCTGACCGTCACCGAGGTCAACACGGCGCCAGTTGCATCAGACATTTCTGAGACGACTGACGAAGATGTCGCAGTGGATGTCACCCTGGTGGCAACCGATGCTCAAGGCGACACGCTTACTTATACGATCTTAGACCAGCCCATCCACGGCGACGTGGTTTTGGTTGGCAACATCGCCACCTACACCCCCGACCCGGACTTCAATGGCGAGGATAGCTTCACCTACAAGGCTAACGACGGCTTGGTAGACAGCGACATGGCTGTGGTCACGATCACGGTCACCCCGGTCAACGATGCTCCAGTTGCGGTCGAAGATGCCTACACTACCAATGAGGACACCACGCTGGAAGTTGCAGCTCCCGGTGTTCTGTCAAATGACACCGACATAGACGGCGATACGCTAACCGCAATTCTGGTAGCAGATGTCAGCAATGGCGCCTTAACCCTTGCGGCTAATGGTTCCTTTGTCTATACTCCTGACGAGAACTACTTTGGCCCAGACAGCTTCACCTACAAGGCTTCAGATAGCACGCTGGAAAGCAATACCGTCACCGTCACCCTTACCATCACTTCGGTCAATGACTGGGTCGAGGCAGTGGATGACGAGTACGAAACCCCAGCTGGTGTAACGCTCGAAGTTGCCGCTCCTGGTGTTTTGGTGAACGACGTGCTGCTGGATCCGCAGGAAACTGTAGTTCTGGATGTACTCGTCCAACCAACAGGCGGCACGCTTACACTCAACGTTGACGGTTCATTCACCTATGTGCCCCATGCCGGCTTCTTCGGTGTGGACACCTTCGAATACCAACTCAGTTCCACCTCGGGCTCAAAGTTGCAAGGTGAATTCAACGACACGGCTGTTGTGACGATCAACGTGACAGCGAAGCAAATCTTCCTGCCGATCATCCTTAGATAATCGATCATTAGTTTTTAGACAGCAGCGCCCCGGAGATCGGGGCGCTGCTTTTATTAATATTGGATCTTGTGCCTTTCGCAATCGTAAACGACAGACTCTTGAGTAGGGCGAGATTGGAAGCACTGCTACATTATTTTGCAATTTGCGAGGCTTGCTTCCAATCCGCCGCCACACCAATTTACCATTGCAAATATCTTCTACTCTTGTGTCCGTGATTCAGAGTACGACAATCCTCAATTGATCCGACATCAAGCCTACGATCATTTCATCACCATCAAGATCGCATGCAGCGGCGGATTGAGGGCACTCTACGCTCATCCATCATGCTATTCATGCTATTCATCGTGCCCTCAATCTCGCCCTACGAAAAAATGTACCGGCAAAGCTGGGTCCTCGTCGTAGGTCAGGTTCCGCAGTTGAACCTGACGTCGAAAACCTACCGTGTTTGAGTTTATTGGCAGACACATCCGGAATGGCACAAGATTGTTCCCTAGATAAAGACGGAGGTATGCCAAGGATTGTAATGTCAGGTTGAAAATCGCAACCTGACCTACACGGATTCCTTCTTGGAATAAAAAAAATCCGAAACGGCGCACCCCATCCGCTTTGCTACCAGGGCACGGCCTATTCCCCACATCACATAACACCTCATATTATATAGATCTTAATCCGGCTCTCTAAATGTATAGAGTCGTATAATATAGCTTGCTTAACTGGAGTAGCTATGATTAAAACACAAGCACTGAGTAAGACTTTCCAAATCGGTAAAAAACACGAAGTAGACCTAAAAGCCGTAGACGGGCTGACCCTCGAGGTGCATGAGGGCGAGGTCTTTGGCTTTCTGGGACCCAACGGCGCCGGCAAGACGACCACCGTGCGCATGCTCACGAGCCTCATCCGCCCCACCAGCGGCACTGCTACTGTGGCAGGCTACCAGGTGGGGGTGGATGGCACTGAGATTCGGCGCAATGTCGGTCTGCTGACCGAATCGCCGGGCATGTATGAACGTCTGAGCGCCGAGAAGAACCTGCGCATCTTCGCGGAACTCTACGATGTGCCTGATGTAAACAAAAGCGTAAACAAGTATCTCAGCCTTTTCGGGCTATGGGAACGGCGCATGGATGCTGTGGGAAGTTTTTCCAAGGGCATGCGCCAGAAGCTGGCGGTAGCGCGCGCGCTGCTGCACGAACCAAAAGTGCTCTTTTTTGATGAGCCCACCACCGGGCTGGACCCGGAAGCGGCGCGCATCGTGCGCGACTTCATCCTGGAGTTCAAAAAAGAGGGGCGTACCATCTTCATGACCACCCACAACCTGGACGAAGCCGAAAAACTCTGCGACCGGGTTGGGATTTTCAAGCAAACCCTGCTTGCGCTCGACAGCCCCGCCAATCTGCGCCAGAAAATGTTTGGGCGCAAGGTCGTGTTCCACCTGGGCGGGCTCAACCCGCAATGGGCACCATTGGTGAACGGGCTGGAAGGGGTCAACTCGGTTGAACAGGTCGAGAGTAAGCTAATTGTGGCGATGGCAGAGCCCGAAAAAACCAACCCTCTCATCACCAGGCTGCTGGTGGAGCAAGGAGCAGACATTCAATTTATCGGTGAGGTGCGGCAATCGCTTGAACAGATCTATCTCGAAATGCTGCACGGTGGCAACGAAACGAGGCAGGCATGAAACACATCCGCACGATCATAAACAAAGAATGGGCTGAGGTTTTCAAAAACAAACTTGTGCTTTCCGTGGTGCTGATGCTCCCGATCCTGTTCGCGATCCTGCCGTTGGTGATGTTGGGGGTGACCGCGACTAACACAACACTGGATATCAGCCCACAGGAAGCTGGGTTGCCGCAGGAATTCACCGCTCTTTGCGTTGGTATGAACGCCGGGGAGTGCACACAGGTGTACATGCTCAACCAATTCATGCTCTTTTTTATCATGATGCCGCTAATCATCCCGACCACGATCGCTGCTTACAGCATCGTGGGTGAGAAAACCACCCGCAGTCTCGAGCCCCTGCTAGCGACTCCAACTACTACCCCCGAACTGTTGGCAGGCAAATGCTTTGCCGCAGTGATTCCTGCAGTCGCCGCGACCTTTTTGTCCTTTCTGATCTTTAATGTTGGCATCCTCATCCTTGGGATAAGCCCGAGAGTGCATGCCTACGTGCTCAGCTCAACCTGGTTGGTGGGGATCCTGCTGCTCGGACCAATTCTTTCGATTATTTCAGCCATGTTCGCCATTTTCGTCTCCTCGCGCGTTAATGATCCGCGTGTGGCTGAGCAGATCGCAAGCGTGATGATTGTGCCCTTTATGGGCGTATTCCTGGCCTCATCCTTCGGCGTGATTACGCTGAATGTCAACTCTATGGTTATCGCTGTAATCGTTTGCGGTGTCCTAGCGGCTGTCCTTTTATACCTGGGGACGCTGATTTTTGACCGCGAAAACATTCTTACTAAGTGGAAGTAAAGGAAACTTATGAAAAAACGCATTTTTCTACTTCTCGTACTGACAACGGTTCTTGCTCTGAACATCAGTGCGGTCATGGCACAAGACTCGCCCTTTTCCCTGCGCATGGTGCGGGACTGGGGCTATGGCAATGGAACAGACATTAACGGACGCATGAGCGTTTCGGTAAAGGGAGATGAAGCGCAAATACAGCAAGTGACTTTTTTCATCGATGAAGAAGTCATGGCGAGCGTCACCGCCGCTCCGTTCAAATTCCAGTTTGACACGAACAATTACAAACCCGGGCTGCACCGCCTGACTGCTGAAGTAAAAACAACCAGCGCCGAAACCTTCACCACCAATGGTTTGGTCTCAAATTTTGTTGAAAAAGGCGCTGCCGACCAGTCCATGCTCAAGATCCTGCTGCTCGTGGGCGGGCTGGCGCTGGGGAGTATTGCCTTGCAGTTCCTGATGCAGAAAAATGCGAATAAAAATCCAAAGTATGACGTAAATGGTCGCGTACAATATGGTGTTTGGGGCGGGGCGGTTTGCCCCAGCTGTGGGCAGGCGTTCAGTCGCTCATTCCTGGGAATCAATCTGGTGGGGGTCCGCCTGGAACGATGCCCACATTGCGGCAAGATGGTGGCAGCCAGGCGCGCTTCGCCTGACCAACTCGATGTTGCCGAACGCAGATTCCGCCCGGAGACTGTGGAGCAAGCACCAGTCAAATCTGAGGCTGAGAAAAAGCAAGAAAGCTACGACGATAGCAAGTACACCGATCTTTAAGGGCCGAATTGAATCGTTTTTGTGTAGGGTGGGTTGGCGTCAAAAAAAACAAGCCAACCCACGCCTTGTTTTAGCCAACCCACCATATATAGTAAAGGGTCAGTTTGTAACTCAAAAGCCTACATTCCAGCCATTCTGAGCCTCTCCTGCCCTTGGGTCTTTTTACAAGGGTTGCGAAGACTCTGATTACAAACAATAATATCCTTCCCGCAAGGGGACGCAAGCAGTCGCGTTGCTCAGGATGACAGTCGGGGGACAGGTATATCGCACTGCTCAGGATGATAGTGTCGGCGATGAGATCGCCGCGTCGCTTCGCTCCTCGCGATGACGAATCATCTGTCATTCTGAGTCTCTGTTGCGAAGAATCTGGATACAGACGATAAAATCCTTCCTACAAGGGGACGCAAGCAGTCGCGTTGCTGAGGATGACGAATCCTTTGTCATTGCGAACCTCTGTTGTGAAGCAATCTAAACTCCTATCAGTCAAAAAATGTAAGTGGAAACAGGATCAAGCTGATTATCCGCGAAAGGTTTATGAACATTGTGAGATGCTTTAGATTTGGTCGGTGGGTTGGCTTTCTGAGATCCTCTACTCGCCAACATCCGTATACGCCAACCCACCCTACTCCTGAAATCCCCAATTGGTCAACACCTGTTTTCGCCATCCCACCATACTCCCAAACCTCATGCCAAACCCTTAACCCTTTTTGGCATGCCAAGCGTGGTAAAATCGCATCATAACAACATACTATCTTGGAGGTTTCATGGAAGAACAAGTTTCTGGTTTCGC
>CAYPBU010000089.1:0-7222 GCA_964409045.1 uncultured Anaerolineaceae bacterium | reverse complement strand
ATTATCAGCTAAATGTGTTACCTATGTCCTGTCACATTCTGTTACCTATCTCCTGGTACCATACATGGTGCTCTCTTCACCACTCCGCCGATGGTATAGCATCGTAGGGTCGACGCCTGCGTCGACCAAATTGCAAGTGCAAACGTTTCCGCGCTCCGCCATTTTAATCGTGCTTGTATAATCTGCTAACGATTTATCATCAAACGAACCAATCAACCTTTACAAATCCTGAAAATCGTCCTACAATTCGCTCAACTGGTAAGACCTCTAACCACTCACCATGGAGGCGTTCTTGTCATCACAACCTGTTTGGATCACTCCCCAAAAACCAACTGATTTGGCTGAAAAACAACTGCTTGCCGCGATACTGGACGGCAGTTTTCCAATCGGGAGCGCCTTACCTCCCGAGCGCGAACTGGCGCAGGCGCTCGGCATCACCCGTCCCACCCTGCGCGAAGCCCTGCAACGCCTTGCCCGCGATGG
Source organism: uncultured Anaerolineaceae bacterium (assembly GCA_964409045.1). GTDB lineage: Bacteria > Chloroflexota > Anaerolineae > Anaerolineales > Anaerolineaceae > Mesolinea. Next base: position 6,739 of record CAYPBU010000089.1, on the reverse strand, counting down.
TTGGATCCAAATCCGCCAGGGGAAATCCACCACAGTCAGCGACTTCTGGAAAGATGGCAACCTTGTCATGCTCAATGCCCTCTCGCAGCAGCCAGAAGCACTCACACGAGACTTCATCCGGCAACTCCTCGAAATTCGCGCGGCGCTCGCACCGGCATACACCCGTCAAGCATTCACCCGTGAAAGCGAAAAGATCGCAAGCCTGCTTGAACCCTACCTTACCCTGCCAGACACCCCCGAGGCTTACGCCCAGGCAGATCACGAGTTGCATCATGAGCTTACGCTGCTTTCGGGAAACCCGATTTTCACCCTGATCTACAATGGCTTCCGCAAGCTCTCTTACCAGGCTGGCTTGCAGTATTTTGCGAATTCTGAGGCTCGCCGGTATTCCAAAGAGTATTACCAGGGTCTGCTTCAGGACGCCCGCCTCAACGATGCCGAAGCTGCTGCCAGCAGGACCGCAAAGGTCATGCAGGAAAGCATTGCTTTTTGGCAACACAACTAACCATATTTGGGAGGAGTAATGAACCAAATCCAATCCCGACAGCAAATTTGGTCAATGCTGCAGCAAAACTGGGACCTCATCATCGTTGGCGGTGGCATCACGGGCGCTGGCATTTTTAAGCGCGCGGTTAGTGGTGGCATTAAAACCCTCCTGTTGGAATCCGCAGATTTCTCTAGCGGGACCTCCTCAAAATCCTCCAAATTGGTGCATGGCGGCTTCAGATACCTGCGCAGCGGGCAGTATGACATCACTTTTGAGTCTGTCAGGCAGCGCCAGGTGCTGCTTAGGCAAGCAAAGCAACTGGTGACGCCGCTTGGATTCGTTCTTCCTTATGGCTCCCAAGCCCAACAAAAGCGCATATTCCGGGCTGGCGTCATCATTTATGACCTCATGGCTCCAAAGTGGAACCATCGTCACATAAACCTCAACCAACTGCGCGAGATGATTCCAGCTCTCAGACCTGCAGACATGCAAGGCGCGTATCTTTACCAGGATGCCCGCCTGGATGACAGTCGGATGGTACTGCGCCTGATCCAGGAGGCAAAAGCCCAGGGTGGAGTAGCTCTGAATTACGCCAAAGTGTTGCAGCTTCTCAGGACTAAACAAGGGGTTGTTTGCGGTGTGGCTGTGGAAGACCAAACCAGGGCACGTATGGGCACACTGGAGCTACAATCCAGCGCGGTTATCAACGCCACGGGACCCTGGACCGACGGGCTGCGCGAGCAGCTCGGCCGGCAGGGGCGGGTGAGACCCTTGCGGGGTTCTCACCTCGTATTCAGTTTTGACGATCTGCCTCTCCCGCATGCTGTAACCTTAATGCACCCAAAAGATCATCGTGCAATGTTCGCCATCCCTTGGGAAGGCCGCACCATATTTGGCACGACCGACCTGGATCATCCTTTCCCACTCAGCCAGGAGCCGCACTGCACTAGCGATGAAATCGCTTATATGCTCGATGCGGTCAACGCAATCTTCCCGGACGCCGATATGAGTGAGAAATCGATCATTTCTTCGTTTGCGGGTTTGCGCCCGATCGTCCGGGGCGATGCGAACAACCCTTCTGCAGAGTCCCGCGCACACTTGGTGTTGGAAGAGAACGGGTTGGTGACGATCACTGGTGGAAAACTGACCATCTTCGAAATGATGGCAGAAGACGCTCTCAGGGCTGCTATGCCGCTGATCGGCAAAGAGATGAAGCGGATCAAACACTGGTTCGACCCCATTCCTCAAAGTCTGCCGGATCGAAAACTCCCTCCGGAAAGTTTCGATTATCTTGCGGGGAGATATGGGCAGGCTCTGCCCGACCTGGTTGCAATGTCGGACTCCGAAGACCTTACACCCATTAGCGACCTTAATCTCCATTGGGCAGAATTAGCCTTTAATGCCCGCTTTGGCATGGTGGAACATCTCGACGACTTGCTCTTGCGCCGTACTCGATTGGGGATGCTGCTTCCTGAAGGGGGCATGGATGTTTTGGATCGGGTGAAATTATTGACCCAGGCTGAGTTGCATTGGACGGAGGCTGAGTGGCAGAGTGAGATTGCTCGCTATCAAGCGATCTATCACCAGGCTTTCAGTCCCAATCCGGAAAGTATCGTGAAACAGGAGAAATAATGGCAAAAAAAGAGAAATTTGTCCCAACCTGGTATGAAGACCCAGCTCCTGCAGGAAGTTGGCGCTCGATCTTCAAATGGGGTGATCCAGCTGCTTACAAACACCCCAACAGCGGTCTGACCAGGTTGATCATGGACCGCTTTGGCCTGACGCAGGAAACGCTCTCCAAACCCGGTCAGTTTGGTCTCGAACAGGTTCCGGATACTGTTCCAGTCGCTCTGGCAGCGGAACACATAGCGTTCCTGTCGCAAACCTGCGGTGAGGAAAACCTGAAAACCGACACCTACACCAGGATCAAGCGTTCTTATGGGCAGGGCATGATCGACGCGCTGAGGTTGAGACGGAAAATTGTCGAAAATATTGCGGATGTGGTGGTTGCGCCGCGATCCCAGGCGGAAATTGAAGCAGTCGTTGCCTATGCGGATGAGCATCTCATACCAATTTATGTTTTTGGCGGTGGTTCAACTGTCACCCGCGGTTATGAAGCCACCAAGGGCGGGATCTGCATCGACATGTCGGTCCACATGAACCGGTTGGTGAACCTGAACGAAATTGACCAGACCGTCATAGTCGAAGCGGGCATGTGGGGACCAAAACTGGAAGATTTGCTTCAGAATGCGGTTGAGAAATTGGGCGCAAAAAGGAATTATACGGTTGGGCACTTCCCCCAGTCTTTTGAGTATTCCAGCGTAGGCGGTTGGGTGGTCACCCGTGGAGCAGGGCAAAACTCGACCTATTATGGCAAGATCGAAGACATGGTGATTTCCCAGGAGTACGTGACGCCACGTGGCATCTTCAAGACCTGTCCCCATCCCCGAGCTGCCAACGGTCCGGATTTTGACCAGGTGATGATGGGTGGGGAAGGCGGTTTTGGCATCCTCACAAACGTCACTTTGCGCATCTGCCACTGGCAGCCCGAAAATCGCAAGCGCTTCAGCTACATGTTCCATAACTGGGAAGATGCCCAGGCTGCCAACCGGGAAGTGATGCAAGGGGAGTTTGGCTTTCCTTCGGTTTTCCGCATCTCAGACCCCGAAGAAACCGATATCATGATGAAGCAGTACCACATCGAAGGCAGCTTCGCGGACACGATTTTGCAAAAGCTTGGCTTCAAACCGATGCAAAAGTGCCTGATGCTTGGATTTACCGATGGTGAGAGAGACTTTTGCCGCAATATAGACCGAAAAATGCGCCGGATTTTCAGGAAATATAGCGCATTTGAGCTCAGCTTAGCCGGCGTAACCAAAACCTGGGAGAAAGGACGTTTCACCGATCCCTATCTGCGCGAGGATCTACAGGACTATGGCATTCTGATTGACACGCTCGAATGCGGTGTGACCTGGTCGCAGATGCCCAGTGTGCACGAACAGGTCAGAGCATTCGTGAAGTCGAGGGAGAACACGATCTGCATGACCCACATTTCCCACTCCTACGCCCAGGGAGCCAACCTCTACTTTATCTTTATCGCCAAAATTGACACCATTCGCGAGTACCTGGAACTGCAATACGGCATACTTGAAGCAATCGCAAAATCCGGCGCGGCGATCAGCCATCATCATGGAGTTGGCAAAGCCACAGCCCCTTGGCTGGAAGATCAGATTGGCACCCAACAAATGGATGTGATCCGCTTGCTAAAGAATCACTTCGACCCGAACAACATCATGAACCCTGGTGGTACACTGGGGTTGGATATGAGCCCGGCGCAGAGAGAAAAACGTTGGGGCAAGGACCTGGAGGCATAATGGCAAAAGAACATCTGCTGTCTATTGATGTTGGCACACAATCAACCCGCGCGTTGATTTTTGATCTGCAGGGGAATTTGCTTCACAAAGCCAGGATTCCCCTGCCCGCTTACAGTTCCCCCAAACCGGGTTGGGCTGAGCTTGAGCCGGAGCTTTTTTGGGAGAGTTTGTGCCAGGCATGCCAACAACTTTGGGCGACCCCTGGCGTGGACAAGGACCAAATCGCCGGAGTGGCGATCACGACCCAGCGAAACGTGTTGATCAATCTTGATCAGGATTACAATCCGCTCAGACCCGCCATCCATTGGTCAGACCAACGCCGCACTGCCGGACTACCAAATGTGGGTGGTGTTTGGGGAGTGCTATTCAGCGTCTCGGGCATGATGGATACGATCCGATATCTCCAATCGGAAGCAAAACCCAACTGGATCCGTACCAACCAACCTGAGATATGGAGTAAAACCGCCAAGCTTGTGCTGCTTTCCGGTTTTCTCACTTACCGCATGACGGGTAAGTTGGTCGACTCAACTGGTTGCCAGGTGGCGCACCTGCCCTTTGACTATAAAAAACATGCCTGGGCAGGTAAGTTTGACTGGAAATGGAAGGCTGTTCCGGTTGAACCCTATATGCTGATCGACCTGGTGCCGCCGAGTGGTTTTCTTGGCGAAGTAACCAGCCAGGCGTCAGAGGCAACGGGTATTCCAGCTGGCTTGCCTCTATTCGCGGCAGCTGCTGACAAAGCTTGCGAGGTGCTTGGCACGGGCACATTGGCTTCAAATATCTGCTGCCTTTCCTACGGCACAGCCGCGACCATCAACACCATCCACCAAAAATACATCGAAGTGGTACCCCTGATCCCGCCCTATCCAGCGGCGGTGCCGGGTTCCTATTCCCTGGAGATCCAACTTTTCAGGGGCTATTGGATGGTCTCTTGGTTTTTGCGGGAATTCGGTCACAACGAGCAGAGGCTGGCGAAAGATCGGGGAGTGGACCCGGAGGAATTATTCGATGACCTTGTCCACTCCGTGCCTGCCGGTTCGATGGGGCTGATGCTGCAGCCTTACTGGGCTCCGGGTCTGAAATCGCCCGGTCCTGATGCCAAAGGCGCCATGATCGGTTTTGGAGGGGTACATACCCGCGCCCATATCTATCGTGCAATCCTGGAAGGACTGGCTTATGCCCTGCGGGAAGGCGCCGAACGCACCAGCAAGCGCAGTGGCGTGCCGATCATGGAAGTGCGCATAGCCGGCGGAGGCTCGCAAAGCGACGCAGCCGCGCAATTGACTGCCGATATCTTTGGCATGCCGGTAGGACGTCCGCATGTTTACGAAGCCAGCGGGTTGGGCGCTGCGATGAACCTGGCTGTTGGCTTGAAATTAAAGCCATCCTTCGAAAGCGCTGTGGCGGAAATGACCCGTATCAGCCGCACCTTCGAGCCGGATACTGAAAACCATCAGTTGTACGATGAACTTTATAAGCGAGTGTATTTGAAAATGTACGACCGGCTTGCCCCCCTATATACCGAGATCCAGGACATCACAGGTTACCCTGCCAAGGATTAAGCAACCGGCTAGTCTTTCAATTATTACAGGGCAACCCAGGTCTTGCTCAAAGGTAGCTTCCTCGAGTAAGATTATTGCGTATGAATTACATAGAACAACCTGACCTGGCAAAACGCAAGTTGCCGATTACGCCTGATCGCGGAAGGAATTCGTTTCTTTTTTCCACTCCTAAGGCGAAAACCAAAAAACGCGCCGCGGCAAAGCCAAAGCCCTCCAAACGCGAGAGGAATCAGATCCTGAAAGGTCCTGATTTCAAGAGCGAACTTTGGGATTACTGCCTGGTTATTTTCGGCAGCTTGCTGTATGCTGCTACGATTAATATGCTTGTCATTCCAGCGGGGCTGTACATTGGCAATCTAACCGGTATCGCTAAGATAATCCTGGAACTGCTTCAAAAGGTGATTCCAGGCTTGGGATCTTTGACAGGTGTGATATTGCTGGCCATAAACCTGCCTCTTCTAATGATTTCTTATAAGATCGTCAACCGGAAATTTATGCTGAAGACCATAATTTCAATCGCTGTGATGACTTTTGCCCTCTCGATTATCCCAATCAGGCAGTTAATACCTGAGCTGAACGACCTGCTGACGGTGTGCCTGGTGGGTGGGGCGTTGGCAGGCTTTGGAGCAGGTTTGTGCCTGCGAGCCGGCGGATCATCTGGCGGGGCGGACATCCTTGGGGTTTACATTAGCATGAAGCACAACAATTTCAGCGTTGGCAGGGTGGGATTGATTATCAGCCTGATTGTTTACGGCTACGCCCTGTTCACCAATCCGCCGCTCATCATGGTCTACTCGGTAATATTCACCTTAATCTACGCCTTCATGATGGACCGCACCCATTACCAGAACGTAAAAATCAACGTGATGGTTATCACCCGCAACCGTGATATTTTGCCTTTCATCACCCAGGAAATCCAACGCGGAGCAACGTATTGGGACGGCAAAGGCGCCTACACCGACACGAATTTTCTGGTTATCAACACGGTTGTTTCGAAGTACGAACTGATTCGCCTGCGGCGGGGCGTGCTGGATTTGGATCCAAAAGCGTTTTTCATCGAGAATAATGCGGTCAACGTGACCGGTTACTTCCCCTCACATTTCTTCTAAAGCAAAACCAACCTTACCCTCTCCGTCATCGCGAGGAGCGAAGCGACGTGGCGATCTGCCCAATATTTTTTATTCCTATACCCACCATTCAACGCTCGTGCTTTTAGCAGGTTGCTTTTCAGCATGTAGGGCAGGTTGGTGTGGCTGTACTTGTAGATACCGTCTTGATTGTCAAGAGTTATAGCAGAATTGCTTGCCATAATCCGG
>CAYPBU010000088.1:0-7294 GCA_964409045.1 uncultured Anaerolineaceae bacterium | reverse complement strand
CATCCTTGGCTCGAGCAACGTAATTGAAGCCGCAATCGAAAACGGCGTCAGCAAAGTGATGGCGCTTTCCACCGATAAAGCTGTCAATCCGGTCAACCTCTATGGTGCCACCAAGCTGGCAGCCGAGAAGCTGATGGTGCAGAGCAACGCCTATGCTGGTGGACGCAACACGCGCATCTCCTGCACGCGCTATGGCAACGTGGTTGGCTCACGCGGCTCGGTCGTGCCCCTATTCCTCAAACAGCGCCCGAGCGGCGTTTTGACCATCACCGATGACCGCATGACTCGCTTCTGGATCTCCCTGGAGCAAGGCGCGCGCTTTGTGATCAGCTGCATCGAGCAGATGCAGGGCGGCGAGCTCTTCATCCCCAAGATCCCCAGCATGAAAATGACCGATCTTGCCAGGGCAATGGCTCCGGAAGCGGAAATCCGCATCATTGGCATTCGTCCAGGTGAAAAACTGCACGAATCGCTTATCTCCGAAGATGAAGCGCGTACCACCGTCGAATTGGATGATATGTATGTAGTCCAGCCGGCTGGCGAACCGCTGTGGTTTGGTCACTCCTGGAATGAGAAGGGACGAGCCCTTCCCGATGGCTTCACCTACACCAGCGCCAACAACACCGAGTGGCTGGATGTGGACGGCATCAATGCCATCCTCAAACCGATTGAAGCAGAACTGGCTGCAGAAACGAAGAAATAATGACCCGCCTGCTTGTCACCGGCGCCAGCGGTATGCTGGGTGCGAACCTTGCCCTCCTTGCCCAAACCATGGGTTATGAGGTTTTGGGCTGGACGAACTCCCGCCCCCTGGTTGACGCGCCTTTTGCTACCCGCGCCGTGAACTTCTGCGACGCGCAGAGCCTGGCGCAGGCCTTCGAAGCTGCTGAGCCGGACGCGTTGGTCAACTGCGCTGCGCAAGCAAACGTGGACGCGGCTGAAAAGCAGCCTGAGCACGCTTTTCGCATCAACGCCGAAGCCGCCGGGGAACTGGCAAAGCTGGCTAAGGTAGCTAACGTGCCGATGATCCAGATCTCGACTGATGCTGTGTTCGATGGCACTAAGGGCAATTACAAAGAAACCGACACGCCCAATCCGCTCAACACCTACGCGAAGAGCAAGCTGGCGGGTGAACACGCCGTGACGGAAGCGAACCCCGAGGCAGCCATTGCCCGCGTGGTTTTCTATGGTTGGTCTCTGACGGGCAAACGCAGCCTGGCTGAATTTTTCTACAATAACCTCACAATAGGCAAGCCCGTGAACGGCTTTACCGACATGTTTTTCTCACCGCTCTACGTTGGGCACCTGGCAGAAGCGCTTCTGGAAATGCTTCAAAAACACCTGAGCGGTATTTATCACGTCTATTCGCCTGAAAGCCTGAGCAAGTATGATTTTGGCCTGAACCTGGCACACGAATTCGGATTGGATGCAAACCTGATCCGCCCGATTTCCGCGCTTGACTCCGACCTACCTACCCGTCGTTCGCTCAACCTGAGTATGAACACTGATAAACTCCAGGTTGCGCTTGGCAAGCCATTGCCAACCCAAGCTGAAGGCTTGCGCACGTTACACGCTGACCTTGATTCTGGTTTGCGCCAGAAATTGCTTTCACTCAATCCCTAAGGAGAGGACATATGGAACTCAAAATTGGTAACACCCTGATCGGAGACAATCACCCCACCTGGTTCATCGCCGATATCGCCGCCAATCACGACGGCAGCCTTGAGCGGGCGAAGCACCTCATTCATCTCGCTCACGAAGCCGGCGCCGATGCCGCCAAGTTCCAAAACTTCCGTGGACCTGAAATCGTCTCGGATTATGGCTTCAGCCACATGAACGCCCAGGTGTCACACCAGGCAAAATGGAAAAAATCCGTCACCCAGGTCTACGACGAAGCCTCCGTGCCTTTTGACTGGACGCCAATCCTAAAGGAAGAGTGCGACAAAGTGGGTATCACTTACTTTTCCGCTCCCTATGACTTCGACGCCATCGACATGCTCGACCCCTTCGTGCCGGCTTACAAAATTGGCTCCGGCGACATCACCTGGATCGAAGCCTGCCTGCGCATGGCGCGCAAAGACAAGCCCGTTCTGCTAGCCACGGGTGCCTCCACCATTGGCGACGTGCAACGCGCGGTCGACGCCATCCTGCCGGTCAACCCGCAGCTGGTGCTGATGCAGTGCAACACAAATTACACCGCTGCTGACGGTAACTTCGACAGCATTCACCTCAACGTGCTTAAGGTCTATCACCAGATGTGGCCGGATCTCATTCTCGGATTGAGCGACCACACCCACGGGCATGCTACCGTTCTTGGAGCTGTGGCTCTGGGTGCGCGTGTGGTGGAAAAACACTTTACTGATGACAACCACCGCGAAGGTCCTGACCACGCCTTTGCCATGAATCCCACCAGTTGGGCTGAGATGGTCACCGCCACCCGCCAGTTGGAACGAGCCATGGGCTCCGCCAACAAGACAATCGCGGAAAACGAGCACGACACGTCCGTGGTGCAGCGCCGCTGCCTGCGTGCCGCGCAGGATATTAAGGCTGGGCAGACGCTGACCCGTGAGATGATCGACGTTTTGCGCCCTGCCACACCCGGCGCGATTATGCCTTATGATATCGAACTGGTTGTGGGGCACATCGCCCGCCAGGATATTCCCTCCGGGCAGGAACTGCGCTGGACGCAGCTTGGATAGAAACTGATGCGAATTTTGTACTTCACGCGTGCCGATTCTGTGCACGATCAACGGTTTTTGGCAGCTCTGGCAGAAAGCGGGCACGAGGGCTTCGTGTTGCGTCTCCACCCCGGAGAGTACCCCACACCCAGCGGCATTAAAACCCTTGAGTGGAGTGGAAGCGAAAGCCAGCTGACTGAAAATGATATTCCCCGCCTCACCCTGGAGCTCAGCGAACTGCTCAAGGTAGTGCAACCAGACCTGGTGCATGCCGGACCATTGCAGGACCTGGCATTCCTTGTCGCAAGGACCGGCTTCACGCCCCTACTAAGCATGAGTTGGGGCTTTGACCTGATGCACGACGTGCTGGTGAGCCCTGACGCTGCTGAAAAAGCACGCTTTGCTCTCGGGCATTCCGCGCGGTTAATCACCGACGCCCACTGCTCTGCTGCTCAAGCCGTAAGTATGGGTTTTGACCCGGAGAAAATTTGCATTTTTCCCTGGGGGGTCGACCTGGCACACTTCACGCCACCCTCAGCCCGCATCCGCGGAACAGTCTGGCGCGAACGTCATGGCTGGGGCGATAAACGCGTGTTGCTTTGCCTGCGTAGTTGGGAACCCAACTACGGCGTGGACGTATTGCTCAAGGCGTTCGTTGAAGCAGCCCAAAAAGATGACAGCCTGCGTCTGATCCTGCTCGGAGATGGCAGCCAACGCGAATTGTTGCTCTCCATCCTGCAAGAAGCACAAGTAAGCGACAAGGTCTTCCTGGGCGGGCGCGTGCCCAACCAGGACCTGATCACTTACTACGGAGCAGCCGATATCTACGTCACGCCAAGCCACGTGGATGGCTCCTCGGTCTCTCTGATGGAGGCCATGGCTTGCGGTCTCCCTTCCATCGCGTCTGACATCCCTGCCAATGCCGAATGGATTGCCGAAGGGCAAACCGGCTGGCTGTTCCCGGATGGTGACCATCACGCTCTGTCAGAGTTGCTCTTGCAGACCCCATCATTCGATCTAAACGCAGTCGGAAAGCGCGCGCGCAAGGTTGCCGAAAAACGCGCAGACTGGCGACGAAACAAACAATTGCTGTTCCGCTGTTGGGAACAAGCCCTGACCTCTTCTATAGGAGGGTCTCAATGAAAACCAGAATTCCCCTCATTCTCCTGATCCTGATGATCTTGACCATGGCGTGCAGCCTGCCTTTTGGCAAAAAAGACACGCCTCTCCCCCCAACCCCCACGCCCGACACCGGCATGCAACTGTACTACGGCACCGGGTTGCAGATCATGCTTCCGAATACGTATGTTGCTGAAGATATCGACAGCGCTCTGCCGACCATCATCGCCACTATCAAGGACTTTATTGGCGGCGAATCCAGCCCGCTCTCCGGCTTGGTGGACAGTATCGAGGGTAACATCGGTTGGTACGGCTATGATGGCGGCACCGCTGCGGTTTACCCCACCCGCCTGATCATCCTGCGCAATAAGACTTTCTCGAAATTGCCGGTGAGCATGATCACCCTGGGGCTCGAGCAAGTGCTCGGAAACGATTCCGCCCTGGTGGATAGCGACTCTGTCAAACTTGGAGGGCGTAACATTACCCGCCTGAGTTATTCCAAGGACTCAACTGCCTGGGTTGCCTACCTGTTCAAGGAAGCCGACTACCTCTGGATGGCGCTCTACCTCACCACGCCGGCGAATATGGCTGCTGAAATGGCTGACTTTGAGATTAGCGTTGGCTCGATCCTGATCGATGCCGTTCAACCGACACCCTAACGGAGCACCGTGAGCGAAACAAAAACTGTTGCGATCATCCAGGCACGCATGAGCTCCTCGCGCCTGCCAGGCAAGGTCTTGCGCCTGGTGGGGGGCGAGCCGATGCTGGCACGCGTGCTTGCGCGCGCCAGCCGCGCCAGCCTGGTGGATGAGGTCATGGTGGCAACCACCACGGATCCCAGCGACGAGCCGATCGCAGAATTCTGCGAAACGGCGGGCATACCCTGCTTCAGAGGCGACCTCTATGACGTGCTCGACCGTTATTACCAGGCAGCAAAACTTTCTGGCGCGAGCGTGGTGGTTAGGCTGACTGCGGATTGCCCGTTCATCGACCCGGAAGAGATCGATCGCACAATCACTCATTTCCACCTGACCTGCGCCGACTTCACCGCCAACCGCCTGCCTCCACCTTTTAGACGCACTACTGCAGTAGGGATGGACACAGAGGTGGTTTCATTTGCCGCGCTTGAACGCGCCTGGCAAGAAGCCGCCGAGCCTTTTGAACGTGAACACGTCATGCCATACCTCTACGACATGCCCGGTCGCTTTAAGATCAGCGTGGCCGATTGGGAGAAAGACCTCAGCCACTTGCGCTTCACAGTTGATACACCTGCGGATCTCGAAGTCGCCAACCAGGTGTATGCGACTTTCAATGACCGTGACGATTTCACCCTGCAAGACTTGCTGGCAGCCAACGCGAGACACCCGCAGTGGCAGGCACTGTTGGTCGGCGTGAGGCATAAGGACGTGTTTGAGGTGGATCACCGCGCGAAGACGCTGGACCAGGGGCAAGCAGTAGAAAGAAACGAGCCTCCCCATGACAATGATTAATCCTGCGCGTGAACTTCATTGCCCGCTCTGCGGCAAATCAAAAGCCATCGTCATTTCCGAGATGGACTCATTCGGCTTCAAGGTCAGGTATTACCTCTGCCAGACCTGCGGATTTGTCTTCCAAAATCCCGGGGAGAGCGCTGCTGCGGACCCTGCCTTTTACGCAGAAACCTACCGCAAGCTCTACCAGTCCACCGAAGAACCCACCACCAAGGATCTGCGTCAGCAGCGCCTGCGCGCGGAGTACCAGCTCGCGTTAATGCAGCATCATGGCGTCTGCAGGTTGTGGCGCGCCCTCGATATCGGCGCATCCTCCGGCACGTTGCTGCAAACCATCTATGACGCTTATGGGGCCGAAATGGTCGGTGTGGAACCGGGTAATGCCTACCGCAAGCTGGCGGAAGAGAAGGGTTTCAAACTTTACCCTTCTATTGAGCAATTGGAAGCCGATGAAACTGCCAGGTTTGACCTCGTTACCATGATGCACGTGCTCGAGCACCTCGAAGACCCACTGGGTACATTGAGGGAGATCAGGACCAAGTTGTTGGAGGATAGTGGCTTTTTGCTGGTGGAAGTGCCCAATTTTTACGCGCATGAATCCTACGAATTGGCGCATTTGAGCTGCTTCACCGAACATACTCTAAGTGAAATGCTCAGTCAGGCTGGTTACAAGATCATGCATGCTCGCAAACATGGCTACCCGCGTTCCGAAACGCTCGACCTCTACCTGACCGTGCTTGCGCGTCCGGAGAGCGAACCATTTGAGGATTCTACGATTGTCCCCGAAAGTCTCGTTGCGATGAAGCGCACCCTGGGCACACTCAAGCGGAACATGCTGTCCATATTCATGCCAGGCAAAACCTGGCTGCCGCTGGAGGACAAAGCCTCATGACGCCAGCCCTGACCCTTTTCACGGCTCCCAAGCCCTTCACCAATCCGCACATTGCCCTGATTCAGCGCAACGCGCTCAGGAGCTGGCAGGCTCTTGGAGATTCGGTTGAAATTGTCCTGATCGGTTCCGAAGAGGGCATCGCCGAAGCCGCCGCTGAGTTTGGCTTTAGGCATCTGCCGGAAGTGCCCGTCAATTCGCTCGGCACGCCGCTGATCAGTGGCATTTTCAAGCTCGGTCGCCAGGCGACCCAAAGCCCGCTGTTGGCTTACGTCAATGCGGACATCATCCTCTTCCCCAACTTTCTGGAAGTAGCTCAACAAGTTGCGGCGAAATTGCCAAAGTTCTTGCTGGTGGGGCAGCGCTGGGATTTGGAAATCACCGAGCAACTAATCTTCGATGGCGACTGGGCTGAGCCTCTGCGCCGGCGTACCTGGCGGGACGGCAAATTGCACGTTCGGGCGGGAAGTGACTATTTTGTCTTCCCTCGCGCTTGCTTCCAGGACATCCCCGATTTCACGGTCGGACGCGCGGGTTGGGATAACTGGATGATCTTCAAAGCCAGGCAGGAAAACTGGCCGGTGGTGGATTGCACCTCCGATCTCGATATCATCCATCAAAACCACGACTATCACCACCTGCCAAATGGACAACCGCATTATCGGCTGCCGGAAACGGGTGAGAATATCCGACTGGCAGGCGGAAGGCGGACCATTTTTGAGCTCAACGATGCCTCGCATCGCCTTGTTCACGGTAAAATCGAAATCATGCCGCGCGACTGGCAGGGTAAACTGCGCGAGTTCCAGAACCGCCCGATGCTCAAGAACAACAACTTTGCGCTAACCCAGCTGTTCTTTACCCTCTTTCATCCCAAGCGGGCCTGGGTTGAGTTCTGGAAAAACCGGGAGATGCAAAAAGTGATGCAGTCCTCCCGGGAATTGGCATCAAAGTAGAGGAGATCGCTATGCGAGTTGGGCAAAATCCTGCAAAAACAGTCAAAGAAGTGGCAAAACCGAAACGAATTACAGTTGCCGTGCTGAACTACATTCCGTTTTTGAGTGGTTTCTTCGCGGAAACCTTCGACGTTCTCAAGCTTTGCCTCGGCAGCATCTGGGAGA
>CAYPBU010000087.1:0-7849 GCA_964409045.1 uncultured Anaerolineaceae bacterium | reverse complement strand
TGCAGTAACTCTTGCTGGAAGGCGGAAAATATTTTTTCAGATCCTCGAGCATTACTTTCAGGATCGTTAGACACCAGGATCATTGATCTTGCGGCTTTCATGGCAATCTCCTATTCGTAACGGCTGAGAATCTCTTTGACTTGCCCAGGGGTAACCTTCCCGTACATGTCAGTGTCAATCAAAATCACTGGTCCTGCATCGCAAACGCCCAAACAACTGGTGGTCAGCAACGTCCACTTGTTATCCGCGCTGGTCTGACCGGGTTCGAGTTCGAGAGCTTGCTTAAGGGTAGAGAAGACTTCTCTTCCTCCAACAACATGGCAAGGCGCACTTTCGCAAAACTGGACAACATGCCTTCCACGCGGCTGAGTTGAGAGCATTCTGTAAAAAGTTGCCACAGAATGTATCTCTTTTGTTGGAAGGCTCATCAACGCTGATAACTCTTCCATCGCCGCCTGTGAAATGAAACCATGTTTATTGGTAATTGCTTGCAACACAGGAATGAGATCTGCGCGAGTAGCGCCAAATTGATTGACTATCTCCCGGACACCCAGGGTGGTTCCTTCTTCGTTACCAGTGACAGATTGCATGATCTCTCCTGTTCAGAAAAAACATCAGTTGACTATGATTGCATCAAACTTACAAGATTGATAGCAAATGCCGCATTTGATGCAAATGTCTTGATCAATCACGTGTGTTTGCTTGCGTTCACCAGAGATTGCATTCACGGGGCAATTCCGGGCACAGACTGTACACCCAGTACACGGACCATCCAGGATCTCGTACTTGATTAGAGCACGGCAGACCTTGGCGGGACAGCGTTTTTCGTAAATGTGGGCTTTGTATTCATCCATAAAGTGTTTCAAGGTGGAAACCACCGGGTTGGGGGCTCCCTGACCCAAGCCGCACAGGCTATTCTTGCGAATTTGGTCACTGAGCTCTTGCAGTTCCTCGATGTCACCTTCTTCACCATTACCTGCACAGATTTTTTCCAAAATTTCAAGCAGGCGACGGGTGCCAACACGACAGGGAACGCATTTTCCGCAAGATTCATCCTGGGTGAATTCCATGAAGAATCGAGCGATGTCGACCATGCAGGTGCCTTCGTCCATCACGATCATACCGCCAGAGCCCATAATGGAGCCGGCAGCGCCAAGCGTCTCATAATCAACACCGAGATCCAGATCAGATTCCGGCAGACAGCCACCCATCGGACCGCCAGTTTGGACGGCTTTGAAGGCTTTTCCATCTTTGATGCCGCCACCGATCTCGTAGATAATCTCGCGCAGGGTCATGCCAAAGGGGATTTCAATCAGACCGGTATGGGCAACATCACCTGCAAGGGCGAAAGTTTTGGTGCCCTTGCTCTTCTCAGAGCCCATGCTGGTGTACCACTCAAGTCCGCGGTGGATGATCTTTGGCACATTGGCATACGTTTCAACATTGTTGATGTTGGTCGGTTTGCCCCACAAGCCTTTTGAAGCTGGGAACGGTGGACGAGCGCGAGGTTCGCCGCGACTGCCTTCAATTGAAGCCATCAGCGCGGTTTCCTCACCGCATACGAACGCTCCTGCGCCCATGCGGACTTCGATATCGAAGTCAAAGCCAGATCCAAGGATGTCCTTACCGAGCAGACCGTATTCTCTTGCTTGTTCGATGGCAATATTGAAAGTGCTGACAGCGATGGGATATTCGGCTCGGCAGTAGAGATAACCCTGGCTGGCCCCGACGGCATATGCCCCGATTGCCATGCCTTCAAGCACAGAATGGGGATCGCCTTCGAGAACTTTGCGGTTCATAAACGCGCCCGGGTCGCCCTCGTCTGCATTGCAAACCATGTATCTGGTTGAGTCTGGAGCCTGGCGGGCAAATTTCCACTTCAAACCAGTCGGAAAACCAGCGCCACCACGCCCACGAAGTTTGGAGTCCAGAATCATCTGAATGACCTCTTCAGGGGTCGTCTCGCCAAGCACTTTCGCCAGAGCCTGGTAACCATCGACCGCAATGTAGTCCTCAATATTTCGTGGATCTATCTTACCGATGTTCTCAAGGATGATGCGAATTTCCTTTTCTTTAGGCTCGCCGAGTTCCTCATCCAAGACGTCGCGCATTTGAGCTTTGTATTGCTGGAGCTCGCGACCTTTGATGAAGTGTTCCATCACGATTGGACCGACCGTGGCAGTGGTCAGTTGGATGTAATGGCTGCCTTCAGGGTAAACCAGGATATCGGGACCTTCCGTTTCGGGATCACCCAACCTGGGGCTGTCCAGGACCTGGACTTCCTCAGTAAGGTTCAGATCTGCCAATTGCTTAATCAGTTGTTCTTTGATGTCCAATGCTCCCTTATCAACACAGATTGGGTCCATTGAAACAAGCACAGTTGAACGATAATACGCCATAGCTACATTTGCCTTCCTATTTTTATTAAAGCCTGAACTTAAGCTTCTATCCTGAAATCCTGGACAATATTGCCCTTCACCACATGTTCTTCCATGATCCTGACTGCCATAGCGGGAGTGACTTTGCCGTAGGTAACAGTTTCAGCACCGGGAAGAATCACTTGCACCACTGGGTCCTGTCCTCCCAGACCGATGTTGCCAGTCTGGCGCAGAATAACATCGGGCAAGCGCTGATCCTCGATGAAGGTAAGAATTGCCTTTAAGGTCTCACGAGCTCCCGCGGCAATGCCGATGGTACCCATGCCGACTACGATTTGAGTTTTGCCTGTCTGGTCGCGCAGTTCTTTGACTTTCTGGGCTTCCTCGCGCAGTCGCTTGAGGTCATCTAAAGATTTAATGGTTGGCATACACGACTCCTTCTGTGGTGGTGATGTTTTTTGCATTGGAAATACCATCGATGATGGTGTTGGAGAGAAATTCGATCACACGGAAATCGCTCAGAGGCAGATCGCCAAGAGCTTCTTTGAACTCCATGTCATCGAACTCGAAACTTTGATCATTGAATTTGTAATTGAAAACCCAATTGACAGACGGTGTGCCCAAGAGCAGTGTGATTAGGGTATCCTCAAGGTTGCCCAGGGGCATACGGTCAATGTGGCTGTGTTGGAATTTGGTGGTTAGTTTTGTGCCTTTGCCCAGCTCGGATTCGATGGTTAGGAATCCATTGCATGCCTCAGCAGCTTGCTTGAGCAAGGGGATACCGAGACCAACCTTGCGAGTAGTACGGCTGGTGACAAACGGGTCGAGAACTTTGGAGACCATTTCAGGAGACATTCCCTTGCCATTGTCAGAGACTTCGAGCCAGAGCTCGTCAGCCACCATATCTTCACGCACGGAAATCACGATTCTTGATGCCCCAGCAGAAATGCTGTTTTCGGCTATATCAAGAAGGTGAAGTGAGAGTTCTCTCAAGCCGCAGCCTCACTCTTTTGAACATCGGTTAGGATCTTGCCGAATTGAGCTGGCTTTACGCGTCCGTGGTTGAAATCATCCACCACAACAACCGGTGCCTGGCTGCAAGCCCCAACACATCGGCAAACTTCGAGTGTAATTAAACCGTCTGGGGTGGTCTGACCTGGTTCAATTCCCAGCACCTGTTTGGCTTTATCGATCAATTGAGAGGCTCCTCCAACGTAGCAGGCAGTTCCGATGCAGAACTTGACCACGTGCTTACCACGAGGCTCAGTGGTAAAGAAGGAATAGAAAGAAACCACACCATGAACTTTGCTGACAGGAACGTTCATTTTACGTGCGACATAAGCCTGCATCGGTTTTGTGATGAAGCCGATTCTTTCTTGCAGATGGTTTAGTACGACCATCAATGCGCCATTCTGCTCACTGTACTCTGAGATGGTATCGTCGATAACTTGTTTCATCCGGGGGTTATCGAGGGGATCCAATTGCTTGGGTGTTGACGTCATTTTTTTGCATGCTCCTATATCTCAAAGGTGGAATGCCTTTGTGAAAAATGTTACAAATAGTTTACTCAATTCAGTCGTTTTGGTCAACATACGTCTGCTGATTTGGAAAAAAATGGAAAATGTACAAGAAGGTACGCACAACCAGGCAGTGCAATTTACCTCATTAATATTGCGTCTGAAGAGCAAGGTTCAAGGCAGAAACCGAGGTCTCCTCCATATGTAAGCTGATAATGCCTGAGATAGCCTCAAGATCGTGAGCATCCGAACTGGGATATAAATGGAAATCTTCGAGATAGGGATAGCGACGGATGGCTTCTGATTTGGAAATATTGTAGATTTCCATGACAGATAAATTCAATTCAGGCGGAACGCCACCGAGGCGCGGCAACATCCCATTCTCCTCCCGGTTTACGTGAGCGGGGATGAACAGACCCCCCAAACGGAGCACATGGCGCTGCGCTTCGCCAATGGTGAGACGCGTGGCGTTGCTGAGAAGGCGGGTGTCTGTTTCGACGTAGTTTCCTTCCGAGTCAACAATCAACTGCAAGCCAAAGAAATCCGGATTGTTTGGAATATTTGGCAAATAATCATCAACGATCTTTTGCAGCTCGAAGAGTTGCGCGTAGGTGTCAAATAGGCAGATGACGTGGATTTCCTCCGCAGTGCTGAGCTCAATCCCTGGCAGCACGGTCAGTTCGGTACCTTCGGCAGCCTTGATTACAGCAGGCACATTTGCGCTGGCGTTATGATCTGTGATCGCGATCAGGTGGGAATTTACTTCGAGGGCGCGTTGTACGATGAACGGGGGCAGCATTTCCAGCGTCGCACAAGGTGAGAGGACGGTGTGGATGTGGAGGTCTGCCTTCAGGCGTTTCATCTGCTTGGATCAGTGTCCGTGATACCCAATTGCCAGAGTTTCCCAACGACCTGGTAGTTGCCGACTGGGGTGGAGAGCAGCACGATGCCTTCCTCGTTGGCGCGTGCGATGGTGGCTGCGTCCGGTTGAGCATTCTCTGTGATGATGATGGCGGGAACTTCAAGCAAGGAAGCCACCGCGACAATGTTGATATTGGCAATCAATGTGACCCAGATGCCATCTGCCTGAGCGCCTGTCATGACGCAACTTAGCAAATCCGAGGTGTAACCGCTGTAAATCTGAACCTCGGACAGGTCCTGGGGGTCGGTGAGAACCTTCAACTCAAGCTTGTCTACGATTGTTTGGAGTGTGACCATTGTTAATCCGATCTCAGGTACTGGGTTTATTCAGATACATGATCATGTAAAGATTCGTACCGCTTTCCTTGGAAGATTTGATTGTCATTTCATCAACACAGGAACGTATGTTGACCAGACCCATACCCGCACCAAACCCCTTGTTCCGTATCTCTTCTGTAGCTGTGGAGTAGCCTGGAGTCATTGCTTTATCAACATCATCAATGCCAGGACCATCATCATAGGCTTCCATGGTGATTTTGTGTGGCTCAATTTCCACTCGCAGAAAACCACCGTTGGTGGTGTGGATGATGAGATTCATCTCAGCTTCATAGACAGCGATACCGCACTTCCGGGCGATCTGGCGGTTTGCGCCAAGCCTTTGGAGGGCTTTTTTGATGTGGTTTGACGCCGCGCCCCCATGCAGGAAATCATCCTTGATAATCCGATAGCGAAGGATGAGGCTCGTTCGATCGGACTCGATATCCTCGAAAAGGTGGGAGGCACGATAACGGATGACTTCTTCGGCTTGGTAGTCGCGTTGAAGAGCGGTCAATAATCCATTGGTGATGTCGCCCTTGGTGAGCAAGCCGACCAATTTGTTATTCTCGTCCAGCACGGGAAGGCGACCGATATTCTTTTTTTGAAAAATTTTCAGTGCTTCGACGACCTTTTCATCGGCTTTGACGGTGATCAGACCTCTGCTCATGTAATCCGAGACTTTTCGGTCGATTCGCCCGTCACGCAAGGCACGCATCAGGTCTTCGGTGGAAATGACGCCAACGACTTCGCCATTTAACGTAACCGGGGCGCCAGAGATTCGATTACTTTGGATCAGGTCAAGCGCTTCGAGCATGGTCATGTCGGGTGTGAAGGTGACCACTTTGGTGGTCATCACCTGGCTGATTTTTAGTTCGTAGCCAAGTTCCTCTACCCTGGTGATCAAACCAGCGTCATTATCAGAGAGAGTTGCCTGGTTGCTCATGGGAGTCAGTCTTTAGGGAAGAGGTTCATTTCCATTTCGTAGCTGGGTAATCCGGCCTTTGTGAGCCGACCTGCAATCTCGTAAAGACCCAGGGGTGAATAGGCTACGGGGATGTTTTCTTCGTTGGCAAGTCTTACAATGTCCTCACTGGGTTTCTTCCCACGGGCAAAGATGATTAAACGGATGTCAGCAATCAGCGCGGTCCGAACCACCTGGGGGTTGCTGAGACCGGTTATTAGCACAGCTTCTGCCTGGACCGAAGCGAGAACATCGCTCATCAGGTCGCCTGAAAAGCCACCTTTAATTTCAATATCAAGGTCGACATCCGGCGTGAGGAGCGTACCTTCGCAAATCGCAATAACATCCAATACTTTCATCTGACATCCTCTAATTAGTGACTTGGTTTATTTTACTCGAAACCCGGCATGTTATACTAATCGCTTAACTGCTACGAGGTTGAAATGAAGAATGTGATCAAGAGTGTAAAGGGTACAAGGGATTTTTATCCAGATGAAATGGCAAAACGCCAATGGCTGATCCGAAAGCTGAGCGAGGCATCGGAAGCATTTGGTTACCAAATGTATGATGGACCTTGCCTGGAGACGATAGATCTGTACGCCGCGAAATCCGGGGAAGAACTCGTGAAGGAGCAGGCTTTTGTTTTTAACGATCGCGGCGGTGACCCGATAACCCTTCGCCCTGAGCTTACGCCCACCCTCGCCCGAATGGTTGCGTCGAAGCAGAACCTGCTGACGTTCCCGTTGCGGTGGTGGTCTTTTGGACCATTCTGGCGCTATGAACGCCCGCAAAAGGGGCGCACGCGTGAATTTTTCCAGTGGAATATTGATCAGATTGGCAGCGATTCCGTTCAAGCAGATGCGGAACTATTAGCTGTGGCGGCGACATTCTTGAAGAATGTTGGGCTTACCTCCGAGCAGGTCAAGCTCTATGTCAATGATCGGCGCTTGATGGATAGCCAGCTGAGCAAGATCGGCATCAACCCGGAGCAAAAACCTGTCGTGCTGCATTTGATAGATCGGATTGATAAACTCCCGGCAGAAGCCTGGGATGAGAAAGCTCTGGCGGAAGGCTTGAATGCAGAACAGCTAAAGGCTATCCGGCAACTTCTTGAGAATCGGGAACTTTGGCGTGAATCGGAGCAGATGAGAAGCCTCTTTGGCTTGCTGGAAGCGCTTGGAGTCGCAGAATTCATCGCGTATGAGCCGAAAATCATCCGTGGGTTGGATTATTATACGGGCACAGTTTTTGAAGCGCATGCCGTCAATGGTGAATTTAGGGCAATTTTGGGTGGCGGGCATTACGCCAACCTGGTGGGGGATGTCGGCGGAAATCCATTACCTGGCGTCGGCTTTGCCATGGGGGACGTCGTGATTATGCTGGTTCTGGAGGCTTTCGGTTTAATCCCTGCAGATTTGGTGGATCCGGAAACCTTGTTTGTAACCGTGTTTAGTGAAGATACGTTGTCGGAATCCATTCGCCTTTCGAGCGAGTTGCGTGCTGCTGGTTTCAAGGTGATCCAGGCAGAGCCTGAAAAGCTGGCGAAGCAGTTCAAGTACGCGGATCGGCTGGGGCTAAGCAGGGCACTCGTGCTCGGACCTGAGGAGATCGAAGGTCAAAAGGTAGTGGTCAAGAATCTGCACAACTACGAGCAGGTCAGTGTCGAACGGGAGAAGTTAATCGACCAATTACGTCAAAATTAATGCTTGCGGGACAGCGAGGGGTATGTTAGAATAGCCGCCTACATGGTGCCT
>CAYPBU010000086.1:0-7980 GCA_964409045.1 uncultured Anaerolineaceae bacterium | reverse complement strand
CTGCAATCCTTTATAATTGAACCAGCAAATCTTGAAAGGATGATGAAATGAGCAAGAGTTCCAGTTGGTTTTTTGGCGCGCTGCTTGGCGGACTGGTTGGCACCACGTTAGCCCGGATGTACGCGCCTTTTACAGGTGAAGAATTAAAAGCGAAGATCTGCGACTACGTCCAGAATGTGCGCTACGAAGTTGAGCAAGCTGGTGTCGAGAAGCGGGCAGAACTCGAAGCGCAGCTCGATGAACTGCGTTCAGGAAAAGCTTAAGTCCCGGAATGAGGGGGGTTAGGGGTAAGCTGTACCGGTGGGGGTTGGCCCAGGAGTAACGGTCGGTCCGGGCGTGGGGGTCAGGATGATCGGACGCGGCGTTGGTTGGAGCGTAGGTGTGGGCAGGTACGTGCTCGGCTTGGGCGTGCTCAAGAGGTCATTGATGCTGCCATCTTCGGATTGGGGCATGGTTGAGACGTCATCAACATACACGATGCCAGCGCGGCAGACTTCCTGTAGGTTGAAAGTGATATTTTCCCAGGTGAGCGGATTACCGTTATTGATGGTGCGCTGCATGGCGTTGCCCAGGCAGCCCGGACCAGCGTTGTAATTCAGCAAAGTAAATTTCCACAAGTCTTCATACCTTGCGACCTGCCCGGGTTGGCGGCCGGTCGTGTTGTAAATGATTTGGCGCACCTGCTCGCAATTCGCCAACAGGCTGCGGGCAAAGATGCTGATGCTGAAATTCGCCTGGGTCAGGTCAATCCCCACCGGGCAATTCGGGCAGGCAGCATTAACCTTCTGGACGAGCGCTCCGCGCAGCATTTCCTGCTGGGCAGGGTCAAGGTTGCCAAAACCGCGCTGGCAGGTTTCGTCTGCCAGGATCAGCGGGCAGAACTGGCTGTAGAATGCCGGGTTCCAAAGCAGTACGCCGTCCGCGCCGATGTCGCTCAGGTGGCCGAGCCCGGCTTCACGGACTTTCTCGTATATCCCTG
Source organism: uncultured Anaerolineaceae bacterium (assembly GCA_964409045.1). Classification (GTDB taxonomy): domain Bacteria; phylum Chloroflexota; class Anaerolineae; order Anaerolineales; family Anaerolineaceae; genus Mesolinea. The sequence continues at coordinate 7,001 of CAYPBU010000086.1, read as the reverse complement.
GCCAGAATTGGCTCTCACGGCTGAAAATATTCTTCATCAACTGGGCGGGAACACCGGTGTCATCGGCAACCCGCATAATTTCCGCGTCAAACTGGTTTTGCCAGACATCCACCGCCGGCTGGGCGGCTTCCATGCCGCAGGCATTTGCCGCGCCGTTGGTTTCCAGCCCGCCTGAGGGGCACGTGCCGGCATCCACCAAGCCTTGCTTGATGAGCAACCCCGCCAGGAGGTAATACTCGTTCGTCGACACCAACTGTTCCGCCAGCAGGGGCGTCCTGAGCCAGGATGGAGGACCATCCACCGGCATGAATGACTGCCAAATCTCTGAACAGGTAGACTGACCTTCGCCCAACCACTGGGAACTGAGCACATCCACGTAATAACTGGGTTTATCGGCGGCGGGTTGATCGGGGTTGGCAAAATCACCCCAAGGGATCACGCGAACCTGCGCGTTATAACGCTTGCTCGAGTCGCCATAGCTCGACTCTGCCCAAAATTCAACCTGTACGCCTTCCATGCCAGTCGGGCTCAGCGGTAGGTCGCAGGCGCTGCCCGGGCAGCTAAAACCCGCCCCATTGACCGTGCCCAGGATCTGGATGATCTGTTCGTTGGGTAGCGGCTCAACCGCTTGCAGGCGCAAATAGGGCAGCGTGGTGCAGTTATTTTGCCCCGGTTCCTTGATGCAATTAGAAATGGAGACGAATACTTCCGGCGAGGGCAGGCTGATCTCAACCTTACGCTTGGATGGAGTCACACTCGCTTTATGAAGGTACAAGCCCTTACATTCCTGTGGATTGGTGATGTTTTGGTCAAAAAGGCAGGCGCCAGTGCTCGTCCATTGCTTTTGAATGGTTGATCCGCAGTAATAGAGCACTTCAGAGTTATCTGGCCAGGATTCGTGCTCTGTGTAAATCTGGCAGACAATTTCTGAGGTTTTCCACGAAAGTAGCCACCACTCGTAGATGGTGTAATCAACCTCGATGGTGACAAAGCGGCTGACCCCGGCTGAGGGTAAGGAGATGGACTTGGCAGGAGCAGCTCCGAGCAGACTCAGCAAAAAACCACACACCATCAGAACTCTGAGGAGTGAGGAAATTCGCTTTTGTTTGGTCTGTCTAAACATTTTCTCCCTATATGTGTTACGGATACGTCTCCGAGGTTGGAGTTGGAGTGTAGAAAACCGCGGTCGGTATCGGATAAGGTTCAGAACGTGTGGCAGTTGGCGTGCGGGTCGCGGTTGGCTGACCGGGTTGAGTCGGTGTACGAGTCGGTGTGCGAGTCGCGGTTGGCTGACCTGGTTGCGTCGGCTGCTGTGTTAATTGACCCGCTGGCGTGTTGGTCGGCCAATTCGGCACGTACACGGTTGCCTGGGATGTTTGCGTCAGCGCGACTGCGATGGTTACCTGGGCTTCGTACGTCAGCACGATCTCCCCGAGGGGGGAAGGCTCGCTGATTGCCGCCAGTGCCTGGTTGAACACCTCTGCCACCTGCTCTTCACGCGGAAGCAGGACTTTGGTTTGAGTGTTGTCAGGCAATTCCCATTGTTGCAACTGCTCCCATCCCAACACGAAGTAGCTCACCCGATCCGGGTCCCCAAGGCGCAGCGCCAGGGGAATGCGGAAAAGGAGATCCACCAGGGAAATGTCGGTCTCCAGGTAATCCTGGTAGGAAGCATACAAAACCGGCAACCGGGCTAATCTGCCATTTTGAACTAATTTGGTAAAGAGCAACTGCAAAACCTGCTGCTGGCGCCGGGTGCGATTGACCTCATCGCCGCCAAGGTACGAAACATAACAATACACTTTATCGCCGTTCATGCGGTGCGTGCCGGCAGGCAAGCCGCCACACGCGTCGCGGATCGGAAAAAGCACGCTCACATCCAGATTGCCCAGGTCGTTCACCAGCCACTTGAATTCGGTTGGATGCACCAGGACAAACTTGTCAGGGCGGATGCCAAAGTTGTACGCAAGTGTATCGCGTACAAGTTCCATGCCGCCCAGGGCATAAGCCGTGTTGAGCCGCTGCATCGTGTGCCCGGGGAGGTAAACGAATAAGCTGCCAGGGATGGAGATGACGCTCGCTTTGGAAAGCCGTTCATTGATCAGCAGCAGATGGATGGCATCCGTGCGACCGCTAAAGGGCTTTTCGGCCTCAGTGCCCAGGAGCAGCCAGATCCGCACATCTTCATCCAGCTCCAACCTGGGTGTGGCAGGCGGGATGGCGGTGGAGGCAGGGCTGCTGGGCGGCGCAAAGGTCGGCCAGGGTTCCGGGGTGGGCGTGGCGCTGGGTTGTGGGGATGCGGTGGGCGTGGAGGAGGACCAGGGAGTGATCGTTTGATCACTTTCGTTGATTGGAGGTCTGCCCCCACCAGAACCGCAGGCATTCAGCATGAGCACCAGAGTAACTAACACTCCGGCAACAAGCAAAGCCTTGACACGGCGATGAATTGGTAAGGTTCCGGTCGTTTTCATAGCTCGTATGCAGGGCAAAAGACACCCCACCAGAATAAAGATTATAGCATAGCCAACGAGAGTCAAGAAAATCTGAGTCAATGATGCGAATTATTGAATCACTCCTCCGATTGCGTTTGCATCCTCTTGTTTCCTGGCCTATGCGGGGGGTTTTTGCACTTTTTACACTATTTACACTGTTTTTTGATGGCGCCAGATGGGGTTTTGAGTGTAAAAACTCCCTTTGTTAAGGTGCAAAGGGTTGTTCTTGTCCTTACGTGATGGCACTCTTGCTCGTTTCTCACAGATCTTATTTCCCTGAGATTTGCAAGAATTGCAAGATTTGCAGTGTTTTTTGATAGTGCCTATCGTGCAGTTTGAGTGCAAATTCGATTTTTAATGTGCAATTTGGCAAGTAAGTGCAATTGGGATTATTATAGCACATATGTTCTGTATTTTCAAATCCTTTTCTGGAGAACCAAGGCTGAAAAGACCCTCTTCAGTCTCCCATCCGTTACACGGTGGGATCCAGCTTCCCCTCAGGGGAAGCCCAAGGCGTTGCCCTCCCTCGAGGGAGGGTCCGCGACCTGTGCCCGCTGTGAAACGGAGGGTAAGCGGGGGAGAGTGTAATTGCGTTTTTCGTGACTGTTGGTGATGGAGCACTTCGATTAACGAATGTTCTCGGTTTCTCAGGGAGCCTTCCCCGAAACGATCGGATATATGACGTTTGCGGCGACCTCCTAGCCATGTGTATGATTTGACCTTTAGGTCTCCATAAGTTTTGTTATAACTATCAAATGAAAAACATTGCGTCAATTCGTATGATTTCTATCTCTATATATTTCCATCAATCGTTCATCTGTATAGAAAAGCTTACCCCATACATAGATTAGAGAATCAATTTTGGAAACAAAAAACATCTCTTCATATATCTTTTTGGGCTTCTTTTCATCCAAATTCGCTTGGGCTAATCGTAGATATTCATAGTTTTTTGCGATCGATTTTGTCAGTTCTTGTAGAATCGTTTCAGGCTCCCATTCATAATGTATTGAATCTTTCAACAATTTAATACATTCAGATAACGCCACACCCATGCCTTCGACAGAACCTTTTTGCCTTGCATTCTCTCTCGGGGTAAATATTGCTCGGTTAATGTTATATACACCAAGTGTTGCAAGACCAGCACCCATCGCAAACTTTTTGATGTCTTTTAATACTGCTTTTACATCCCTAGGCTTACTTAAATCAACTCTTGTGATCTCATATTGCAGGTCGAAACTGTCCACACTTAGTCTGCATTCATCCCATTTGTTCAACCTAGCATCTCCTTACCTATCGATACATCTAGCATACTGATAGATTCCACTCAAATGGCTGAGGCTCTGTAATTCCTCACACTTTTGCTCACATACGACCAGAGAACTCATTTTTTAACGTAAATACGTAAAGTTCTTAGCATGGATACTTTCAATAAATAATTCTATTCCAACAGCCCCAACTGGTTTTCGCCTTTGCTCTTTTCCCGTTTTGCGCGCTTGAAGGTCCGACTCACCTGCTGGATTGGGGGCATGTCGATCTGCTTGCCATCTAACAATTCTGCGATGGTCAGGATCTGCACTTTCGGATAGTCCCTATTCCAGGTATCGGAGTGATAAAAGCCTGCCTCCGCAGCTTCTGCCCGCATGGGTTTTGTGGCTTCTTCAAGGCAGATGTAAACGCCGATTTCCGCCTTCTCGCGTTCCAAAACGCCTTTCAGATCGCGGATATGGCTGACGTTAAAATGCTGCCCACCCTTTACAGAAAGAACAACCTGTTTGGTCTTGCCAGAGTTGTCATCATGGAAGTAAAGCCTGCCATCAATGCCGTGGTCCGCGCCTTTTTTCTGATCAGCAGGTCTGGCACCCACCAAACCCAACGCCCACCACTGGAACTGGTATTTGTCTTGTTCTGCCAGTGACTTTGCATCATCAAGGGTGGTGGGTTCGCCAATCACTTCGTATTTGACGGAATCTCCAAAAGCGTCTTCCATGCGCCTTTTAATCAGACCAATGGCAAGGTGCGTGATGTCAATCCCAATCCATTTCCTGCCAAGCTTTTGCGCAGCCGCGATAGCCGTTCCGCAACCGCAGAATGGGTCCAAGACCACATCACCGTGGTTACTCGATGCATTGATGATACGTTCAAGCAGGGCTTCAGGCTTTTGAGTAGGATAGCCGAGGCGTTCCGCAGATTGAGATTGAATTGGAAGAATGTCTGACCATAGATCGTCAACCGGTGTGCCTTCTTGTTCGTCAAGGTATCTTTTAAGAGTTGGCACATTCCCAGGTTTTGTTTGAATAACAAGACCCTTCTCATACGCGTCTTGCATCCGCTCTTTGGTCCACCGCCACACTCTTGTTACACCCAAAAACTCATAAGTTAAGTTCGGTCTGTTCTTATTTGGATTAGCTAAATTATCTAGACGATATCTTCTATTTGTTCCGGGTTCAATAAACTTGTAGAAATCTTCAATATATTTCTTGTTATGCTCAGAATACTGTGAATTCCAAACACGGCCGGTCGTTTTTGAATAATATAGAATGATGTCATGATTGGATGCAAAGCGTGTAAATGCTAATCCCTTTGAATTCTGTCTTCGCCAGACTATCTCATTCCGATAATTCTCTGCCCCGAATACCATATCCAGCAGCACCTTCAAATAGTGGCTTGCTGTCGGGTCGCAGTGCAGGTACAAACTCCCGGTGGGTTTCAGCACTCGCCTCAGCTCCTGCAACCTTGGCGCCATCATGGTCAGGTAAGCCATCATGTTGGTGTTGCCCAGGATCAAGTTAAACGCCCTGAGAGCATCTGCGACCGGACCGCCTTTTTCCACTTCGCGCGTGTAGGTTTGGATGGCGTTCTGGTCCCACTGCCAAGTGTCTTCAAATGCCTGGATCTGCGCGCTGGATTGCGAGCCATCCTTTTGGGCAAAGAGTACATTGTAATTGGCGTTGGAATTGAAAGGCGGGTCTAAATACACCAGGTCAACTGACTCGTCTTTGATATACCGTTGGAGTATATCCAGATTATCCCCATAATAAAGCGTGTTCATGGCTAAATTGTATCAGTTATCCGTATAAACGAATGTTCTACCTACCACGATCAAAAAATTTTTAAGCGCTGCCAAGGCTCATGAAGACGGCCGCGACGGCGAGGATCAGGCTGACGACCACACTCCAGCTCCAAAAGAGGAAGACCCAGCGTTTTTCGAGCAAGCGTCGCAAGTAGAAGTAGCCGCCCAAAAAGGTGTTCAAGAGCCAGTCCAGCGCCCCAACCAACAGCAGCAACAGAAGGCGGTTGGAGGGCACCTGCTCGAGCGTGATCCAGGTGACGCTCTGCCGGGTGGCGCTGAGAGCAATGGTAACCCCCGCCAAAACCAAGGTGCCAATTAAGCCGGCGATGAAGAGCTTCCGCGCCATGCCATCCTGCAGGATCTCGCCGAGTAACGAGCGCGCGTTCTGAGATACGGGCTCAACCGCTTCAGCCGCTCCAAGCCCGGAAAGGCTCTCAGCCTCACGCGCAAAGGCATGCGCGTCTGCTGGTGAAATCACGAAATGACGTTCGTCCGCCCGGATGAGAACCATGTTGTGCCTGTCTGTGGCGGCAAATTCAACCGCACCAAGCCCACGGATGTTGCGCGTGCCGTAGTGGTGGAACGGCAATAAAAAGCCGGGCAAGGGCATGGGTGAGTCAAAATCTGCGACCGGGTGCGCCCATTCGACCCTATCCAGGGGGATGACCTCGCGTTGGAAACCCCAGTGGAGTTCCAGGGACGATTTTTTGAGCAGGTAGCGGGTGGTGAGGACCAGGAAAACGCGGAAACTTAAGATGATCAAGGCTGCCATGAGCAGTACCGCCAGAGCCAAGAAGAGCGGGTTTGGATCACGCGCGGCATTGCCAGAGCCGAGGATCAGCAGGGCAAGCGCGCCGACCAGGGCAAGGAAACCGAGACCCAGGTTGAAGATCAGGTTGGCACGGCGAGGAGGTTGGTAGACTTGATCCATATGATGGAATTATACCGGAGGGGGAAAAAGGCGATCGAGCAATTTTTGGGAACGACGCAAGATTCCGGTAGCTCCTTTTGAAAATCCTCTGATGCAGTGCCCAGAACAAAGAGAGATCGCTTCGCTTCGCTCGCGATGACGGATAATCCTTTGCCGTAGGGAACGGTCTTGCGCCGTTCCGCACGGAATATGGATGACACGAAAACGGAACGGGACTAGCCACGTTCCCTACGAAAAAATGGCAGCTTCCCGGGTACAGGAACACCTCATTCCCCTTCACTGCGTTCCGCGGATCTCCGACCACTGCTTAGTCCACACGCCTCTTCGAGGCTGGGATCTTCGACGGTCCCTCCCCTACACTCCGTTCCGCGGATCTTCGACCTTCCGCTCCCTTCCGCTTCGCTTCAGGGATCTTCGACCAGGGGAAGGCTATAGATCGCGATGACGGATAGAAGACAGATCCTTCCCGCAAGGGGACGCAAGCAGTCGCGCTGCTCAGGATGACAGT
>CAYPBU010000085.1:0-8157 GCA_964409045.1 uncultured Anaerolineaceae bacterium | reverse complement strand
ATCATGACCGCCAATTCAACTATTCAGCTTGACTTTCAAGACGGTATCTACGAAAAACCGTTTTCGTCAGGCAGGGTATGGCGATTTGTCATCAATCTTGTCAGGGTGTGCGGTTCAGCCACGGCGCGCTTAATGCTTCTGAATTCCTAGGCTTCCCCAGGGGGAAGCTGGCTCCCGCCGCAAAGCGGACGGGAGACTGAAGAGGGTGTCTTTGGATTGTGGTGGGAAGCCTTCGGTCAAATCCGGTGCGCGGTCTGGAGACCGGCACGATCAATCTTGTCATCGCAAGCTTCCTTATGCCAATGCTCGCGACCAGAATTGACCTACCCCAACTTACTCAACCCAATTCTGATCCGTCGCAGGGACTCCTCTTTGCCAAGTAGCGCTGCCAGTTCGGTTGCACCCCCTGGTGAGGTTTCCTGCCCGGAGAGGGCGGTGCGGATTGGCCACATCACAGTCCCGACCTTAAAACTCCGCTCCAAAGCAAATGCTTTCAGCACCTCAAACAGTCCCTCATTGCTCCAAGCTTCCAACGTTTCCAGGAGAGGCACAACCGCGTTCAAAACCACGCGGGAACTCTCCAGGCTCGATTTCGATTTCTGGTTCTCGAATAATTCCGCGGAATACTCCGGTAGATCTGCAAGGAATCCGACCAATCCCGGGATATCCGCGAGCGTTTCGGTGCGAACCTGTATTAGCTGACTTATCTTTTCCTGCTCAAAACCGGATAAACCCTCAGGATAATATCGCCTGGCATTCTCATGGAAGGCTTGCGGAGTAAGTGAGCGGATGTGCTCGCCGTTCAGCCATCGCAGTTTATCGATCGAGAAGGCTGCATTAGCTTTATTGATGCGGTCCATATCAAACACGTCAATCAGGTCTTCCATCAGGAAGAATTCGCGTTCATCCCCGGGATTCCAGCCGAGCAGTGCGACATAGTTAACAATTGCCTGCGGCAGGTATCCCAGCCGCACCAGGTCTTCGAAAGAGGGGTCGCCCTTGCGCTTGCTCATCTTGGCGCCATCCTCGCGGATGATGTGCGGCAGGTGAATGTATTCAGGATGCTGCCAGCCAAAGGCTTCATAGAGCAGGTTGTACTTCGGGGTGGACGAAAGATACTCCTGCCCGCGAATGACATGCGAAACTTCCATCAAATGGTCATCGACCACGTTGGCGAAGTTATAGGTGGGGAAGCCGTCAGACTTGAGCAGCACCTGGTCGTCGAGCTGTTTGTTTTCGATTGAGATATGCCCATAGACATGGTCGTCAAAACTGCTGATGCCTTCCAACGGGATACGCTGGCGCACCACTGGCACGACACCTTCCCCGAAACGCGCTGCCACTTCCTGAGCGCTTAAATTCCGGCATGGATCGCGATAGCCCTCCACGCGTTCGTTGCTGGCTTCGAGGGCGGGCTTGTCTTCCTTCCCGCAGAAGCAGTAATAGGCGTGTCCACTCTCCAGCAATTTCTGCGCGTACACTTTATAAATCGGCAGGCGCTGGCTCTGCACGTAGGGTCCAAAACCGCCATCCTTGTCGGGACCTTCATCGTAGGTTATGCCAGCCAGTTCAAGTCCGCGATAAATCGCCGAGACTGCTTCAGGCACGTTGCGATTCTGGTCGGTATCTTCAATCCGCAAGATAAACTTGCCGTCTTCCTTTTTGGCGATCAGGTAGGCATAAAGGGCGGTGCGAAGGTTGCCGATGTGCATATAGCCGGTCGGGCTGGGAGCAAAGCGAGTTCTAAACATAATGACTTCCTGTTGTGATAGTTTCTGGCGTGAATCCTACCATAATCGTATGCCGACTTTGCAAAAAATGAATAGTTAGTGGCAAGTTCGGCGGTGATGGTCGAGCACATACTTGCGCAGATATTGACCGGTATAGCTGCCTTCCACGCTGCAGATATCCTCTGGTTTGCCTTCCGCCAGCAGTTCGCCGCCGCGATCGCCACCTTCGGGACCCAGGTCGATGATCCAATCCGCCACCTTGATGATATCCAGGTTGTGTTCGATGATCACAACCGTATTGCCAGCATCCACCAGGGTCTGCAGCACCTCGATCAGTTTGTGCACATCCGCGGCATGCAAGCCAACGGAAGGCTCATCCAGCACGTACAGGGTCTGACCAGTCGCCACGCGCGAGAGCTCCTTTGAGAGCTTCACGCGCTGCGCCTCACCACCCGAAAGCGTTGGCGCAGGCTGCCCAAGGCGGATATACCCGCAGCCAACATCCTTCAAAGTCTGCAGCTTGCGGCTGATGCGCGGAAAAGCTTCAAAATACTCGAGAGCGCTGTCGACGGTCATATTCAACACATCGGCGATGCTTTTTTCCTTAAATCGCACCTGCAAAGTTTCGTGGTTGTAGCGGCTTCCTCGGCAGACCTCGCACGGCACGTACACGTCCGGCAGGAACTGCATCTCTATCCTAAGCTGCCCTTCCCCGCGGCAGGCTTCACAGCGACCGCCCTTGACGTTGAACGAGAAACGCCCTTTATCGTAACCACGCAGTTTTGAGTCGGGCAGGCTGGCGAAAAGGTCACGAATCATGTCGAACATGCCGGTAAAGGTGGCAGGGTTCGAACGCGGCGTGCGCCCAATAGGAGACTGGTCGATATTGATTACCTTGTCCAGGTGTTCGATCCCCTCGATGCTTTCGTGCTTTCCTGCGGTGGTGTGTGCGCCCATCAGTTTACGCGCCAGGGCGTTATAGAGGATATCCACCGTAAGGGTGGACTTTCCCGAGCCCGAGACACCCGTCACGCACACAAACTTGCCGAGCGGGATGTCAATTGTCAGATTTTTGAGGTTGTTTTCCTGGGCTCCCACAATTCGCAGGCTTTTCCCGGTGCCATTCCGGCGGCTTGCTGGGATCGGAACGAACTTTTTTCCACTCAGGTATGCGCCAGTGATGGAATTCGGAGAGGCTTCAATTTGATCTGGTGTGCCCTCTGCTACCAGGTAACCGCCGTTTTCACCCGCGCCGGGACCAAGGTCGATCACCCAGTCCGCCGAGCGAATGGTTTCATCGTCGTGCTCTACAACGAGCAGCGTGTTCCCGAGATCGCGCAGACCCTTTAGCGTTTCGAGCAGCCGGGCGTTGTCACGCGGGTGCAGCCCGATTGAAGGCTCATCCAAAACATAAAGCACGCCCATTAGCTTGGAACCCACTTGGGTTGCCAGGCGAATGCGCTGCGCTTCACCACCAGAAAGCGAAATCGCCGAGCGTTCGAGGGTCAGATAATCCAATCCCACATCCACCATAAAACCCAGCCGGGCTTTGATCTCGCGCAAAATGCGGTCCGCAATCGCCATATCGCGCTTGCTCAGTGGGGATTTCTCCTCGTCCATCAGGCGCAGCACCCAGGTGAGCGTATTATTGACAGCCCATTCGGTGACCTGGATAATATTTTTCCCGTCCACGGTTACACCCAGGGCTTCCTTGCGCAGACGTTTTCCGTGGCATTCAGGGCAGGGGTTGAGCGAGATGTAAGCCCCGATCTTGGCGCGGATCCACTCAGAATCGGTATCTTTGTACCGGCGCTGCATGTTGCCGATCACCCCCTCAAACGGGGTGCTGAAGGTGCTGCGTCTGCCACTGCGACCGATGTACTCCACTCGCACCTCTTCCCCCTTGGTGCCGCAAAGCAGAAGATCCAACTGCTTCTCGTTGAGTGTGCTGATGGGTTCATCCACGCTAAAACCGGCATGCTTTGCCAGGGCTTCAATCATCTGCCACGAGTAGCCGCCAGTTTCGCGGGGAGTCCAGTCGGGCATGGCAATCGCGCCGTTTCGCAAGCTTTTGGTCTTGTTGGGGATCAGTAGGTCGGGATTAACTTCTTCCATGGCTCCCAAACCCTGGCAGACCGGGCAGGCTCCGTGCGGAGTATTAAAGGAGAAAGTACGCGGTTCGATCTCAATCAGCAGCGAACCATGCTCGGGGCAGGCAAGATTCTCGGAAAACTGGATGTCTTCCGGAGGCTCAGCGCTGAGGTTGTGAACCGTGACATAGCCCTCGCCGTATCGCAAAGCTGTTTCAATCGAGTCGGTCAGGCGCGAAATCGTGCTGAGGCGTTCGTCTTCCGTTTCGGGGGTGCTGATTACGACACGGTCAACAATCGCTTCGATCGTATGTTTCTTATAGCGATCAATCTCGATCGTTTCGTCAAGGTTAAACACCAATCCGTCCACCCGGACACGCGTAAAGCCGCTCTTGCCGATCTCATCAAACAGAGCCTGATAGGTGCCTTTGCGTTCCCGCACCATGGGTGCAAGCAAGAGCAACCTCGACCCAACCGGGAGATTCATGATCGTTTCGACGATCTCTTGAGCGGATTGCTTCTGCACTGTGCGTCCACACACCGGGCAATGGGGCACTCCCGCGCGTGCAAAGAGCAGGCGGAAGTAATCATAGACTTCGGTCACCGTGCCAACAGTGGAACGCGGATTGTTTGAGGTTGATTTCTGGTCAATCGAAACCGCAGGTGAAAGCCCATCTATCGAATCGACATCCGGTTTGTCCATCTGCCCCAGGTACTGCCGGGCATAGGAAGAGAGTGACTCTACGTAGCGGCGCTGCCCCTCGGCGAAGATAGTGTCAAAAGCCAGCGAACTTTTGCCCGAGCCCGAAAGCCCGGTCATCACCACCAGCTTATCGCGGGGGATTTCCACGGTAATATTTTTGAGGTTGTGTTCACGTGCGCCAACCACGCGCAGGTTATCAGTAGGCATAATTTGGTTAATCTCCAACCAATTATTATATCATTTGTTCTATGAATTGGACACCCAACGATTATACTTCCGGGGTGTTTGTTTGGTTAAGAGTAACGGAAAAATTGCTTTAAGCAGTGAAGGTTTCGTCTGGCAGGACGGCTTTTTTGCGTGTTAAGAATGGGCTCAGAGCCAACCCAACAAAAGTGGTCAGCCAGAAGGAGATCAGCCGGTAGCCAATCACCGCCACGACACTGACTTCCCCAGGGACACCCAGACTGGAAAGTAGTGCAACCATGGTCGCTTCGATTACCCCCACACCACCCGGCAAAATAAATGCTATCTTCGCGATCAGGAATGGAATACCATACGACGCAAAGAGTACCCCCAAATGCACTTGATGCCCGGCTGCAAATAGCACCAGGTAGAGGCACGCCATATCAAACAGGATGTAAGCAAAAGCCCCAAGTAGGGGGCGGAACCAACTGCCCTTGCGCAGTGATTTCCACGCTTGCAGCATACTGTTGACGTTCTGCTTGGTACTGGCCGGATCGTAAGGCTTCTTCCGCCAGCGCGACCAGGTCCAGAGCGCCCAGTTCACCACCTTATAGGTCGCATTCGGGAACACCAATGCCAGTAGGTAGCTATAGGTGAAGAAGATCAGAAATAGTAAGAAAAAACCATACTGGATTAGTTGTGATTGGGTGATCCGGTCGGTAATTGCAAGAAAAGTGATGCCTATCACCGAGACCAGGATGATTGCCGCGTTCACCAGCATGGAAGGCAGGATTCCAGCAATTGTCGCGCTGGACTTAGTTGCGCCGCGTTTGTTGACGAAACGATAGGTTGCCGCAGCAGATCCTATCCATCCTCCTGCCACGAGCCCTATGCTAGCGGAGGTGAGTGCAATCATTGCTCCCTCAACCATGCTCAGGCGGTGGTTGTTTAGGTCCAACAAAGCTCCCAGGCAGTAGCCATAGCCCAAATACGCCAAGGCTTCCGCCAAAACCGCCAACGCAACCACCCACCAGGTCATCTCGCGGATCACTTCAAACGCGTGTCGGATGTCCATCATCTTTGGCAGCACCAGGTTGACAGCCAACCCGAGCAAAACCAAAATGAGGATAACCCTCCAGGTTTTCTTTTTGTCTTGAGGTTTCTCTATCTCAAAATCATTCACGTTTTTTCGACCAGTTGTCCGCAGACGCGGTAATGTTATATCCATAAACGGCATGACTTGCAATTCTCATACCAGAATTAGCCTTCGTTTACAGATTTTACACCTTTAGGCAAAGCCCTTTGAGTTTACTTCAATCCATTTCTACCGGTTACAATTAAGCCCAATCATCTATTCGGAGGCTCGCCCGAAATGCAGACTGAGTATAACCAATCCATGCAAGCAGCACCAGTGAAAGCCTCAACCCGTGTCTATTACAGCTTGGCAACTTTGGGTATGGCGACCGTCAGCGGCATTTATTCTGCCCTCCTGACCATTTTTTACCAGGATTATCTCGGATTGCCCGCGAAATGGATTGGCATTGCCTTTGGCATCTATGCGGTCTGGAACTCGATTAACGACCCAATTTTTGGTCAGATCACGGATAACACTCGCTCCAAATTAGGCAGACGCATCCCATACCTGCGTTACACTGCGCCTTTCTTTGCGCTTACCTTCAGCCTGGTTTGGTTCGCGCCACAACACGCGCCAGATTTCACCAAATTTGCCTGGATGCTGGTTACCATGCTTCTTTATGACACCTGCTACACCATCATGGGCCTGGTGCATGGCGCCCTCCTGCCTGAATTAACCGAATCAGACGTCGAACGCGGCAAACTCTCGATGGTGAACAGCTTGTTTGGCTTGCTTGGCACGCTGGTTGGTTTCATCATCCCCGACTTCTTCCGCCCCAAAGCCGGCTCCCTCAACACCTCGCTGTTCGCGCTGCAGATGTCGATGATCGCAGTCGGGGTTTTGGCTGCTTTTCTCATCATCCTCACCACTTTGAAAGTCAAAGAGCGCAAAGAATTCAGCCAGGTGGACAAGCCTTTGCCCTGGTTGCAGGCGATCAAATCCACGCTTGCCAATAAATCCTTCATCGTATTCGTGGTCGCCAACTTCATGTGCACTTTCATGTTTTCGATCTGTATGGGTGCCATTTTTTATGTCGCAGATTACGTGACCCAACAGCCAACCATCTTCCTGCTGGCAGCCCTGTTCATTCCGCTGGCGATCGGGGTTCCCTTGGTGCAGTTGGTTTTAAAACGTTATGATGTAGTCAAAACGATGCAGATCTACCTGGTAATCACCGCGATTGGTCTGATAGCCATTGGTTTTGTGCCTGCGAGTTTGATCACCGCATCTATCGCCATCGTGGGTTTTGGATATTCAGGCGTGCAAGTGGTCACGTACCTTTTACTCGCGCAAGTGATCGATGAAGATGAGGTGCACACGGGTGTCCGGCGTGAAGGATCCTACTTCGGGGCGAACGCGTTGGTGACCAAGCCGGCTCAATCGCTCGCGGCAACTCTGACCGCTTCGATCCTGGCAGCTGCACATTTTGTCACCCGCGAGTCGAACGGCGGACAAATATTTCTAAACCAACCCGAATCCGCTTTGTTCGGTATTCGGTCGATTATTGGGGTGATACCAGGAGTGGCTTTGCTGATCGCAGCTTTGGTGTTGTTCCTGTTTCCCCTAAAAGGGCGACACCTCGCAGAAGTCAAAGAGAAGATGCTCAGGATGCACGCTGAAAAGCATACAAAACTGATCGAGCAGGAAGCTCAGGAATAGATCAGGCTGTGTATAACATTCCCAGGCTTCGGCTTGGAAAAACACGCCCTCATTGACTATAATTTATTTCAGGAAAAAATATCAAATTCGAAAGAGAGAAAAGATGAGCCATCACATTTCCACCAAAGAACCCTGGATGAAGACACCTGTTGCTTTACCCGAACTCCCCTGGGCCAAGGATGCCCTTGCCCCCGTTATTTCTGAAGAAACTCTCAACTTTCATTACGGAAAACACCACAAAGCCTATGTGGACAAGACCAAAGAACTGATCGCCGGCACCGACCTTGAGGATAAAACCCTCGAAGAGATCATCACCGCTGCTGCAGCAGCCAGGCCCGAAAAACAAGGCTTGTTCAATAATGCCAGCCAGGTTTGGAACCATAATTTCTACTGGGACTGCCTCACCCCCTCTGATAAATCCAAAATGCCCGAAGAACTCGAAGCTCTCCTGATTCGCGACTTTGGCTCCGTGGAAGAATTCAAGAAGAAACTCGTCGATGCTGGTATGACCCAGTTTGGCAGCGGTTGGGCTTGGGTTGTAATTGAGGATGGCAAGCTCACCATCGGCAAGACCCCCAATGCGGACAACCCCTTTACGGATACCAAAAAGGCTGTGCTCGTGCTGGATGTCTGGGAGCATGCTTACTACCTGGATTA
>CAYPBU010000084.1:0-8277 GCA_964409045.1 uncultured Anaerolineaceae bacterium | reverse complement strand
ATAATCCGATCATCAGAGAATTCTATGAACGCCTACTTGCAGGAGGAAAAGAGAAAAAGGTTGCATTAGTGGCATGTATGCACAAAATACTGACCATTCTCAATGCGATGCTCAGAAAAGGAGAGCTTTTCAACCCTGTATGCTCTTGACATTCAACATAGTTACTCTGAGCCTCTGTTGCGAAGAATCTGGTTTTTAACTGATAGATCCTTCGCTTCGCTCAGGATGACAGCAAGAGCTTCGCTCCTCGCGGTTACGAATCCATCTGTCACCTCAATCCACATTTGCAAGAATTGCAGTAATTGCAGTGTTTTTTGATGGCACGGGAAGTCCATTTGTTGCAAATACCTATCTTGTTAACGTACTGGGATACAAATGGAATCCC
Organism: uncultured Anaerolineaceae bacterium; assembly: GCA_964409045.1. Lineage (GTDB taxonomy): Bacteria > Chloroflexota > Anaerolineae > Anaerolineales > Anaerolineaceae > Mesolinea. The sequence continues at coordinate 7,892 of CAYPBU010000084.1, read as the reverse complement.
ATGTGTCTATAATAGCACATTTGTTCTGTTTTATTCAAGTAGTTGTTAGCTGATGGTTGATAAGTTATCAATGAATGAGAGATAATGCGGTAAAAAAGCCTTATATAGCCTCCTGGCTGACTAAGATCATCGAATTATTCCTGATCATCCACCCTATGAATCTCTATCGCTGAATCCTTCTTTCCTTTTTCACTTGCAGGTTCGCAATAGAACTCAACTTCGATGCCATAATCGTAGAGGTCGTGATTCCCACGAAATTCTCGGGAGTTGTAATAGTAATCCTTTCCGTCTTCTGCTTTGATAAATCCTGAATTCCCATTTGGTAAGATTGTTTTGATCACACCACGGAGTTTTTTTCGATCTTCAAACCGCGCCTTTTTCCAGGCTTCCTGTAATCCTTTTTCTATCTTTCTCGCTGAGCGTTCGTTGGTAAGGTCTACTTCCAATTCTTTCGCAAGACTTTCAACTTCCGGTGGGACCTTCCAGGTCTGCTCTGTTCTAATTTTGCAAACTAAAAGGGTATGTTCTTTTGCCAGAGCAAGCTCACCCTTTTCTTTAAACAGCTGCGCGAGCAGAAAGTAAACTTTCCAACGAAATCCCAAATCGGTTTGTCCGGGCGCAAGCGCTGCAGAGCAGGCATATTTGACGGCATCGCTCAATCGATTTTGAGCATAGGCAACCTCTGCCATCTCCAGATCGACGAAGTAGTCCTTCTTTCTCTTTCGCACCTTTTCAAGGTGGGCTTGAGCTTCATCCAGCAGACCAAGATGTTTATCCGCTACCGCAATCCTGTAATTGAACCAGACATCATTATCATAGTGGAATTTTGTTAGCGTTTCCAACGCTTGCAGGGAAACCTGTTTGCTTTCCTGATATCTGCCCAGTTTATCCAGTGCTTTGGCTTTTTCGGAATACCATTTTTCCTCATCACTGGCATACTCAACCTGCTTGCCGTCTTTACCAGGTCCGGATCCGCACTCTCTCGAAAGTTTGTCCGGGTCGAGCTTGTCAAGCCATTCTAAAACCTGCTCCACTGGATAATTTACTCTTGCTTCAATCAAATAGTCGATAACCTTGAACACAGCATTCGCTTTTGGGGAATAAGTTGAAGTTTCAGGTGTCAATTTTAAGATTGCTTTTGCAGCCTTAAAAAAATCCTGTTCATTATTTTTGATTGTAGAATTGTCAATTTTTAGCGCTGTGTCGAAAATGCACCATGCATACAGCGAGCAATTATGGTCCATCTCGGGCTTAAGCTTGTAGACTTCTCTGCAAATTTCGAGCGCCTCTGCTGACCTGCCCAATTTCCGCAGGCAGCTTGCGTATCCCCAACCTGTCCACTCTCTATCCTGCTGCCAGCCGCCTTCCCAAACCTGCTGGTACAAAGGCAAAGCTTCTTCATACTGCTTATTTTTTCGAAGCTCCGTAGCTTCAGCGCTGATTTCCTGGAAATTGATTGTTTCTCCCAAATCGCCCTAACCTTTCAACACTCTACCTACTAAAATCTCAGACCACCTTCACAGTAATCCTGCCCCCCAACGTCATCTGGGGTTTTTCCACGATGTTTAGGGTATCATTTTAAACCATAAATCATCATACCAGGAGGTCAAACGAAGGCGCAGACTCTTGCAGCTGCTCTGCGAGGGTAGAAGAGCAGCTTCCTTCCGTGCATTGATAACTGCGGATTGCCGCGTCGCTTCGCTTCTCGCAATCAAAGAAAATGGAGGCAATTATTGGTACTCAAGGGGCAGGCTTCCCAATTTGGACGCAAGCAGTCGCACTCAGTAGGCCATAAAAGATCAAGGAATTAGTTCTGTTGATCCACACGATGGATCTCGATTGCTCTATCGTTCTTTCCTTTTTCGGTAACAGGTTCGCAATAGAACTCGACCTCGACGCCATAAAAAAAAGTGTAGTGCTTTCCAAATAATTCACGGGAGTTGTAGTAGTATACGTTTCCGTCCTCTGCTTCGATAAACCCTGACTTTCCATTTTCATTAACTTTTAGTATTCGACCCCGGATTTTTTTACGATCTCCAAATAATGTCTTTACCCAAACTTCCAGCAATCCATCATAAATCTCTCGTTCTGAGCGATCGTCGGGAGTGCCTAATGCCATTTCGTTCGCGAGGTTTTTAACCTCCGCTGGAACATCAGAGTTCTGGCAAGCTCCAATCTTCCAGACTAATAGCGCGTGTTCTTTTGCCAACTCAATCTCACCTTTTTCTTGAAACAGTTGTGCAAGCAAGAAAAACACTTTCCAACGGAATTCAAAAAACCTAGGCCACGGAGCAATAGCTGCCGAGCAAGCATATTTAATGGCATCGTCTGTTCTTTTTAGAGCATGAGCAACCTCTGCAATTTCCAGGTCAATAAAATAATCCTTCTTTCGCTCACGTACCTTTTCCAAGTGGGCTTGAGCTTCATCCAGCAGACCAAGATGTTTATCCGCTGTGGCAATCCTGTAATTAAACCAGACATCGTTATCAAAGTGGAACTTTTCTAGCGTTTCCAACGCTTTCAGGGATACTTGGCCGCTCTCTTGATACCTTTCCAGTTTTTCTAAGGCTTTGGCTCTTTCAGCATACCAATTCTCCTGTTCAGAAGCATATTCGACCTGCTTACCATCTTTACCAGTTCCAACCCAGCAATCTTTGGATAAATTTTCCGGGTCTAATTCATCCAGCCATTCTAATATCAGTGCAGCGGGATAGTTATCCGTTGCTTCAATCAAGTGGTCAATAGCCTTGAAAACCGCAGCAGCTCTGGGAGAATATCTTGATTCTGCTTGGGTTAACCTTAGGATCGCGTTGACAGCTCTAAAGAAGTTTCGCTCATTTTCTTTGGTGGCTGAGTTCTGGTCTCTTAAAGCGGCATCGTAAATACACCATGAATATAGAGAGCAATTCTCTTCCATCTCAGGATTAAGCCTATAAACCTCCCGGCAAACGTCCAGGGCATCAGCCAACCTACCCAATTTCCTCAGGCATATAGCATATCCCAAACCCGCCCATTCTCTTCCTTCGTTCCAGCCGCCATCCCAAAGTTTTTCGTATAATGGCAGGGCTTTAGCATATTGCTGGTAAAAACGAAACCAATCGGCTTGTTCAATGACCTCCCGGAAATAAGTCATATCTTGCATATCGCCCTCTCCTTTCAGCATGCAAACATCTCTAACAGCTGCTTGCAGTAGTCTTCGATCAGCTTCACCGAAAGTTTAACTGACCGCCCGAAACCGGCTTGTTGCACCATACGTATGGTATCATTTTAAACGATAAATCATCGCACCAGGAGGTCAAACGATGGCGCAAGCGCAATACGGACCCGATAACCCCCACCCCTTTTCAACTATTCGCACGAACTGATTTGGGAAGGGAAGTATGACGAGTCCGGCAACCCCCGCGAGGTGGACATTGCCGGCGCGGCTTTCCCTTTGCAGAAAATTGAAACGGTGGACAAGCCTCGCTCCAGGACTGAAGTGCAGGGGCTGCTCTTTGAACCTCAAAAAAGCCACCGCAACGACTTCCGTAAGCGGTCACTCCCCTTCACTCCGTTTATTCGTCCGTTTCACAGCGGGCACAGGTCGCGGATCTTCGGCCCTTTCTTCCCTCTCGCTTCACGGATCTTCGACCAGGCGAAGGCTGTTCTCATAAATTTTAGATTTGCTATTATAGAACTTTTGTGCTATTCTATACGCGCAATTTATGTGCTCGCACTTTAACAAATGAGTTTTTTTAGAGTCAAACTGCCTTTCTGTGCCGTCAAAAAACGGTGTAAATAGTGTAAAAAGTGCAAAAACCCCCATAAAACGTAGGCTGGATTCCGCTACCTGCCCTGGGGCTCTTTTCTCCAGAGTTGAATCCAGCTCTTTTCAACTTTATATCGCCGGGTTGAACTACGCAACCCGGCCTACAACTGATTACGGCTGCGGTCAATCCACCGTCAACGTCTTGCTCAAATTGCGGGGGAAGTCGGGGTCGTAACCGCGGGCGACGGACATGTAGTACGAGAGCAGCTGCAGCGGCAGGACGCCCAGGAGCGAGCTGATCTCCGGGCTGGCTTCGGGCAGCGTGATCAGGTCGCTGGCGTTAGCGCGCAGGCTGGCATTCTCCTGCCCGATCGCGATCGCGCGCCCGCCCCGGCAGGTGACCTCGTTGATGCCGCTGACGATCACCGGCACATCCTCCGGGCTGACGGCGAACAGCACCGGGAAGCCCTCGGTGATGGCGGAAAGCGGTCCGTGCTTGAACTCGGTGGAGAGCATGCCCTCGCAGTGGCTGTAGGTGATCTCCTTGAGCTTCAGCGCGCCTTCCAGCGCCATCGGGTAGGTGGTGCCGTAGCCCAGGCTGTAGCAGTCCTCCCAGGCGTTGACGGCAGGCGTGATGGCTTGCACCTGCGGAGTGGTGAGGGCGATGGTCTGCTCCATGAGTTCGGGGATGGCGTCCAGCGCACGCGTGTCGCGCCCGGCCAGGCGGTAGGCGAGGTAGAGGAAGGTGACGACCTGGTTGGTGAAGGTCTTGGTCGCCGGCACGCTGATCTCATATCCACAGCACAGCGGCAGAGAGCTGACGGAGGCTTTGGTGAGGGTGGAGCCGATCACGTTCGCCAGCCCGAAGCACTGCATGCCCTGTTTTTCGGCGGCGTAGAGCGCGTTGAGCACGTCCTTGGTCTCGCCGGACTGGCTGACGAAGAGACCCACATCCTCGGGACCGACGGTGGGCAGGTATTGTGGGATGAACTGCGGGGCGATCACGGGGATCACGGCACGGCCGGCCAGGCGGGCAAAGTAGACCGCCCCGGCCAGGCAGGCGTGGTAGCTGGTGCCGCAGCCGATGAAGTAGAGGTTGCGGGCGGCCTTCATTTTGTCCAGCACGAGCTGCACATCCGGGCTGCCAGCCAGCATATGCAGTACTTCGCTCGCCACCTGGGGTTGCTCGTGGATCTCTTTGAGCATGAAGTGGGCGTAGCCGCCCTTCTGCACGGCGCTCATGGTTTCGGTGATTTTTTCGGGCGCGCGCTCGATCAGGCTGCCGTCCTTGACGGAATGCAGCTCCACGCGGTCTGCCCAGAGGGTGATGATCTCGCCGTCCTGGATGCGGATGATGGTGCGGGTGAGGGGCAGGATGGAGGGCAGGTCGGACGAAACGCAGGTGAAGCCTTCGCCAATGCCCACCACCAGCCCGGAGCCTTTCTTGATGGCGTAGAGCTTGTCGTCGTTGATGCGCCCGATGACGTAGGCGTAGTCGCCCTGCAGGTCGTCGTTGGCACGGCGGATGGCTTCGATGAAGTCCAGCCCGCGGTCAACGTAGCGCTCCACCGCGTGCACGCAGGATTCGCCGTCGTTCTGCGAGCGAACAACGAGGCCTTCGTCCATGAACATCTGGCGCAGCTCGACGTTGTTGACCACGTTGCCGTTATGCGCCCCGACCATGTCGCCATTGGAATCGAGGTGCGGCTGGGAGTTGATTTGGGAAGGCGCGCCAAAAGTTGCCCAGCGCAACTGGGTGATGCCGCGCGTACCGCTCATCTCTGCCAGGTTGTATTTGGCGGCCACATCGTCCACCCGGCCAGTGTCTTTCCGCAGGTCGATCTTTGCGCCGCTGATGGTGGCGGCACCGACGGAGTCGTAGCCGCGGTAGGTGAGCCGGCGCGCCGCTTCAATCAGGATCGGTCCGAGGGGTTGTTCAGTTGCTGTAACGATGCCAAATATGCCGCACATAGGTGTCCTTTTTCTTGAAAATTAACACGAGAAATTATAAATGCAAAATGAAAAGCGCGAATCACATGAGGCAATCGCGTTACCCTGATGTGGTTGACGCTTAAGGAAGGCGCGGGAAACGGATTTTGAAATTAGAGATAGAATAAAAAAAATCAATTTCAGAAATAATAAAGGTCAGCCATTTGATGAAGAGCATCACGATAAGCGTTATTACTTGCACATACAATAGCGAAAAGTACCTGGCACATGCGCTGGAAAGCATTGAGAGCCAAACCTACCAGAATATAGAGCACATCATTAATGACGCCTATTCGACTGACACAACTTTGGATATCATCCGGGATTACATTGAACGGAACAAAAACCGGTATGTGATCAGGCTCATTCAATCGGACCCCAAGGGGGTTGGCAACGCGCTGAATGTCGCGACCAGGGAAGCAACGGGGGATATCATCCATTATTTACATTCGGATGACTATTACAAAGATCGAACCTCACTGGAGAAAGTGGCGGATATCTTCAGCAAGCATCCGGACCTGGTTTGGCTGACCGGTAACTTCCTGATCGAACTGGCGGGAAAGAAAATTGTTCTTCCGCAAACGCTCCTGCTGCGTCAGAGCCCGGAAACCGCGTTATCCTTCATGAATTTCATTTCTCACGAAAATACGTTTATGAAGCGCGAATTTGTCCAGACCTACGGAGCCTTTAACGAAGGGAAAAATGAGGTGGTGGAATACAGTTTGTGGCTCAACCTCATCAAAGACGTAAAACCGCTGGTCATCGATGATGAATATACGGTTTTTGTGATCCACAAGGGCAGCACCTCAACCGGGAGTGTGCTGAAATTCGCGAAGGCTGTCTTCAGAGCCTTCCGCACGCAGCGCAAGGAAAAGGTCTTTCCTTTAATTGGTTATTACCCTGAAAATCGGATCTATCTCTTCACCAAGTCAATTCTGAAGAAAGTAGCAAAACTAACTGCGGTTTGAGCACGCATCGATCGTGCACTGTTTTCGAGACCTGTGGACCCCCAGGCCATTTACGCCAATAGACGTTGCAAGTCCCCGACCACTTCCAGGCCGGCGTTTTCGCCCGTGCCATCAAAAAGGATTTCGCCTTGCAGGGTTTCGAGCCTGACTTCGATGGAAGCGCTCAAGGTTTCCATCACGCGCTTGCCCATGTCCATCGGGGTAGGACCGCGCAGCAGCCCGCCCTGCGCACGGCAGGCGTTCAGGCGCAGGCGGTGGGTGCGGTTGCGCAAGACCCAGGCGACGTGGTCATCTGAAATCTCGAGCGTTTCGATCTTGCTGTTGCGATAGGTGGTGAAGCGGTGGAGTTTGCCATTCAGCCAGAGACCAACGATAAACCCCTTGAAGCTGTTGCCAAGCCAGGGGATGATCGCGACGGAGGCGGTGATGCAGGCGGACGCGTTTTTGAAATGATTGCTCTGAAACCAAACCCACGCAGCGGGGAAGCTTTTGCCCCAGTCCTTCTCGATATAGCCGCGACCGCCGGTGAAATCCATCTCTTTCCCGTTGAGGGTGATCCTGCCCTGGAGGGGATGGTCAAAGCTCAGCACACCGTGGTAGCACTCCATTTTGGGTACCCAGGCAAACCAGCCCATCACACCTGGGGAGAAAAAGGTGACCGGCCACGGGTTTAAGCTGCCGAAATTGACTTCGCCAGCCAACTGGCCTTCGGGTTGTTGGATGTCCACAGCGAGGTGGGATGAATCAAATTGATTCCCGCCAACATTCAAGCGGAAGCGCGGAAAATCCGCCTGAAATTGTTCGATCGGGAAGGTGAAATATTCGGTGCTTCCATCCGAGCCATCGATCACCTGCACAAAAGCGTGGGCGTCGTTGCCAAGGATCACTCCCGGGATGATGGCGATTTTGTGCTGCTCGTCGGCGCTGACCATTTTGAAGTACCAGCCTTCAAAGAAAGGCGGCTTCTGACGCGTGCCGTGGTAGGTGCTTGGGTTGAGGATAGCGCGAATTTGCATGAAAAACTCTCCTAATTCATTCGTTAGGAATTCTGTTATATGGAACTATACAAAGAGAATTGTAACCGGAAGCGTTTAACTACAGGCTTTCAACGCCGCTCCAATGCGGTCATATTACGCCTCCTAGTTGTAAGCCCTCCGAGTGGCTTCATCCACAAGCGTGGCAGAAAG
>CAYPBU010000083.1:0-8737 GCA_964409045.1 uncultured Anaerolineaceae bacterium | reverse complement strand
CAATTTCGTAAGAGAATGTCAACTTCTACATCAGGGTATACTTTTGGAGTAATTACCTGGAGGTAAAAATGCGCCGAAAAGACCGTGAAATGGACCCCGATTTTGCCCGTGAAGTGATTGACTGCAGCGATTACGGTGTTTTAGCCTGCATCACGCCAGATGGAAAGCCCTACGCCATCCCGCTCTCCATTGCCAGGGACGGCGACAGGCTGGTCTTCCATTCCGCTACCTCAGGCAGCAAGGTCGACTACCTTCAAGATGGTCAGGAAGTTTCGCTGACTTTTGTCTCGCATGTGCAGGTGCCTGAGCTTTTTAGCCCTGAGGAATTAGCCCAAATGGCAGCTGAAACCGGGGCGGCATCCAGGCTGGGCTCGAAGGTTTTCACCACCGAGTTTGAATCCGCCTGCGTGCAGGGCAGGGCTTACGAAGTAAAAGATCCTGCGGAGAAAATCCTGGGCTTGCGCTGTATCTGTGAAAAATTTACCCCGGACAAGATGGCATTTTTCGATCAGACAGCCCGTGACGCATTAAAAATCACCAAAGTTTACGAGATCCGGATGGAGAGCCTGACTGGCAAACGCAAACGCTTTGACGCACAGGGAAATGAACTGATAGGTCAAACCAAAGGCTAAAAGTCAGGCAGTTTAAGCCCGTTTTGCTTCAACCAGCGGCGCTGAGTTTCGTAACCCGGCAGCATTTGACCCAGGAAGGTCCAGAACGCACGCGAGTGATCGTGGTGACGGGTGTGAGCCAGTTCGTGCACCACCACGTACTCCAGTGCTTCCGGCGGCACCATCGCCAGCCGCAGCGAGAAATTGAGTGAATTTTGCCGGTTGCAGGAACCCCAACGCCTCCTCGCGCCCGTGATGCGAATTGACTTAACCTGCAATCCCCACTTTCTTGCATATCCATCAACGATCCTGGTCACAGCCTGGCGTGTGGTTTCGCGATAAAAGGCCTTCAACCTTTCCGCCCCTTTTATCTGCTCATTGAGTGCTAAATAGAAACCCTGCCCTTGTTTGAAAACCAGGTTTTTTGTGCCTTTATCGCGCAGGTGAAGTGGGTATTGCCTGCCCCCTAGCCAGAGCAGCTCGCCTTCCAGAAAACGGTGAGCCGGAGCAGGCTCTGCGACCTTTGCCATCAGGGCTTTTTTTTCTGCAATCCAGTCAGCGTATTGTTCCAGGAAGCTGGCGATCTGGCGTTTGGGAGTCCCGAGCGGTGCTTTCAGCACCACCTTTCCCCCAGGCAGCACCTGAACCATCAAACGCTTGCGGCGTCGGTCGTAGATGATCTCATCGGGTTGCGTTGGCATAGGCTGATTATAAGCGCGGAGTTCGAGATTTGAGCGCCGATTTCGGGTACAATCTGTGCATATGAAACCGCTCCAGAAGGGCTGGATTTTTTGCTTGCTGGCATTATTCTTGCTGGCTGCCTGTTCGGGAGGCAGCGAGGTCTTGCCGCTTGTGTCAGCCCATGATCCACAAGGACGCTTTGATTTTTCGATGCCAGAAGGGTGGGAAGGCGTGCTTGATCGCGACACCAGCACCTACACTCCCTCCGAATACGATGGCAGCGAGGAAGACCTGCGCGTGCTGCTCTTCCTCTCCCCCACCAACACATTCGACACCAATCAACATCTCGACATGGCAGAGCCATTGATCCAGGAATTTCTCAGTACCCACCTCGACAAAGCCTACGAAGTGATCGACCAGGGCGAGATCAGAGTGGACAAGTATCCTGCCTTGAAACTTGAGATCGCCAAGCCCTACCAGGACTCTTACATCCTCGGTCAGGTGGTGATCACCGCAATGCCCGGGGTAGTCGTTATGTTTCTCAGCACAGGCATACAAGCTGACTGGGAAGCCTTCGAACCGACCTTCCAAGCCATGCTGAAAAGCTTCCACCTGATCAGCGCTTTCACCCCCACCCCTCCGCAGAGTTAGCCATGCGAACTCCCAGCCGATTGATCGCACTGATCCTGCTGACAAGCTTGCTCACTGCCTGCCAATACCAGACGACCCTGCCGGGTCGAAGCGAGGTCCCCATCTACAAACCACCTCAGAGCGTCACCTCAACTCCCGCGCCTACGCCCACACCCCAACCGCCGAACTACATTCAAAGCGGCGATCCCGTGCAGGTGCAGGCTGGCATGTTTTCCTTTGAGCCTGTCACCACCTGGGACGAAAGCGGTGTGCCTCTCGTGGTTCAGATCAAGGACACACGCGCGACGCTCAGCAACGCTGATGAAAGCCTGTTTTTCAGCCTCACGAGTGAACCTGCACCATCAGGCTCAACCTCCCAGGTCTGTTTGGACACACTTCTCCAGCGTATGGCAGTTGATCTTTCCGATCTCCAATACAGCCAGCCAACGCCCCTTTCCATTCAAGCCGGCACCGGGCTGCAAGTGCAGCTGCAGGCAAAGGTCTTCGACCAACCCTCCGCTGGTTTGCTCCAGGTAATCCAGGTGAACCAGCGCTGTTTCAGCCTGTTCGGGTTGGCAACCTCGCAAGATTCAGCGGCTCTTTGGGAGCTTAGCGGCGCGCCAATCCAGAACCGCCTGCTACAATCCGTGCGCTTTCTCGAGGCTTCGCAGTTGATGTACTGTGATGTGTCCAAGGATGGGACTTACGGTTTTTCTCCCGAAAACCCCATTCGGACGGGCAACACCAACCTCTATGACGGTCGCACCCGGCAGGAGACCTACCTGCTGACTTTGCGCGGACCCAGTTACGAAGAAGTCTTCTTCACCCGTCTTGCCCCCGAGTTTAACGAATTGGGTGTGGTCGTGGACCCCTATAGCATCGAATATTCCGGGATTCCTGAAGCCGTCACGCTATATTTCGACATGAACACCTTCGAGCCGCTCTTTGCCCCCCAGGGTTTCTCCTGTGAGGCAGCCTTTCCCATCGCGGCTCCATAGACCCCACTCCTCCCATGCTCAAAAAATACCCCCGCCAATTCTGGTTAATGCTGCTCGGTCTGATTATCTCGACCACCGGCACGACCATGGTCTGGCCATTTTTGACGATCTTTGCGAGCGAAAGGCTCAGCTTGCCAATGGCGGCAGTTACCAGCCTGATGAGCATCAATTCGCTATCCGGGCTGACCTCCTCGATCCTGGCTGGCTCACTGGTGGACCGCTTCGGGCGCAAGAGCGTTATGGCGGTGGGGTTGTTTGGGACAGCCATGGCATATTTTGGTTACATTTACGCCAGTTCCTACTGGACCTTTGCGCTATTAATGGTTGCTTCTGGCATGTTTAACCCGCTTTACCGGCTTGGCTCAGATGCCATCCTGGCGGATATGCTCAGCCCTGCCGATCGCGTGCAAGGTTACAGTATTTTCCGGATGGCGCGCAATATCGGCGTGGCACTCGGACCAATCCTAGGTGGAATTGCGCTTTCTACTAACTACAACATCGGTTTTATTGCCGCGGCAGCCACGTTAACGTTCTACGGGCTGATAACGCTCTTCTTCCTGCGCGAAACATTGGTGCGTGATCCGGATGCCAAACCTGAAACCCTAAAGCAACAGATCCGGGTCTATCGACAGGCACTAAGTAACAAACCCTTTGCTCATATGGTAGGCGCGTTCACCCTGATGGAGATCTGCGCCGCCTTGATGTGGGTCTTCCTGGCAGTTTACGTTAAACAGAATTTCGGCGTCGGGGAAGCCACTTACAGCTGGCTGCCGACCACAAACGCCTTAATGGTCGTTTTCCTGCAGGTTTTCATCTCCCGTGCCATGAAGCCACACCGCGATACCCAGGTCATGCCGATTGGCGCGTTCTTTTACATGCTTGCGATGCTGATCGTGGGAGTGAGCAGCCAGTTTTGGGGCTTTTGGTTTGCAATGGTTATCATGACCCTCGGCGAACTGATCACTGCCCCAACTGCAACCACTTTCGTTGCAAACCTGGCTCCGCCTGACCAGCGCGGGCGCTACCTGGGGGTGTTCGGGCTCACCTGGCATATTGCCATGGCAATTGGACCCTTCGCCGCAGGGATCTTGACCGATGCGTTTGGCATGCGCTCACCCTGGTTTGTCGGCGCGGCAGTTGGCGTTTTGGCCGTCTACGCTTTTGTAATGCTAGACCGAAGGAAAAAAATCTTATCGTCTACTTAGCGATTCTGGCCACCTAACTTATGTCCGCAACTTGACAGCCCTCTCCTGGGAGAGGGTCCGCGAAGACCCCAGCCTCGAAGAGGCTGTTTGGACGAAGCGGGGGTGAGGGAAATTCCCAGCCTGCAACCTAATTTTGTTTTAAGACCGAAGTGTTTTTTCTATCGCTTCCCTCATCCCCCCCTGCGGGCACCTTCTCCCAGGAGAAGGCTGTACTATTGCAGGGCGGAATGCCCCGTCTTTGCGCACTCCGCAGCAATGTGGTTAACCATCTAGTCCCCTTCCGTGAGAGTGATCGGAACGGCGCACCCTATCCGCTTCACTACCAGGGCAGGGACCGTTCCCTACAAAAACAATCCAATCTTTTCCGTAGGGAAGGGGCTTGTCCCCTTCCGCATCACACCTAGAACGGTGCACCCTATCCGCTTCGCTACCAGGGCAGGGGTCGTTCCATCCTTGTTATCACTCCCTTGACAAGCCCTTCATGACCCATGATAGAATAGAACATACATTCTATATTCATGGGTAAAATATTGACACAGATGTTTGTTTTCAATCAAAAAGGAGAATTACAGGTGCGCGAAGTCTCCGAGCGACCAGAATTTGTCGTGCAGACCATCAACCGTGGCGATTGGGAACGCTACCTGCCTTATGAACCCTCCCCCACCCAAGCCTGGCAAGCAGTACGGGTAAACAGCCTGGTGGTGGTCACACCGCTCAGCATGGCAGAGAATTTTCCGCAAATCCAACTTACTCCCCGCGAGTTTCAAACCCTTCAAGGACTCTGTTCAGGGAAAACTGCAGCTCAGATCGCCTACCAGTTGCACATCCAGGCACGCACGGTACACCGCCACTTCAACAATCTGCGCTCCAAGCTAAAATCCAGCACCCTGGCGGAGTTGGCGGCAAAAGCGGCCGCTCTCGACCTCGTCCGACCTGATCTGGATGAGATTTTCGATTAGTTTTTGGTCAGAAACTGGAATGGTCCGCCTGCTTTTGGCGGGAGCAGTTTGGGCTCAGGCTGCGGGATCACCGCATCCCACATCGCCTTTGCGACGGTCAGCGCCGCTTCAGGATGCCCCAGGGCGGCAGATGACCGCGCGACCTGGTTCAGCTTGATTCCATCTTCTTGTATCCAAAAAGCGGTCATCGCCCGGAATTCACCCACGTTTTGCACCAAAGCCCCAGCCTGGTGGCTGAGCAGGTAGCGCACATTGCCCTCTTCCTGACCCGGTAGATAGTCAATCAGCAGGATCGGCAACCCAGCCGCCAACCCTTCCGAGACGATCAACCCGCCTGCCTTGGTCACCAACACATCCGATGCCATCATCCACTGGGGAACGTTCTTTTCAAAATTCCGTACTTCCACAGGAAAATCATAGTGGCTGCAAATCAAAGCTTTGTAGAGCTCGTCATTTCCGCCGGCAATTACCACCGCCTGTACCGGCGTCGGGAAGTTTTCCAATGCCTGCAGATAGTCCTGCAAATTGCTTACTCGGCTGCTTCCCACGAAGAGCAAGGTGAGGCGGTGCGGATCCAGCCCGAGAGAACCGCGCAGAGCTTGCTTTTCCACCTGGTTGAGGGCGAAATCCGGGCTGACTGGAATCCCCGAGATCACCAGTTTGTCTTCAGGCACACCACTCTCCAACGCCTTGATCCTGACCCACTCGTTGGCGATGAAAAACTTGTCGGGTTCAGGGGAGAACCAGAGCGAGTGCACATCTGCCAGATCGGTCACGACGGTATAAGCCGGGATCTTGGGGGTTGCTTCCTGCAGCACTTTTCCGATCGGATTATTGAACATCTCATTGGTGTTGAGAATTACATCGGGCTTAAAATCGCGGATTGTATCTGCCATAATTCTTTGCAGCATGATCGTAAGGGCGCCTTCCACCACTTCGCTTACCAGGCGCGAATCGCTAACCTCGTAGCTGAGGCGGTAAAGCCCCGGGCTGATGCGCACGCTGCGGTCATAGCCCTTTTCGATTGGTTTCATGACCGTCAGGGTGTCCGTCTCCTGGATCGGGTTGGTAACAAGGATTTCCACCTTCCCGGGATACAGAACCTCAAGCGCTTTCGAAACCGAAAGCGCTGCACTGCGATGCCCAAACCCAGCATCACTGGTAATAATCAAGCAGCGTTTCTTCTGCATAGTTTTTCCACATTAAGCCTTGCAAAGGCAGGCTTCGCTCCATTCTTGGTAATACACATTTAACACGGGCTCGATTATACCTCGCAAGAGATTCTCAATAATGCTGGGGCTCGAAGCGAGCATGGTGCTCATCTGTTGAACAAAAAAAAGCCCCTTAAAGGAGGCTTCCTTTCCTCCGCCAATCTGCGGGGGCTTTGCTCGAAGCACTTGAAATTCTACAGGATAAAACAACCCAAAGGCTATCCTGCAAGTGAAATGGATTGGTACAAGTTTGCTACGAAAGCAAGAAGTTTACTTCTTATCCTTTTTCTTGTCTTTCTTGTCTTTCTTGTCTTTCTTTTCTTTCTTGTCTTTCTTGTCCTTCTTATCCTTGTCCTTCTTATCCTTGTCCTTGCCCATTTTTTCCTCCATTTCTTTGAGATCAATTTCGTCAGGTTCCCAGAAACTGATCAATTCACCGGTTGTAGCCTTGGTGAGATCAGCCCAGTGTTTGATATCCAGCACAACATAAGCTAAAGAGCCCGTCGTCAGCGAGCTTACCTTGCCATCCAGCATCTGAAGCAGGGCTTCCAATCCGGGGTTATGACCGACGACCATCACACGTTCGAGTTCATCCGGCAGTCCTTGTAGTTCCTTGATGTAATTTTCGGGTTCACCCATATAGAAAGAATCGACAAATGTTAGCCCGCCCTTGAACTTGGACTCGGCTGCAACCAGTTCGGCGGTCTGTTTCGCCCGCTCAGCAGGAGACGTCAGGATGACCTGGGGCACTAACTCCGCCATTTCCAAAACTTTGCCCATCAGGCTGGCAGCTTCTTCGCCACGGCGCTTCAACGGGCGGTCGAAATCCTTCAGTTTTTCATTCTTCCAACTGGATTTAGCGTGCCGCAAGATTAAAAGGGTTTTAGTCATTTAGTAAACTCCCGGATGAACTGAAGATATCGAACATGAAGATAATAACATACGAATCGGAATCAAATTGTTAAGGTGTGACAACAGTCCCGCCTAAGCTTTAGAAAACGACTTCCCAGTTATGGGATAAAATGCCTCCACGGAGATCGACATGATTTTCTTAACCTACGACATCAATCTTTTGTTATTGGCGACAGGCTTTGGTTGGATCATTGCCCGCTTGCTGCGCTTCGCGATCCATAAGCGCGGCACCCTGCTGCGAGAGCTTACGTTGGCTCTGTTGTTTCTATTACTCTGGTTCCTGATCCAACAAACCCTGGAACCCTTCGTTTTGGTGCTGGACCGAGCCCCTGAACCTCCCAACCTGGTGCCTCTCAGGGGGTTGGTGCTGATGCTGCGGCGGGCAATCGCTGTCGACCACGCCATCACCCGCTGGATTGTTGCAATCAACATTCTGGGCAATATTCTGATATTTGTCCCGATCGGCTTTTTGGTCTCAGTGCTCACACCCGACCGCCACAAAGGCTGGCTGGCGCTTGGTATCGGGCTGGCTATCTCTCTGACAATCGAAATCGTCCAGTTGAGCTTTGCCATTCGGGTTTTCGACGTTGACGATTTACTGCTGAACAGCTTCGGCGCCTGGCTTGGTTTCATCACCTTCTTGCTTGCTGTCAATATTAAGCCCCTCAAAGAATTATTCACCCAAGTCGCAAACGCGCAAAGACCCCGTGCCTGGCTGTTTGTGTTGCTCTATGGCGGCTTTACGATTGCGGCTGCTGCCGCGATCTACTGGATAGACTACACGGCTTATCTGCAAATCCCACAATAAATCCAAAATCAGGGAACTTTCTATCTCGATTCAGCGTTTAAAATGTAAAGTGTCATGGAATATGACCATCTGTTTATGATGGCATAGAAATCGAGGAGACATGAAAAAAACAATTCTTGCTATTGTACTGTTAGGCATGCTGGCGGCTTGCAGCTTTCCGCAGCCGACGACCTCGCCTTCCGATTCAGCCACCCAGGTAGCCCTTTTCGCGCAAGCTACCCTGACCAAAGCCGCGGTTGTAGCCCAAGCGCAACAAACCTCCACCGCGATCGTTCTCCAGCCAACCCACACGCCAACGAGCGTTCCGCCCACTGCCACGACCAATCCACCCACTGCCACTTCTATTCCACCTACAGTGACCAACGTGCCGACCGTGGTCGTTACGCCTATTCCACCCACATCCACAACCGCTCCGACCACTACCCCAGATCAGGCGATCCGGCTCAACTTCGCTTCTGGCACCACTAACACAACCGCTGAAGGGCAAATGGCTGCCAACACCACCCGGCGCTATGTTTTCTGGGCTGATAAAAACCAGTTAATGGATATTTCTCTTGATAGTGCCAGCGGGGCGTACATCGCAATCTCAAGCCCCAGCGGCACAAAATTGGTCGAATTCGACCAGGGCTGGACCTGGTATCGGGATTACATTCCGGAAAAAGGCGATTGGTACATCGACATCCGGGCTGGCAAGGCTGACACAGGCTATTCACTCTACCTTG
>CAYPBU010000082.1:0-8813 GCA_964409045.1 uncultured Anaerolineaceae bacterium | reverse complement strand
TGACTGTGGCTAAAGGCATTTTCACCACCCAGCTTGACTTTGGCAGTGGCAAGTTCAACGGTGAAAACCGCTGGCTGGGGATCTCGGTGCGCTGCCCGGCCGGTACTGGGACTTATACAGAACTGACACCCCGACAGCCCCTGACAGCCGCGCCGTATGCCCTGCATGCAATAGATGCCTGGTCACTGACTGGGAATGCCGGCACGGTTCCAGGAACCAACTTTCTTGGAACCACCGACAACCAGGCTCTGGAAATCAAGGTCAACGACCTGCGCGTGTTCCGTTTTGAGCCGAATGCCACCAGTCCAAACCTGATTGGTGGATCTCCGTCAAATGCAATCACCACAGGAGTGCGTGGCGCTACAATTAGTGGCGGTGGGGATCCTGCCTATCCCAATCGCGTTAGCGATCATTATGGCACAATCGGTGGAGGAGTTAATAACCTGACTGGAAATAATGATGCTACTGCCTTGGAAAGTTTCGCGACCATTGGGGGAGGTATAAGTAACACGGCTGGTGGAAATTATTCAACGGTCAGCGGTGGGGAAGGAAATTATGCCGGGGGACATGTCTCAACTATTGGCGGAGGGTCTTCAAATATCGTTAGTGGTTTATACGCAACAGTTCCTGGTGGATTTGATAATACCGCTTCAGGCAATTACAGCTTTGCCGCAGGACGCGGAGCCAATGCCCAGCATCCAGGAAGCTTCGTCTGGGCAGATTCACAGGGAACCACATTTTATTCTCCGGATGATAATACGTTTAACATCCGGGCTGAAAATGGAGTCACCGTTGCTGCTAATTCAACAACCAGACAAGGTTTATTTGTTGACAACCACGCTGACGGAACTTCAGTCGGAGAAGGAACCGCCATACTTGGTTTTTCATTGAGTAATAGTGGATATGGTCTGGTTGGGTGGAATTACCTTTCTGGCGTCGGAGTTGGTGCTTGGAGTTTCGATGGGAATCTAATCGAGGCTTACGATGGCGATTTTCCCGGTGGAGTTTTGCGTTTCTACGTTGATCAAGCGGGAAATGTCCACTACGACGGCACAGCCTCAACCTTTGCTGAAATCACTTCCCCCGCTGGCGTAGGATCCTCCCACGTCTCCCTCTACGGCATCTCCGCCGCGGAAGCCTGGTATGAGGACCTCGGGTCTGCCAGTCTGCTGAATGGCAAGGTGACCATCAAGATCGATACCCTCTTTGCGCAGACTGTCTCGCTTTCGCAGGAATATCAGGTCCAGGTAACCGCCACTTGCGGCGAGCCAGTACTATTATTTGTCAGTGAAAAGACAGAAAACTCTTTCACCGTGCAGGGCGTCAGCCTGGATGGAAAACCTTCCAACTGCGGCTTTGATTACCGCATTTCTGCCAAACCCCTGGGCTATGAGGGTCTGCGCCTGGAAGCGATTGACATTCCTGAGCCGATAACTGTTGATAGAGAGCTGCCATGAAAGCCCACATCAAACATAAACTGCGCGTCGTAATGGTCCTTGTGCTGCTTCTGCTGGTCACCCTGCCCGTGCTAGCGCAATCCGGCGGCGGGTATGACCTCTCCTGGAGCACTACGGATGGCGGCGGCGGGTCCAGCTCTGGCGGGGTCTTCAGCCTCGCGGGCACAGCCGGTCAACCAGACGCCGGTGTTATGAGCGGCGGTGAATTCACCCTCAGGGGCGGCTTTTGGAAAGGCGGTGCGGCATCCCCGCTACCCGGCTTTGAGCTGTTTTTGCCGCTGATCAAGAAGTAACGCAACTGAAACAAAAGGCTTCCGAAGTCTGTGTAGACTTCGGAAGTTTGTTTATCAGGCGCGTGAAGGGAGCTTTGCTTGGCTTAGTGACTAAAGGCATCTCTCTTAACTTACCTCGCAGACCAAACTCAGCGTGGTGTGTTATAAATATCCTCGACGTATGAAATATGTCGGGAGCGATTATTTGGACAACAATAAGAAAGTAAATCTCTATTGGCTGGTGTTGATCCCAGTGGTTTTAGCAATGCTAATTGGTGGGGCTGCTTGGTTTCTGGCAGTTAACCTGCGCAACGAGGTCTCCGACACGCTTTCGCCACTGCGGGATACTAACAATCGAATCAGCACGCAGATTGCCAACCTGCTTCACCCCACCCCCACCATCATCCCAGACCCTGTCACAATCATCCGTGAAGTGCAGTCGCTCGCGCGCTTGGAAACCATCCAATATTCGGTCGAAAAGGTGATCACCGCAGAGATCAATCAGGGCATCTTTGGTCCGCTTTTCGGAGATCGGCTGCTCTTTGTGGCACACGGCTATGTGATAGCCGGTATTGACCTGGCGCAGATCAGCAATGATGACTTATGGCTCAAGGACGGTGTGCTGCATGCGCGTCTGCCTCAAGCGGAAGTATTTGTCGCAACACTCAATAACGACCAATCTTACGTTTATGACCGCGATACCGGCATTTTGAAAAAAGCAACTGTCAATCTGGAGACATTGGCACGCCAATCAGCAGAAGACGAGATCCTCAAAGCCGCCCTGGCAGACGGTATCCTGCAGCAGGCACAGCAAAATGGGAAAGCCTACCTGGAGCGGTTGTTCATCTCACTCGGCTACGCACATGTGATCTTTGAATAATTTTAGTTATTTGACAATGCATTGCTAGCTATGCGCATTGATACGATGACCACTTATAACCTCCCACCTCTCCTGGGGATTGCTTCGATTTTCGGATGAGCGGTAGGGTTAGGTCTATCCCCTGGTAAAGATTCACACGATACACCGCCCCCGTTCCAGCCAGGTTGCTGACCAAGGAATCGACGCGCACGTAAACCCTGCCGGCAGCCGCCATGCGAAACGCCACCACAGTGTCTCGGGCGACGAGGATGCCGGCTGATCCTTGCAGATAGGGAACTTGCAGGTCACCTATCCTGAGTGACTGCGAAAGGAGTGCTCAGCCACAGCTGAATATAATTTCTCTCACGGCAACTGAAATGGGTGCATTCAGGAATCCGCTCATTTACCTGTCTGAATTAACCTGTTGACAGAGAAGATTTTCTGGTATAATCTTTGTTTGGTTTATCGACCAACGGCTGGGTTGTTAACAGCCGTTGGATTTTCTTAGAGGAGTTTGATCGTGCCACGTAAACAGAGTAGTGGAAAGTACAAAATAAAAACTCATAAGGCTACGTCCAAACGCTTCCGCACAACTGGTACCGGTAAAATCGTACGGACCAAGATCGGTAAGGGTCACTTACGCCGCAACACATCTCAGCGGACCAAGTATTTGCTCTCCGAAACGATCGCCGTCAATTCGAACGGGCTGGTTAAGCACATCAAGCGTTTAGCACCCTATATGAGCAAGAAGGACTAAGGACTGTCCTGTTGTATCCGGTTTAGTGTGGCTGCTGGGTGCATTAACGAGATTGAAATCTGACGCCCAGGGGACCGCAAAGGAGTAATGAATTATGACAAGAGTAAAGAGTGGACCTTATCGCCGACGCCGCCATCAGCGGTTGATCGCCCATAACCGTGGTTATCAAGGTTCCTACAATCATTTGTTCAAACGTGCAAACGAAGCTTTTCTGCACGCGCAATGGTATGCCTATAACGACCGCCGCAATCGCAAGCGCGATTTACGCCGGCTCTGGATTGTACGCATTAATGCTGCAGCCCGTCTGAATGGCACCACCTACAGCCGCCTGATCTCAGCCATGCGTACGTCTGAGGTAATCCTCAACCGTAAGATGCTATCAGATCTCGCCGTGCGCGATCCAAAAGCCTTCACCAAGGTCGTCGAGACCGTGTTGGCATAAACCAATCTTCTGAGACCAAAAACCCCGTGATCACTCACGGGGTTTCTTTTTTTAATGATTTCTCGACCTTTGAGTAAGCCCGTTTCTGCCAAACAAGCGGGAAACCACGGGGGGGTTACCCCTACATTTGGGGGATAAAGGGCGCGACAACTTTGTAGGGGCAGACCCCTGTGTCTGCCCAAAACCCAGGAACACCACCTCAGATAATATGTAAAAAATCAAACCTGGCTAACCACCTTGCTCTGTTATGCTTGTGATGAGGAACGGGATAAACCGCCTTCCGTACAAAATAGTTCGGTTTACGGTGCGACTGCCTCGAGCATCTGCTCCCAATTGAGTCCATAAGGACGCATGGAAATGCCTGAGATCGCTGGCGGGAACATGCGCGGCAGGCAGAGCGGGTTTGGATCCTGCCAGGCAGTGTAATTCTGCTCGATTGCCTTCGTCACTCCGCCCCAACCGACTGTGAAACCCATATTGAGCATGGCTTGGGTATCCTGGCTGCAGACCTCAAAAGGCCAGGCAAGTGAATAAACATTCAAACCAAGATTGTTGAGCATGGCTTGCCTGGAGGTCAGCCAGTCGGTTTCAAGCTGTTCAAACCCAACCTTGGAGAAGTCCGGGTGGGTTTGCGAATGGGACCCAAAGGTGAAAAAGCCACTATCGCGCGCGTCGCGCAGCGCCTGCCAGCAGGAGTCGCCATCGCAGGCTATTCCAGGTCGCTCAAGCATATCCCCTGCCCATGGGTAAACAATCATATGCGGCTTCACCCCGTATTGTTCTTGAAGCTGGGAGAAGGTCAGGGTGATGGAGCTGAGCGAATTCACGGTCTGCGAACTGATGTCAGTGGTGAGAATGACCGTTTTCACTGGAAGTGGGAACCAACCGTAGAGAAAGCCTTCCACTTCATGAATGGTGGCAAAGTGATAGCCCTCGCTGAGCAAGTAATCGACTTGCGAATAGAAGATGCCGGGAGTAAGGCTGTATTGCCCTTCAAACATGGTGTAGTTGTCGCCGTGGAGTTCCAGGCTCAGGATTTGGCTGGCTTGCCCTTGCGCGACGATTTTCTGTTCCAGGCGAGAGCGGTAATCCGGGCTCAGATAGTCTTCCTGCACCTGACCGTAAGACTGCATGCGTGCCAGAATTCTGTTCCAGGGTTCAGGTAGGTTTTCCAAGGCACTTGGCGTGGGGCTCGGGATGTCCGTAGCAGTGGCAACAGGTGTAGAAGGCTCAGTTGGATTCGGTTCAGCAGGAGTTGGCGTAAATTGGGGCTCAATCGGAGTAGCCGGGGTAATCGTGGCTGTGAGAGGCAGATTGGGGTTGAAGGCGGTTTGGGTCGCGCTCAGCGCGCTGCTTGCTGTCTGCGTGGCATCAAAACTTTGCTGCAGGGCAAGCGTCTCACAACTACTCAGTAGAATGGTCGAAATCAATAAAGCCGCAAAAAATTGAAATGGTTTTTTCATTTAGTCCTCAAGGAACGATTATAGACCATCTTATTCAGGACGTTTTTTGAACTGAGATGGCTCCTTGTCTACCAGAAACAAGTACAAGCAGTTTAGCTGCCTGTACTTCGAAAGGACCACTCTGGATGGAATCGAATACTGGACTTATCTCTCAAGCTGCTCCTGAGCTCATGATTCTTACTCTAAATAATTCCCAAAAAGGCCAGACAGGGACTAAATCCAAG
Source organism: uncultured Anaerolineaceae bacterium (assembly GCA_964409045.1). Taxonomy (GTDB): domain Bacteria; phylum Chloroflexota; class Anaerolineae; order Anaerolineales; family Anaerolineaceae; genus Mesolinea. The sequence goes on along the minus strand of CAYPBU010000082.1, from coordinate 3,339 downwards.
CAATTCTTAGTGCGTCGCCGCAGTGAGAGATGACGACTGGGTCAGAGGCGCTAATAAAACCCTACCTGTTCCCCTATATACATTGACAAGACCTTCCCCGGACGCCGCAGATCCAATGAGTGATTTACCGGAACGTTCCACAGTAAAACTGAGATTTCCAGACCAACAAATTGCGAAGCTGCCGTCAATTTTTAGCGTGTCATTATCAAGCACAACTTCAACCAGTTCAGAACGCGGAACATTGCTCTCCATGACGCAAGTTCCCACCCCAGCAAGTCGCAAATTGAACAAACCCTCATTTCCTGCAATTGCAGAAGAGAGTGATGATCTGGCCTGAATTTCATGCTTAACTGTGTTTTCGCAAGCCAGAAACATTCCATCTTCCATGACAAGTCCACCAGCCCACTCGCCAACATTTTCTATCAGCAAGTACTTAAAGGTTGGTTCAGTCACTAAAATGCCGCTGCCAACATATTCAGGTTTGATGGCAGATTCTTTGGTTATTGAACTCTTAACCATCTTGCCAAGTAGGTCACCAACCCCTTTAATTCCGGTTGTTGCCTGGAGATTTCCTACAGTCCACTGCATGGAACCGGCTTGAAGTGTTAGCCCAACCTTCCCATCGAGTTGCGCGATGACCTGTCGCCGTTTTACATTCATGCGGCTCATAAAGTATTCGGTCATGGCATTATCTGGGGCAACAGAATAGTCCGTGGTGTGTTCCAAAACCGAGAATATGCCTTTTCGTTCCGTGACTACATGGCTTTTTTCGTTTGCTAGGTTATTTATTTTGTACATTTTAAGATCCTCCTATTGGTTAGCTTGATATTATTATATAGTAGTTCTTATTAGAGAAAAAAGTCTTTTCGCTTGACCAGTTGCTTACGAAAACCTAACTTTTTCCCGCCTGTCTCCTTACCAACCACGGGAATTGGCCGTCGATCTCCAACGGTAGGGGAATACCCTCAGCGCTTGCCCGAGGTCATCACTGCCCTAAGGAGGGTTGTGAATAGCGGGTAACCCCTAAATTAAAAAAATTTGATAAGGTCATGATATGGGCGTAAATATCGCTCATACCGGCTTCCACTGTGTGTAGCCTCCCCACGCGAGCGAGCACGTGGTAAACCAACTGTGAATGCGAAAAGTGTCGGTAATACGACTGGATACATCGATAGATATTGCTGGTCACGCAATTATTTGGGATATCGAGGAAGACGATAACAGGTTGTTTTAACCACACTTGAGATGCTTAGTTACACAGCTTAGGCTCTTAGGCATTATTGTCTGTCATAATGTAAAATAATAACATCCACAAGCTTAATCGTCCCAGAGAAATTGGCTAAATCTTGTTTTTTACGTTAGCTTTGGGCGACATCGCGAGTAGTCTTTTTCCGCGAGATATCAGAATCGGACTAATCATAAGCAACAGTGTATGTTAGCTGTCTCACTGGTACATAGAGGAAAAATGAGAAGCGAAAACAACCGAACAAAAACACTTCCAATTACGAAACCGCGTTGGCGAATCCTCTTAGCCGGATTCTTGCTCGCATTGATGGGAGGATTTTCCTATTCATGGGGGGTAATGGTGTTGCCATTGATGGAAAGGTTTGGATGGACCAAGGGAGAAGCTGTCTTACCATTTACCGTCTTCATGGTTGTGTTTGCACTGGTCATGGTACCAGCCGGTAAGCTCCAAGATCGTTATGGACCCCGATTAATTTCCTCGATTGGCGGAGTCCTTTTCTTTTTGTCTTATGGCTTAGCCGCTTTGGTTGGTAAATTCCCTTATGCCTGGTGGCTAGTTTTTACCTATGGTCTTATCGGCGGAACGGCATGCGGTCTGACCTATGCCTGTGTAGCTCCACCCGCTCGAAAGTGGTTTCCGGATAAACCAGCCTTCGCAGTTTCAACTACTGTGATGGGATTTGGACTGTCTGCATTGGTGATTGCCCCACTTAAATCCCAATATTTAATTCCTGTGCACGGGATTGAGAGAACGTTCCTCATCATTAGTGGATTGATGATCGTGGTAATTCTTTGGGCAGCCAGGCTAATCGATAATCCTCCAGATGGCTGGACACCCCCTCAAATGACAGAAAACCAAACCTCTAATGTTCCTAAGAAATCCAGAATCGAGTTTTCACCTAAAGAGATAATTGGAAAAAAGTCATTTTGGACAATATGGATTACCTTTGGTCTGATGATCTCCGGCGGATTAATGGCTATTGGCTTGCTGCCTACTTATGGAATATCTATTGGATTGTCAGCTTCTCAGTCTGCCCTGGCTCTTTCCATTTTTTCAGGTTTTAATGGCTTTGGGCGTCCCTTAGCCGGATGGCTGGCTGATCGCTTTGGGATTTTGCGAGTAATGATAGCTACCTATCTGGTTCAGACAATAGTTTTACTAAGTTTTCCAGTTCTTTCGGTCTCTCTGCCAGGTTTATTCGCATCCTCAGCGCTTTTAGGCTGGGGCTTTGCGGTCACATTGGGATTATTTCCAGTATTAACATCCATCTGTTTCGGTGTTAAGCATTTGGGAGTCAATTATGGGTTAGTTTTTACTGCCTTCGGGGCTGGCGCGCTTGCTCCCTCTTTAGGGTCCTGGCTATCTGGAATCACAGGGAGTGACGCGCAAGCTTTTATGGCGGCAGGGGTATTCGCGGCAATTGGCTTTGCTTTGTGTATATTATTAAAATTGCAGAAAATCGACGAATAAAGACTTCAGTCAATTCTCCGACAATAATTGGTTAAGGATATCTGACGTATCTTCAGTTTGAATATCAATTGTTTCTTTCCAATTCTTAGAATTGCTGTTATTTCCCAGTTATCGGAATAAACGATAAACCCTGTCAGGAATGACTTCACTCCGATTCTTCCGTTATTGCCGGAGAGTGCAATCTGCCCTCTGGGTACCCCAAAAGTCATTTGAACGCAGGTCGCTTGCGGTTATCTATCGCCCCTATGCTTGCCCAAGGTCACCACACGAGGTTCACTTCCACCCAAATAATGCAGGTCCAATCAAAGTCAACCCGAAATCTTGTGGAACTCTCACCCTTGCGTTCATGCGCTCTGGTGATATACTTCCTCCTTAGTCGCGATGACGCAGGACGAGTACGCCGTTATCGACCGTCAGTGAAGCAGGGAGAGTGTGAACCTGCCCGGTTGGAACCGCCGAAGACCCCCTGCCAGCTTGAGTCTGAACAGCAAACGCTCACTAAGACGAACGGAAGCCCCGTTACCGGCATATTGAGATGCTTCGCAAGGAGCAATCTGGGTGGAACCGCGTGAGAGACCTCTCGCCCCAGAGCGAGGGTCTTTTTGTTTTAAGTCCGGCTGTAC
>CAYPBU010000081.1:0-8916 GCA_964409045.1 uncultured Anaerolineaceae bacterium | reverse complement strand
GGCGGGACCAGATCGTGGACCCAGGAGCCGGCGCTTTCCACGCTCCAAATTCCTGGAATGTTGCGTATAGCCAATTCGTGTTGAAGCATTGCCGCTGCTAAAGGAGAGCGAAATCGGTTCTTGGTGCAAACAAAAGCAATCTTAGGCAATATTCCCTCGGTGGATGTTTCTCAGGAAATGGCTGAGATGCTTAATCCTTGCGCCGGTTTTTATTGAAGATAGAGATAAGCGGTGTCCCTGGCTGTTCGTCCGATTCGTTCTCAGCCGCAGGCTGGACTGTTTCATTGTGATATGAGTAGTGGTTACTGTTGTAAGGGGAGTAGTAGTTGTACCCTCCGTAATAATAATCGCGACTTTTTGGGATTTTGTTTGCGACTACGCCCAACACATGCGAACCGATGCGACGAAGCTCTTCCATCGGGCGCAAAGCGGTGATAGCCCGGGTTTGCCCAGGGATGACGACAAAGATCACGCCACCTACCTTACCAGACAGGATCTGGGCATCCGACACGACCATGGGAGGGGTGTCGATAATCACCAAATCAAAGCACTCTTCCAGCTCCTTGAGAGTTTGAGACATTCTCTCACTGCCCAAAAGTTCTGACGGGTTGGGGGGAATGGTGCCGCAAGTGATGATGGAAAGGTTTTCAACCTGATCGTAAGTCTTCAAGACATCTTCGATACGAAGCTTGCCGGTAACTACGTCACTTAATCCTTTTCGGTTCGACTTGTTGAACTGGACGTGGACTTTCGGGTGGCGCATATCGGCGTCGATGATCACCACCTTTTTTCCGCTTTGGGCTTCAACGATGGCAAGGTTCGCCGCAACAGTGGATTTGCCCTCAGATTCCCCTGAGCTGGTCACAAGTATGGTTTTGGCTGGGTTGTCCACCGATGAATACTCCAGGTTAGTGCGTAAGGAGCGGAAAGCTTCAGCGACCGGGGAGCGTGGGTTCTTAGCTACGTACACCCCCAAGGAATCCTCATCTTGTTTTGGGTTGTGTTTTAGTTCACCGATGAAACCGATCACGGGGATGTCCAGGACATCTTTGATATCATCAGGCGTTTTGAGGGTGTCGTCCAGAAATTCAATTAAGAAGGCAAAACCAGCAGTCACAAACAGACCGATTGCAGCGGCAAGTAAGGCGCTCTGAACTGGCTTGGGCGAGATCGGAGTAGTGGGTTTGGCAGCTGTCTCGACCTGCATGACAGTCGGTGTGGATTGCGCCTTGGAAAGGCGCAGGGTTTCGAGGCTGTTGATGCTGCTAATGTAGATTTGTTGGTAAAGTTGAAGGGTGGTCTTGAGACGGTCAAGATCCGTGGAGGTGGCTTCGCCGGTGTCAGTAGTTGTTCCCAACACAACAAGCTGAGTATAGATTTCCTGGTAAAGCGTTAGGATTGGGCTAAGCTCGTCAATTTTTGCTTGATCATTTACAAGACGGGCTCGATCAATTTCTGATTCGGAGGTAGGATCAATATCAGACATATCGAGCTTGATGGCGTTAATCTGCGACTGAACGTCGGTTATTTGAGCCTGAACGTTCTCAATTTGCTTTTGCAGGATTTCAGTCGAGAGTGAGGTGATCTGATTTTCAAGTGCTGCGATTTGCTCTTCAGCCTGGTCCACGCGGGTTTGCAGGTTGCGCTCTGCCGATTCAAACTGAACAGTTTGCAGCTTTACATTCTGATCGATAAGGATATCCACCAGCCCATTGGCAATAACAGCTGCCTTGTAAGGGTCAGCATCCTTGACAGTCAGGACCACAAACTTGGTTTCGCCTACTTGCGTGGCAGTAGCCTGCCCTTTCATGACCGGGAAGCCTAGTTTATTGGAGGCTTCATAGAGCAAATCTTCAGTGGTAAGCAATTGCGTATAGGTGCTAATGATGTCCACATTATTCAAATAAGAATAATAGTCATAGGTCGTTTGGGCTGCAGGAAGGATTACAAACCTGGCTTGTGCCTGATAGATGGGAGTTTGTCGGCTGCTGAGGTAAAAACCGAGTGAACCGCCAATGATTATCCCTAAAACGACCAGCCAAAGCCAGCGTTTGAAGGTTGAAAAGAGTTGTTTAATATCCATTCTTACCCCTGAACCGTCTGATTTATTTGTCGTTCAATCCTTTAGAATACCATAAGTTGAAGAAAAAGTGAAAATGGCAATTAAGCTGATAACAGAACACGAGAGGACAATTAAATAACCAGTTTATTTGTTATTGCAGAATGTGCGCTAGCTTTAGTTATGTTAAAATAGACGCTTATGGATGTAAAAGTAGTCGCGTCAAATAAAAAAGCTCGCTTTGAATACTTCATCGAGGAAACCTTTGAGGCTGGTTTGGCATTGAAGGGTACGGAGATCAAGTCCATTCGAACCGGGCAGATCAGCCTTCAGGAAGCGTATGTGCGAACCGATGGGCAGCAGGCGTGGCTGGTGGGGGCGCACGTGGCGCCGTATGAGCATGCCAGCGCTTTCCAGCACGATCCAATGCGGGAGAGAAAATTGCTGCTGCACAAGCGCGAAATCAAGACCATGTGGGATGCAATCCGGATCAAGGGTATGACCATTGTGCCGATCAAAGTCTACCTGAAGGCAGGCAAAGCCAAGCTTGAGATAGGCATTGCAAAAGGCAAGAAACAATACGACAAGCGCGAATCCATCAAGGAACGCGACATTGCTCGTGAAAACTCGCGCAAGTCTGGTGATTATTAATCCTTGATTCTACAGAATTTGGCTGGCCATCCCACTCTGGATATAATATACCTATGAAACTAAACCAAACTATCAGCAGAAGAGACTTCTTGAAATTGTCCGGTTACGTTGCCGGCGCGTCTCTGTTGCCCAGCATCAAGCCGGCGATACGTCAGCTTAAACAAGACTATCCAATCGGAAAAAAGTTGGGAAGGTTATGCGTAGGGGAGTATCGTTCGTGGGTTGATGTGAAATCTGAGCCCAATATGAACGCTCCCGCAGTGGCGAAGGTTTGGCGAGATGAGGTCTTTGAAATCAAACGAGAGGTTGTGGCAAACGTGTTGGATTTCAACCGCTACAATCAGCGCTGGTATGAAACACCCAATGGTTTTGTTTACGCACCGTTTGTTCAGCCTGTCCGGCACATCGAAAATGCGCCCCTCAGCAGTCTGCCTCTCGATCAGGATGGAAAACCGGGTCTTTGGGTAGAGATCACCCAGCCGGTGGTCAGTATGGAGCTCACCAAATCCGCAGCCAACACCTCTTCATGGATACGCGATTCCCAAGGCATGGCAAAGCTCTATTACAGCCAGATTTTTTGGGTTTTTGATGTCAGGCAGGCAAACGGTAGAACCGAATACCTTCTTGGAGAAAAATATGGCGCGTTGCCTGATTACTACTGGGTCGACGCAGCGGCTTGCAGACCTGTGACCGCGGAAGAGGTCTCTCCAATCCATCCAGATGTGGGTGACAAACGGATTTTGGTCAACCTGCAGACCCAAACGCTTTCATGTTTTGAAGGCTCGCATGAAGTTTATTTCTGCGACGTCTCAACCGGATACATCAAAGAAGGAAAGTGGCTTACACCTCCTGAAACTTCTCCAGTATGGCGGAAGATGATCTCGCTTCACATGAGCGCTGGCGGGGTCTCACAGTATGACTCGCCCGGCATCGGTTGGACGACGCTTTATCATTCCGATGGTCAGGCAGTCCATGCAGTTTACTGGCATAACAACTTTGGCATCGCCCTTTCGCATGGCTGTGTTAACTGTTTGCCGGAAGATGCCAAATGGATCTGGCGCTGGACCAACCCAACGGTGGGATATTATCCCGGCGAACTGACAGTAACTAACGCGAGCAATTCAACCTACGTCCAGGTAATCGAAAGTTGACCAAGCATCGGTGAGACGCGATGGTTGAAGTCTTCCTGCTCACCACCGATCCGACCAGCGAACGAGTTGTGAAGGTAAGCGCTTGGCTATCATCGCTCCAGGAAAAGTATCCTCACCAACTTCATTTGGTAGATTTGCGTCACCAAGTTTTTTTCAAGAAGCAAGCAGACGAAATCTTTATCGTCCGGATCGACGAGAAACAGGTGGCATATCCTGAGAATCCAGATAGCATTAAACTGGCTTTGGTTGAGGCTCACAAAAATGCCATTTCGCCAGTTTATCGCCCATTGGCTGACAAAGACCGTCTGATTGCCAGAGAACGATTCTCCCTGTGGTTTTCGAGACACTACCTGGCTCTGATTAATGTGATCCTGGTTCTATACTTTGGTTTGCCCATCCTTGCTCCGGTGATGATGAAGCTCGGGCAACCGGATCCAGCCAAGACAATTTACAGGCTATACCGTCCACTCTGCCATCAACTGGCATACCGTTCCTTTTTTCTCTTTGGAGAACAAGGCACCTATCCCCTGGAGGTTCCAGCTGGCTCAAACACACTGACCTATTCACAGGTGTCTGGGAACCCTGGCGATGACATGCAACTCGCGAGTGAATTCATCGGCAACGAGCGTGTTGGATACAAGATTGCTTTGTGCCAGCGCGATGTTGCCATTTATGGCTCATTGTTGCTATTTTGCATCTTGTTTGGCTTAACCGGCAGAAAATTCAAGCCGCTGCCCTGGTGGCTCTGGCTCCTTTTGGCGATCGGACCAATGGGTGTGGACGGCGTCTGGCAACTTGTCAGTCAAATGCAGCTTTCTTTCCTGACTTGGCTGCCGGTACATGAGAGCACTCCCTTCCTGCGCGTAGTGACCGGCGCTACATTTGGCTGGTTTACCGCCTGGTTTGGCATTCCGACTATTGAGGAAAGCGTCTCGGACGAGCGGATACGCCTGGAAGCCAAAGCAGCGATAGAAAGGCAGAAGCGCTAGGCCATGCGACAGTTTCAGCAGGATGGACTGACTTATTACAAGTTTGATAGCTTTGATGATGCGGCGCTTGATCACGCCATCTTTAGCAGGCACGGGGGCAGCTCAAAGGGATTCTACGCCACCCTAAATCTTGGCGGTACCAACGGCGATGATCCCAGTGCTGTGCTTGCCAACCACCAAAAACTCTTCAGCGTATTCGGTCGTCCGTACTCCAGCCGCTTCGACGTCTGGCAGGTGCATGGAAAAACCATATTATTTGGAGACGCACCTCGTCCACCCGAGAAAAAGCATCCGCCAGCCGATGGAATCTTTACGGATAAGCCTGATGTAACCTTGATCATGCGCTTTGCTGACTGTGTGCCGCTTGTATTTCATGACCCCGTTCAAAAAGTGGTGGGGATTGTACACGCCGGCTGGCAGGGCACGTTGCAAAAGATAGGCGCTGAAGCAGTCCAGGAAATTCACAAGCGATATGGATCGGTGGCTTCAGATTTACGTGTAGGGCTTGGACCCTCCATCTGCGGCAAGTGCTATCAGGTGGGTGAAGATGTGAGGAAGCAGTTTCTGAAATCCTGGGGCACGGATGCTGAGCAGTTCTTTGCAGTACAGGAAAACGGGCTCTACCTGGACCTTTGGGCAGCAAATGAATGGGTGTTGCATCAGGCAGGCGTGAATCAAATTGAAAATTCAGGCTTCTGTACGGCAGAACATCTGGACGAGTGGTATTCTTACCGAAAGGAAAAAGGCGCCACCGGTCGGTTTGCGGTGGTGATTGCCTTAAAGTGAGATGCCAGAACCCAATCCTGACCTTGTCCAAACAATCAGACAGAGGCTTGAATTAATCGAAGCAAATGTCTCACTCGCGGCAGAAAAATCCGGCAGATCTTTTAGCGATATCCTGATCCTTGCGATCAGCAAGCGGCAGCCTGTCAGTGTCATTGAAGCGGCGTACGCCAGCGGCGTGCGGTCTTTTGGTGAGAATTACGCAGAGGAAGCGCATGAAAAGATCGACCAACTCAGTCATCTTGCAGAATTTCGCTGGGAGATGGTAGGTCATGTGCAAAGCCGAAAATCTGCCCTGGTCGCGACTGATTTTTCGCGGGTGCATTCGCTGGATTCGCTGAAACTGGCGCGCAGGCTGGACTTTGCCCGCGCGGAGAAGGGTTCCCGCCAGCCGCTAGAGGTCTTACTGCAACTGAACGTCAGCGGGGAAGCTTCAAAAGAGGGTCTGCCAGCCTGGCAGAAAGAACGATGGGAGGACCTACTGCCGGTTGTGACCGAAATCACCACTTACAAATCTTTGCGTTTGACCGGCTTGATGACGATGCCACCATTGTTCGATGAACCGGAGCAGAGCCGGCAGTTCTTCAGAATGTTGCGCGAGGCACGCGATTTTCTAAACCAGAAGATGCCGGGCTTGGGACTGACGGAGCTCTCAATGGGGACTTCTTCTGACTATGCCGTAGCTGTGGAAGAAGGTGCCACTATTATCCGCATTGGAACAGCGTTATTAGGTCCAAGAATTTACCCACAGGAATACTGAAATGAAACTTATATTCGATTTTATTTTCTTTCTCTTCCAAGGAATGCGGATCTTCCTGGTGCTCGGGACGCTTTTGCCCATGATCCTGCCTGCCGATAACACATTCCGCAATGGGATTACCCGCATCGTTGACCCTATTCTGAGGCCATTCCGCAAGTTGATCAAGCCAATCTCAGGATTTGATATCACCCCTTTGGTGATCTACCTGCTCTTAATTGTGATCGAATCGTTGATCCGCCGGTTAATACTCCCCCTGGTGATCAAGTAATCAGGATTTATAGAGTATCCTGCCGCAATTCTTGCAATACGCAATCACGTTGGGTGATTTGGCTGCCTGGATATCCGCTGGAGGCACGGTCACACCGCAAGCCCCACAGGTGTCGTCGTTCACTTCGGCGACAGCCCGACCGGCTTTGGTCTTCAACAGATTGCGATAAACCGTGAAAGTCGCATCATCCAACTGCTCTTTTAAGGCTTGCCGCTGCGAATCCACCTGGGGGATATCGAACTCTATTTTGCGCTTTTCACCGATGAGCAGAGAACTTTGCGAGGCTTTCCGGTCCAACACCTGCTGAAGCACCCGTTCCGCTTCGTGAACTGCAGCGGTCGTCTCTTCGAGCGCCATCATTGCCTGCAACTGTTCGTCTTCGAGTTTGGCAATCGCGCGGTCCAGCGCGTGGGTTTCGGCTTGTAAATCCTGCAATTCCTTGGGGTTGCGCACTTTGCCCGAAAAAAGATTCGCCTGGGTCAACTCGCGTTTCAGCCTTTTCTCTTTTGATTGGGCAACCAAATCCTTCAGGACTGACTCAGCAGATTTGTTGAGCGCCTGGGCGACCGTCACTTGCTCGTTTGCCTGGCTCACCTCTTTGTCAGCGGCGATGATCCGGTCTATCTCCTTCAGGCGGGCGTTCATTTTCATCCGCAGCGTGTCCTGGGTTTGAAGGCGAAATAGCGTGAAGGAAGTGTTCATGGTTGCTCCGATTGTCGCGTGTATGTAAATATTGTAACATTCAATCCGGTCAGATTTGGCTTAACAAGGCTAAGAATCCCTTTCTCCAGCTAATGAGGAAGAATTTATTGGTTTGTCTACTTCGCCTTTTTTTGCAAGTTTAATTCAAGTTCTCTACGGGAGTGATTGAGTGAAAAAGGTCATCGATATTTTATGAAATATCGATGACCTTGAAATATGTGACCAGTTAGATATTAGTTAGCTGTTCGTAGATCAGAATGATCAGTAAATTTTGTAAACCCTAATTATTGATTGGATCTACTCTGGTTATTTTGAAGTTGTCATATAGGAAGGTCACCACACCTTCCTCACCGATAGCCATTCCTCCTTCAACTCCAACAGAATGAAATTTTTGTTCTGGAATAGACATAAAGAACTCAGGCACTCCATCAACAAGCAAGGCCAAATATCCTGCGCCGCAAATCCCTGTCAGGTGATAGGTTCGTCCGGATACAATATTATCAAACTGATCGGTTGGAAGATCTGAAGCTCCAAGCCCAGTCCATTTACCGTTTTTGTATTGCATGTAAGTAGCGTAACCTGCTTCGGAGAAATGGAATGCATAAAGATTGTTCCAATTTCCATCGACATCACATAAAAAGCCAGTGTAAACTAATTCAGGTGATCCGGGGGCTATGGAGACGTCTGTTTCCACCATAACGCCTGAGTTAAACCAAGTTAGGGATTCAAGTTTGGAATAAACCCATGAATCGTCTGTTGTATTCGTTAAGGTCAGTTTCCCATTTTCAAGTCTGACTGTTTGTCCTGGATCAGTAAATTGTGACCATGATCCGGTTGGGGTTGAGAAGTCTTCGCTATAGAGAACCTCGCCAACACGCAGAAATTCGAAAGGATCGAGAGGAGCATTGACCCATTCGTCCTGGGGTTGCATGGTAGTTGCTGAGAAATTATCGAAAACAACTTTATTTGGCATGTCTACCATAGCAGTTCCATTGCTATTTATGCCGCTCCCTCCAGAGGAATAAAGGCCGATTCGCCCAGGTCTGAACTCAGATATTGAATACCGAATGATTTTGTTGCCATCGATCATCAACCCTAATCCGGTTGAAGAGCAAATCGCCTGAAGATGGTAACTCTGTTGATCCACAAAATCTGTAAGCTTAACAGAACTTATTGAGGATAACGTCGAGTTGTCGGTGGTTTGAGAAATGGTGGCATAATATTCCTTCCCTAGTTTTTCTACGCCTATGCCATAAAATGCTTTCTCCCAGGCATAGCCGCAAACTATTCCGCCTCCACCAGTTTCATCTCCGGTCTGAGAAAAAATCATATCAACTTCAATGCTTAATTCTGAAGCCTTAACGATAGACTTGGGACTGCTTACCACCGCAGCAGTAAGTCCTGATGCTTCCAGCACATACTCCCCATTTTCCTGAGAAGTAGCAGTTGAATTTTTAGACAACAGCACTTCCCAGTCAGCAACAGAAGAGAAGTCTGTGAAATAAGGTTGCTGACCCAAATCGGGCGTTGATGTGGGGGTGGGTTCGAGAGTT
>CAYPBU010000080.1:0-9111 GCA_964409045.1 uncultured Anaerolineaceae bacterium | reverse complement strand
ATAGATGCGCATCCAAGACAGAATACGGCTTACCGGTTGACCTGAGTGGGGAACTTCATGGTGTTTTTTTCGTCTTAAAAGCAGGTTTCATTATTTTTTGAAAGGTTACCATGAGAAAAAGCACCATTTTTGCGCTTATCACCGTTTTTTTGCTGGTTGCGGGCGGGTTGTTCGCCTGTAATCTGCCGCGAAAAACCGCCAGCATTACACTCCTCAACCCAATATCCGGTCAATCCATCCCGGCTTTTCTGGAGTACCAGGTCACCTCCCAAATCAAACCCGAAGGCAATTGGTCAAGGATCGAACTTTACATAAACGGTGATTTAACCCGCCTCGACACTCCCGAAACCAATCCAGGCACTTTTGGGCTTGTGCTGCAGCCGTGGATCCCAACCAAAGAGGGTCCCACGATGCTCGAGGTCAAGCTCTATCAGAGAGGGAAAACCCCCGTAGCAACTGCCCAGGTGGCAGTAATGGTAAAAGTAATGGACGCGCAACAAATCCCGCCCACACCCACCTTGATTTCCCCCACTCCTGCCGTGACTCCCACAGGAACGACCACTCCACCCCCCTGCACTATGTCTGCGACCTTAGTGCAGGACCTGAGCATCCCGGATGGGACCATCCTGAAAACCGGGCAGCAATTCACCAAGATCTGGCGAGTGCAAAACAACGGGACGTGTGACTGGGAAAACTACAAACTCGTCTTCGTTCGCGGCAGTCTCCTGGGCGGCAACTCACCAAGCCTGCTGCCAAAAGTGAGTTCTGGCAATACCTACGACATTTCTCTTGAACTCTTCGCGCCCAGTTACCAGGGCGAGTATTCCGGTTACTGGCAAATCCAATCAGATAAAGGCAGCCTGATCGGACCTGAATTGCACTACACCATCCGCATTCCCGCTCCAACCGCCACAAACACAGCCACTGCGACAGCAACAGCTACTGCTACACCTACTAAAACATCAACCGCAACCGCCACAGCAACCCCAACAGCGACGGCTACCGCTACACCTACTAAGACATCAACAGTGACTGCCACTGCAACTGCCACAGCCACTGCAACTGCCACGGCTACTGCAACTGTCACGGCTACAGCCACCACAACCTCCACAGCCACTGGCACCCCGATTACACCAGTAACACCCCCACCAAGTGGATCAGAAAGTACGCCAATCATCATTCCGACGCAATCGCCAACCCCCACGTTGACTCAGGTAGCTCCGCCCGACGAATCCATCTCCACTCCAACCGTCGCCCCAACCCAAACCGCTACCCCTGCCCCCACTGCTGTGCCACTGGGTGCAGTCCAGGTAAAAGAAGATTACAAACTTGATTCCGGAAAAACCCAAACTTTTTCGGTAACCTGCGATGACGCAAAGGGTCTCGTGCTCTCCGGAGGCTATTCAATAAGTGGAAATGTGGACCTGATATCCAATCAACCCAGCAAAAATGGCTGGCAGGTTACGATGAGCAATCAGTCCAAAGCTCGGCAATCCATCAGTGTCTACGCAAACTGCCTGGTTGGTTTTAACGGAAAAGTGCAAACCACACACATTGAACAGAAAATTGAAGGAAAAGGTGTTGCCAACCTGAAGCTTGGCTGCCAGATTGCAGGCAAAGTGGTGGGTGGAGGGTATGACCTGGCAGACTCTGCTAATTTGCTTGTGACAGAGTCCAGGCTTGTCGGCACAGAATGGGCGATCACAATCGTTAATCAAGGTCGCAATAAGCAGACCTTTGATGCTTATGCCCAGTGCCTTTCGGGAGCCACGTTGCCATCTTTGTCAATCCGTAATGATTCTGTCAAGATCCCTGCCGGTAAAAGCCAGAAAGTTGAAATCGATTGCGGCATTTTCCCAATAAGTGGCGCATACCAATTGCCCCTCGGGCTTGCCATGATATCAAGCCAACCAGTTTCTGACGGCTGGATTTTCGAGGTGAGAAACAACACCAGGCAAGAACTGATCTTTTCACCCCAAGCAGTCTGTACAGGACCTTCAATTCAGATGAATCAACGAGGCAGATGACTTGATTCAGGCGAAAACCCCTGGTGAAAATTCAAACCAGGAGGTCTTCGAGACTCCGCTTTGGAACGTGATGCACTCCGTTGGCATCCCGGTAGTATTTGATCTCACCATCCTGTCCAAGTGGTTCCACCAGGCACGTTTCGGCAGGCTTTCCCAACGCGATCACGTAGCCGATATGGAGTTTCTCATCCAGGGCCAGAACCTCGCGTAGCTTTTCCCGCTGAACGGATGCCAAAATGCATCCGCCAAGACCCAATTCCGTGGCACGCAGCAAGATGGTCTGCATCGCAATTCCAGCATCCACTTCTGAAAATTTGTTGATGGTTTCGTCCCCCAAAACGACGATGTAGGCACTGGGTCGTTCACCAACGGCTGGACCAGACCAGTCCTGCAGGTACGCAGCAAACTTGAGAAACTCGAAAACCCGGGCAGTTTCACTCTCTTCATACACGAGGCGATACTTAAGCAGTTGACGGTTCGCAGCGGAGGGGCAATAACGGGTTGCATTAACCAGATCACGCAATGTTTCCAGTGAAACCCTTTCGGATTCATCAAAACGCCGGTAGGAGCGGCATTTCACTAACAGATCATTCAACATGGGATTCTCCTTGATGGGATTTAAGAAATCGAAAAACAGTGGCAAGGGCAGCAAGAAGTAGTAATAGCCCGACTGCATCAAAGATGATAAAGCGCAAAATGGAGGACCTTAACACATCGTGCGCTAACGGAATGGAGCGCAGAAGCAGTGCTTCCCCGAAGAGCCCGATGGTTTGCATCAGTGTGGCTTCAAGCAGAGAGCGGCGGTTACGCAGGGGGTGGAGTAGAGCGAAAACGTATGGCACCTGCCACATAAGGAACAGGATGCCAATCCCAACGACCACCGCGCGACCAGACTCCCCGCTCAACTCGAACGGAGCCACGTAGGGCAGCGGATCAAAAATGTACGCAAGTGCGCATTGCAAATTCATCATCAGGACCAACAAGATCAATACTCGGGGAAGAAGCAGCCTGGTGAATTCTTTGTTCTTCATGATCGTGTGACGATACCCTGTTTCACCTGCCAAACCTCATGTTCATGAACAAATTCGGGCGTGAACATTTCGAGGTCTGTAGTTGTGAGAAACGCCTGTTCAACCTGACCGATCACCTGAAGCAGATCCTTGCGCCTTTGGGGATCAAGCTCTGCCATGATCTCATCCAGAAGTAAAATGGGCCATTCTCCTGTTCGCTGCTTCATCCAGGCGACTTCAGAAAATTTTAGGGACAGTAAAGCGGTGCGGGTTTGCCCGCGAGAGCCGTAATCGCCCAGGTCGATCTGGTTGCTCAGGAAGCGGACCTCATCGCGGTGTGGACCAAGGCTGGTCTGCCCCCGTTGGATGTCCGCGTGGTAGCTTTGTTTCATCGCTGCCAGCAATCCGCGCTCGAGATCGTCTGCAGAAATTCCCTTGCGATCCACCGTGGTTTGCACCGGAAGCGCCATCTGACCTGCTGGTTTCTTGAGCGGTTCATATGAAGGTTGATAATGAAATTGCAGAATCTCAAGATCCCGGGTAAGGCGCTGGTGGATGGGTATTGCCTGTTTCTCAAGCGAGCTCAGAGCAAGAATGCGCGCGTGCATAATTGCGGCGCCATGCCGTGCGAGCAGTTCATCCCACGGCTCCAGTTGAGCTTTGTCTCCACCTACCTCTGCCAGGGTCTTCAAAAGCGCGTTGCGCTGCGAGAGGGCTTTGCTGTAGGCTGAAAGATGTTTGGCGTATCCGATTTCCACCTGGGAGAGAATTTCGTCGAAATACTGGCGTCTGTCAGCGGGAGCACCCTCCATCACCCGGGACATCTGCGGCAAAAATGTGACCGCGTTGAGCTGACCGTAGACATCACCAACGCGTTTCTTCACGCCATCAAGCAGCACCTGCTTGGAAAATCTTGGGCTGGCAGGGTTGGTAGCCGAATCCTGGATTAGACGGACTTCAATCGTATGCCGCCGACCTTCCCGTTCAAATTCACACACGATCCGCGCAACCATGATTAGTTCGATAGGAGTGGAGAAATTCATCAACTGACGGTCACTGCCCGCCGAAAAAGAGGAAAAGTTGGCTAGGTAGGCAACTGCCTCAAGAATGGAGGTTTTTCCCTGGGCGTTTTGCCCCGTGAATAAAATTACCCGCCTGGGGAAATCCAGTTCCAGGCGGGTGAAAATTCGGAAGTTCGTCAGTGATAGCCGGATGAGGTACATTAATCCTTGATCAGTTCTGCTTCCTCAGGGGTTGGTTCAAACACTTCTTCAGCCCGATCAATATAGAGCACCCCATCGAGGTGGTCAATTTCATGCTGGAATATTCTTGCGAGCCAGCCCTCTGCTTCGATCTTCAGGGGCTTGCCAAAGCGATTTTTGGCTTTGATGGTCACTGCCTCGTGGCGTTCCACCCTGCCAGCCAAACCCGGTAACGAAAGGCAACCTTCTATGTCGGTCACCATTTCTTCAGAGCTTTTTATGATGTCCGGATTAACCAGGACATACTTTTTTGGTCTGACGTTTTCATCCTCATCCTCGGAGTATTCCACCACCACCAGGCGCAGAGATTCGCCAATTTGAGGCGCTGCCAGACCAACACCCGGTGCGTCACGCATCGTCTCGAACATGTTGTCAATTAGTGTTTGAAGTTCAGTATCAAATTTGGTGACCGGTTTCGACTTGAGCCTCAGAGAAGGCTCCGGAAAGGTCACAATATCTAAAATTGCCATAACTCACCATCCAGTATTTTGTTTATTTTACCTTAAGGCAGTATTGGATTCAAACAGGCTGTTGAAGATAACTTTGTGCTGGAAAAATGACGTGTCAGGTCAGGAAACGAGAACCACTGAACCAAAAATTGGCTACTGTATCGGCTCCATCGAGATTGGTCGCGTGGGATCGGTTGGGGATGGTACGGTCAAGCCGTGTTCGGCTTCCTCCTGGAAGACCTTGAACCACTGGGCGACCCTCTCCCGCTCGAGCATCGTATTACGCTCGTCGCGTTCCTGCGCGTGCTGCCCCATTCGGGTGAAAATGTCTTGCTGAACGACCGATGGCTGATAGACATTGTTGAATGTCAATTGGGTGTTTCCGATCGTGATGTAGACAGTACCGTAATTGAACAGCATGGGGATCAAACCTCTCCGCTCGTATTCAATGCTCAGGATGTTTTCCAGTGGAGCCGAACGGCGCGATTCACGGCCAAATGGTTTGCGGTCAAGGTCAATGACCTGGTTTGGCGTAAGTTGGAAGAGATCGTTGCGCCAGTCGACATACTGGTAGACCAAAGCTCCAGCAGCCACGAAAACCAGGAAATAGCCCGCAACCAGCCCCATGGTGTAATCGACCTGAATCAGGTTTCGGGTAATGATCCCGACTACGAGAAGTATTGACAAAACCAACACCGCGAGGGGCAAAATGATCTTCTGAAGCAAGATGAGCCAGTGTTTTCGGTACGTGATCGTACCGCCGATCTCATGCCGCACCCGCACAAAATCAGAAAACAGCCACTCAAAAAAGTTGACTTCTCTTGGCGCAGGTTGAACTGTGCCCAGTTCGACCTGCAGATCCTTGGTAGTGATATCTTCAGCTTCTTTGCCAAATTTCTGACGCAGCGCCTTGCGGATCTCGCGGGCATCCAGCTCAAGGTCCGTGCGTTTGCCACGCGCCCAGTTTGTTTCAATCAGTTTGCCGATAGTGCGGGCGTGGGCAACACGCTCAAAACGGATGTCTCCAATGTAGGTCCGAACCATCACATCCGAGTAACCAAGGAACACTCCCAGCTGGGAGGTTTTAATTCCTACGGAAATCAATGTACTAAGGGGGGCTTCCTGGCGGCTATCATAAAAGCCGGTGACATGTTCCACCCAGACCATCCTGCGTGAGGTGATCAGGTAAAAGTCATTCGCCCAGTTGTTGATGTTCCAGATCAGCCAAAGCAAGCAAAAGAGGAAACCTGTAACCAATCCTGCCAACGACCAGAAGGCGTTCTTTGGGCTTAACAGAACCATCAGAAACCAAATGACGGCAAAAGTGAGGATTGGTGGGATCGCTCGAAAGAAGAGAAACACCGGGTGTTTGCGTGCCATCAGGTGGATCTTTTCGCCTTGTTCGAGCCAGTTCATCGGAATGTAGGATGCCAGGCGAGCACTGTTGAAAAGCACGGATGCTGTCTCTTTGAAAGCAGGCACAGCAGCATATAAGGATTGAATCTGCTGATTAGCAAGGAAGAAGACCTGCGCATCCTTGATTGCTTTCGCGCTTTGCTGGCGGGCGGCAATGTAATTCAGGGCTTCAGTTCCAACCACTTCACCACGTTTACATACCTCGATCTGCTTGCCGCTTTCATCGAGCAACTCAAGTTGACCGGAAGAAATCACAAAAAGACCATCAGTGGTTTCCTGGATGCGATAAAGCGTTTCGCCTTGTGGAAGCTCCACCAAAACTAACTCGTCACACAATTGCTCCAACTCTTCAACACTCAGCCCACTGAAAAGTGGGACTTCACTTAGTAGAGATTGGATGGTTTGTGTTTGTTCGTTCATGGTCAATCTTGTTCAAAAGAAGAGCGATCTGTGGTAACAAACCGCTCTTCAACACAATCTTAATCAGCCCCGGTATTGAGGGATTGTTGGTCGATGGTCTCAAAACTAAGCCCTTCTTTACCCTCTTCCCGGAAGATATGCACCGATGCTCCAGGCTGCAGACCGCCTTCAAGCAGTTTGATCGCCAGGGGGCTCTCGACAAATTTCTGCAACGCACGTTTCAGTGGTCTGGCACCCAGCAAGGGATCGTAGCCCTGATCAGCGAGCCATTCTTTGGCGCTCTGATCCACCACTAAGCCAAAACCATACTCATTAGTGCGTTGGACAATTTCTTTGATTTGCAAGTCGACGATTTCCAGCACATCCTCTTTGCTTAAGGCTGAGAAAGTGATGATCTCATCAATCCGGTTGAGGAATTCCGGTCGGAACGCATCCTTCAGGGCTTTTTCGATTTTTTCGTGTGAAGCTTTGACATCATCGCTATCATCTTTGCCAAGGAACCCGAGCGAACCACTGCTTTTAACAAACTCGGTGCCCAGGTTGCTGGTCATGATCAGGACCGTGTTCTTGAAATCCACCACCCTGCCCTGACCATCGGTCAGGCGACCGTCATCAAGGATCTGTAAAAGGGAGTTCCAGACCTCGGGATGCGCTTTTTCGATCTCATCAAAGAGCACGACACGGTAAGGTCGGCGGCGAACCGCTTCGGTAAGCTGCCCACCTTCCTCGTAGCCAACGTAACCAGGAGGCGCACCAAACAGGCGAGAAACGGTGTGCTGCTCGCGATATTCGCTCATGTCCACCCTCACCAGGGCATCCTCATCATCAAAGAGGAATTCTGCCAAAGCTTTTGCCAGCTCGGTCTTCCCTACGCCGGATGGACCAATGAAGATGAATGAGCCAATCGGGCGATTGGGATCTTTGAGCCCGGAGCGCCCTCTGCGGATTGCGTCGGAAATTGCTTTAATGGCGTTATCCTGACCTATTATCCGATCGTGCAGGCGGCTTTCCATTTCAAGCAGTTTTTGTGATTCCGATTCGAGCAGCTGGGTCACGGGGATACCGGTCCATTGGTGAATGACGGAGGCAATATCATCCGCATCCACAATATCATCCAACTTATGCTCCGCCTCCCAAACGCTGCGCTTAGTCTTGAATTCTTCTTCAAGGCGCAAACGCTCTGCCTTTAGTTTGACTGCGCGTTCGTAGTCGCGCTCAACACCTGCCTGCTCTTCTTCGGCAGTAAGGCGGTCAATTTCCTTTTTCTCCTGCTTAAGGTCATCCGGCATAGAATATAAGGCTACGCGCAGTTTCGCTGCCGCCTCATCCATCAGGTCGATCGCCTTATCAGGCAGCCGCCGACCGGTCATATACCTCGCGGAAAGCTTAGCAGCAGCTTCGAGAGCCGCGTCCGAGAGCACCACGTTGTGATGTGCCTCGTAACGGTCCCGCAGGCTGCGCAACATCTTGACAGTGTCTTCAATGCTTGGCTCTTCAACATATATCGGAGCAAAGCGCCGTTCAAGCGCGGCATCCTTCTCGATGTATTTATGGTATTCATCACTGGTTGTCGCGCCAATACACTGCAGATCTCCGCGAGCCAAAGCTGGTTTGAGCATGTTGGAGGCGTCCATTGCGCCTTGCGCTGCGCCTGCCCCGACCACGGTGTGCAATTCATCGATGAAAAGAATCACTTCGCCGTCGGATTCCTGGATCTCTTCGATCGTGTTCTTTAAGCGCTCCTCAAATTCTCCTCTAAAGCGTGTACCGGCAACCATCGCGCCAAGGTCGAGCGAGACCACTAACTTATCTGCCAAAATCTCAGGCACATCATCGTTGGCGATTTTTTGAGCCAGACCTTCCACGATGGCGGTTTTCCCCACGCCTGCTCCACCAATTAACACAGGGTTGTTCTTGGTGCGGCGGGACAGAACCTGGATGACACGCATGATCTCGGATTCACGACCATAGACGGGATCAAGTTTGCCATCTTTGGCAGCTTGGGTGAGGTTGCGGGAAAACTTTTCGAGAGTTTTGTAGCGGGACTCAAATTTGCGACCGGTGGATTTCTTGCCACCGCGTAATTCAAGCACATTCTCATATACTCCCTGGCGGGTTAGATTGAACTCCTCCAACAGACGAGCAAGTTGGGTGTTCTTCTCTGAAAGAACAGCAAGGAAGAGGTGCTCGGTTGAAATGTACTCATCGCCAAGGCGATTAGCTTCTGTTTTAGCAAGATCCACCACCATTTTTACGCGTGGCGTCAGGAATACCTGCCCGGATGGACCGCCAAAAATGTTGGCTTTTGGTGTGGTCCGCAAAATCACATCCAGGCGGTCTGCAATAACCCCCGGTTCGGCGTTAGCCATCTCAATTAATTGCGAGACGGTGCCTTCAGGCTGTTCAATCAGAGCAAGAAGGATATGCTCAGAATCGATCTGGTTGTGACCGTAACGTTGAATGATCTCAGCGGCGCGGGCAGCCACATCCTGAGCCCGCTCAGAAAACTTATCAAATCGCATCATAG
>CAYPBU010000079.1:0-9195 GCA_964409045.1 uncultured Anaerolineaceae bacterium | reverse complement strand
TGTCAATGAAGGCTGCCATTAGCCGCCTTCGTTTTCACGTTGTTTCTCCTCGTCAGTAACCCTGGAAATGACAACTTTTTTAACATTAAAATAGATTATCAATCCCAAAGCTATCGCGGCAATTTCTGCCGCCAGAAAGTAAAACTCGCTTGCTATCAGGCTGCCTTGCGAGAAGAAAAGTAAAAAAATCACCTCTCCCGCCAGGCACATTCCCAGAAAAACCAGCAAGATCAAGCTGTGATTGTCAAAACGCTCATAGGTTACGCCAATTTCCTCACGGCGATACTTCCGCTCCTCTACTGGTAGCCGGATCCCGGAACGAAGCAAATTGAAGATGGGAAGAAAAGTCAGAACATAGGGGATAGCTACATAGAACTGGCGCATGCCCGGATTGTTTATAACCCCACCCACAATATGGGCGATAGTGAGTCCTGCCAGGATAAACAAAAAAATGATCTTGAACTTTTGCATCTGGTCATGACTAAAAGGGAGTTTGAAATATTCTCCCTGGTAATCATAAGTCCGAATCTGCTCGCCCTTTTCATTGACATTCAGAATGGTCTTATAGTCCTTGATGTATTTTCTCATGCCCATGGGCGTTGTTTCTGTCTCACAAGCCTTGCAATTACGCAAATATCTATAACTGCAGTTATTTGACCAACGCAGTCCAAAACGTGATCTCAGTATAACACGAAACCAACGAGCTGGAGCCCGTGACGCACATTAAAAGCCGCATCATTTCTCTACGGAACAGACGGACGCCAAAGCCCGAAATCCGCGAAGGCGCTACCGCCCGCAAGATCCACTCTATTTGAGGCAAACCAAACCGAGATCTGGGGTAATAAGGGTACTGCCGGGAGGAATTCCGCGATCACATCCACCCTGTCTCCAAGGTTCTGGAGTAAATCAGCATTTCCTGCTGCTGTACATTTTGAGTCAAAACCCGGGTCGGATAATCCAGCCAGGTTCGTGCCAATCCAATAATTCCCGCCGTTAGGGATGGCATCCGAGCGGTAGAGTTCACAGGCATTCCCAGGGAGTTGCTGCCAGGTAAGCAGCGCCAGGTCAAAATTCCGCCCAAAAAGCGGACCTTGCGGACCCGGAGCGTAGAGCTCGGAGGGAGGAAGTGCCTGATGGGTCACCGCGATTCCGCACTGCCCCAGGCGCCTTGCCACTGCCTGGCTCACTTCGCCATCCATCGTGGAAATGCCGCTGAGCAGGCTGACCGAGAAGACCGTCCCATCCAATACGTTTTCGACTCCGCTGGCTTTTCGCGGAGCTTCGGGTTGAGCGGCATCCCGCAGCCAGCCAATTTCATCCAGCAAGGTTTGCGCTTGCTCAAGGGTTCCCGACGAGGCAAATTCAGGCAAGCCAAAGCCATCTGGTAGCCTTGCTGCTAATACTTCTGTCGCGATTGGATCTGCCGTCAGGCAGGCTGCAATGGCTTGCCTGGTGCGAAGATCGCCAAAGAAATTCTGGCGGGTCGCGCTCCAGGAGGAATAGCCGTTGTCGTAAGCTGCCGGCAGGATGCCAAATACCAATTGCTGTACGAGTTCAAAGCCCTCCACCACCAAGCTTCCGCTTTGCGCCAATCCGGTCAACACGTCCCTACCTTGCCCTTCCAGGTGGTAGCTGGGATCTAAAACATCACAATCACCGCTCGCCAGCTTGCTGATCGCCTGCTGCGGATCGGGCTCCACCAGGAAGTTCACCTGGTCGTAAGCCGGTTTGGGGCTGAAGTAAGAGTTAGGTTCCATCTGGATAATTGAACCAGGCGTGCGCTCCACGATCCGATACGCTCCCCAACCGAGCGGAGTATCACTCGCTTCAGGGGACGATCCAATCTCAGCAGGATTCATTTCAGAAAACTGTGAAAAAGGGATGGGTGGAAATATCAGCTCATCAAGGTCAACCGGCACAAACCCCGGTATACCCGTCCAGACGACTGTGGTTAGGTCCAATTGGTCAAAACTGGCGGTGCGATCAAGCAGCCAGACGTCCTGCGGATTGCGTAGTTCGTTTGCCACGTTGTAGGACAAAGTAAAGTCAGCTGAAGTCACTGGGCTGCCATCAGACCATAAAAGCCCCGGTGTGATCTTGTAACGCACTTCCACCTGCATCATCTGCAGGGGTGCGGAAGCAGTCCAGGCAGTTGGCTCGCCCAACTGACCTTCAATTACAGGGTGAATAAGGGAGCCTTCCTTTAATACAGCCAGTCTTCCATTGCCATCCAGCACGCTCATGCCTGGCTTCACATCCACAGGAGTTTTGGCTGCCTGGTTGTTGGCATAGGTGGGTAAAACCTCAAATAAGATGTTCGGGTCATAAAGCGCAGAGAAAACGCTTTGCTTTGCCAGCGAATCGCGCCCTGCAAAGCGGAAGAGGGTACCCGGGTCTTCTGCCATGCAAACATTCAGCACTTTGGGCGGCTCGGGCGTCAGGGTGGGGGTTGGGGGCAATTGGGTCGGCTGGCTTAGCGTGTTGGTTGGCGCAACCGTAGGCGTTGCGCTGCCTCCGCAGGCTGAAACAATAAAAACAAGGCTCAGCAGAGCCAGAAAAGCGTTTCGTTTTATACCAAATGAACGATTCAAAACTATCTCCTAAACCACATCGTCTTCCTGCGGGTCGCCGAAACGCAGCTTGAGGTAAGACTCGTACCTGCGCGGGTCAATCTGCCCGCGCTCGACCGCCTTACGGACCGCGCAACCGGGTTCGTGGCTGTGGCTGCAGTCGTTAAACCGGCAGTCAGGCACCAGCGGCGAAATCTCCTTGAAATAGGCATCCAGTTCTTCGTCCTGGATATCCCACAACGCCAAAGTGCGTAAGCCGGGCACATCGGCGATGTATCCGCCGCCTGCCAGGGGGTAGAGCTGCCTCACCTGGGTGGTGTGGCGCCCTTTTCCGCGCCCCACACCCTCACTCAACGCGCCAACCTCCAGGTTCAGGTCCGGAATCACCTTGTTTAGCAGGCTGCTCTTGCCAACGCCGGAAGGACCGGCAAGGGTGCTCAGTTTGCCCTGCATGCAAGCACGCAGCGCCTCAACTCCTTGCCCGGTCACCGCCGAAGCGTAAATTACATCATACCCGATGGAACGATACATGCCAAAAAGCTTGTCCGCCTGTTCGACGGGTAGCAAATCCACCTTGTTGACCACAATCACCGCAGGGATGTGTGCCCGCTCCGTCACTACTAAAAAGCGGTCAAGCATG
This sequence comes from uncultured Anaerolineaceae bacterium, assembly GCA_964409045.1. Classification (GTDB taxonomy): domain Bacteria; phylum Chloroflexota; class Anaerolineae; order Anaerolineales; family Anaerolineaceae; genus Mesolinea. The sequence continues at coordinate 5,985 of CAYPBU010000079.1, read as the reverse complement.
CGTAGACTCGGATCGGGTTGGGTGCAGGCAAACACCAGCAGCGCCAGGTCGGCATTTGCAAGGAGAATTTGCTGGTAATCGTAGCTGACGCCAGAAAGCTGGCGTGAAAAAACGGATTTTCGCGGCAAGACCTCTTCGATGCTGCCCGAGCCATCAGCGTGAATCGCGATGCGCACGTTATCCCCCACCGCCACCAGGTCGCCTTCGGCTCTGCCTCTACGTAAGCGCCCGCGTAAACGCGTTTGGATGTCACCTCTTTCGGTTCGAACAGTCAGGTAACCCGCCTGGGAACGAATCACAAAGCCTTCAAAAAACTCAGTTTCGAAACCACCAGAAAGCAGCGTCTGAGACTCGCCCAAGTTTAATTCTCTTCTGGTACTGTTGGAACGTATGGGCTGTCTTCCCAGGGCATGGTGCCGCCGGCATTTTGCCCATTGGAGAAGTACAGGGATACAGCCCGCCTGAAGAGCGGCGCTGCCATTTCGGAGCCTTCACCAGCATTTTCCAAAACTACCGCGACTGCAATATCGGGAAAGTCAGGATTGTTCTCGAAGGTGTAGCCACCAAACCAGGCGTGGGAGGTTCCGGCTGGGTTTTCAGCCGTGCCAGTTTTTCCGGCGATGTTGTAAGGATAATTCCTGAACTGGAACTGGGCTGTGCCGCTGGGGTTGCTTACCACCATGATCATAGCTTCCTGGATGGCTTCAATGGTTGACTGCTGCACGTTTAGCTGATGGACCACCTTCGGTTCAAAAGTGTAGACGGGGTCCTGTCCGGTTAATCCAATTCTCTCAATCAGGGTCGGTTGGTAGAGTGTGCCGCCGTTACCGACCGCCGCCACGAATGCCGCGACTTGCAGCGGGCTTACCTGCATGGTGCTCTGACCGATTGCCATCTGGACATACTCGCTTACATCAGCTGGCGCGGGATTGATGTTACCAGCAAAATCCGGGATCTCTATGCCGGTTGGTTTGCCCAATCCAAAATCGATCGCCTCGTCCGAGATTGAGGTGCGATAGCCTTCATTCCACAATGAGAAAGCAATATGCCAGAACCAGGGGTTGCAGGATCGCATCAGCCCTTGCTGCAGGGTCAGCTGCCCCGAAGGTCCAAACCCACGGTTGACCGTCCAGTCCTCGCCGACCCAACCGTCCAACTCGCGCCAGTAGTTATCGCAATAATAAGAAGAAGTGGGTTGATAGACACCCGTTTCAAGAGCAGCTGCCATTGTGATGATCTTGAAGACCGAACCCGGAGGGTAGACACCCTGCGATGCCCGGTTATACATGGGGTTGAAGGGGTTTTGAGTAATCTCCGCGATCGAATACGCCGTATAAGAAGGCGCGATGAAAACGTTCGGATCGTAGCCCGGGTTGGAGACCAAGGCAAGAACTTTGCCAGTGTCACGCTCCATCACCACGATTGCGCCAACATTATCGCCAAAGCTCTGCTGCAGCCGGTACTGAAGAGCACTGTCGATGGTGCTGTAAATGGACTGGGCAGGTTGTGCAGGAATGCTGGCAATCTTGGTCAGCACCTGTCCCTGCGGATCCTTGACGTAGAGATCAGCACCGTGCTTGCCGGCAAGATACTGCTCACCCCAGGCTTCCAGCCCGGATGCGCCAATCTTCTCCTCGCCGGTGTAACCCAGTCGCTGATACTTTTCAAGTTCTTCCGCCGGCACAGTTAAAACAAAGCCTGTCACATGCGGCGCGATGCCACCATCGTGATAAAAGCGGGAACGGAAATCTGAAAGAGAAATCGCGTCATACCGAGAAAGCCGGTCGTAATACTGGTTGGCAGTGTCCAAAGTGACATCGCCAATCACAGAATACTGATAGTCAGCAGTATTCTCATATTCGGCGTAGATGGAGGTTTCCGAACGGTCGAACATTTCCGCTAAAAGCGAAACCATCCGCCCTTCACTGTCGGGGTTGATCTTGCCGGGTGTGACCATCACGGTTACCGCGTCTTCAAACGAGACGAGGGGATAGTTTTCCGAAGCATCTGACGAATAAATGTTTCCACGAGCAGGCACTTCGATGACCAGTTCCAGGTAGTTACCGCCTGCCAGTTCGGGCAGCATCATTCCGGCTTCCCACTGCACATGCCACGCGCCATCTTCCAGGACGAGGTTCATGATGGAGTCACGGATAATTTCATCCATGAGAGCCGTGCTGTAACGGATCTCATAACTGACCTGCGCATTGGTGGGGTTAACCATTTTCGAGAGCACCGAATAGTCCATGCTCTGCATGGTGAGCTTGATGGCGGTATTGCGGTGACTGTTTTCAAAATCTTCCATCGAAACCGCATCTTTGGTGAGCTGGCTGAGCTTGTTGTACATCCCAGCGTAGTCCTCCGCCTTCCAGAGATCCAGGTAAGTTTTAGCTGCCTGTTCCACATCCGGTACCGATTCGATGTTGATAACCGGCTCGGGTAGCCCCGAGGTTGGGGTCAGGGTAGGGGTGGGGGTTGTGTTGCCGCCGTTGCAGGCTGTGAGCACTATTGCTGCAATCAGGAACACAAAAAGCATCTTGTTGAGGGATCTCATCATCTTACCCTGGGTTTTCTCTACGGTAAATTAGCGGATAGACTTCACACGTGATGTCATTATACCGCTGACAGGCTTGGGGTACCTCTGCGTTCAGTGTGCAGCCAGCCGACTCGAGCAGCATGGCAAGATGGCAAAGAGGCAGCCCCATCACGTTTGAATAGCATCCTTCGACTCCCGTGCAGGGGTGGAACTGCTTATGCTGGATGGCATATCCGCCGGCTTTGTCGCAATAGTCCTGGCTATTAATGTATGCCGCTAACTCTTCTTCAGAATAGTCACGCATGAATACTTCAGATTCGCATAGGGATTCGAACATTCCCTCACCGTTTTGGGTGCGAAGGCACAGGGCAGTGTAGACGGTGTGCCCGCGAGCGCGTAACGCCCGCAAGATTTCGTAGGCATTTGCTTCATCCGTTGGTTTGCCTACGACCTGCCCATCCAAAGCCACGATGGTATCAGCTGAGAGGATCCATTCTCCATCAGCATGGTGAACCGCCATCCCCTTTTCGCGTGCCATTTGCCGCACATATTCGACCGCATCCACATCTTCAGGATGGGTCTCATCCGCATTGGACGGACGCTTTTCGAAGGGAATCCTAAGCAAACGCAGGAGTTCGTTCCTGCGAGGCGAGGTGGAGGCTAAGACGAGCTTCGTTTCTGACATACAAATTGGGATTCTAACATGAAAGCCTGGACTGCCACCTCAGACCAAAAGGGTTAGTTCGGCTGCTCGGGTTTGCGGATCTCAAACCGGTCAAAATCATTGGCAAGATAGGTTTCAGGGAAGATGGCGCGCGCTTCTGCCAGAATTTCGTCGTCCCGGTAGCGGCGAGAAACATGGGTCAGGATCAGCTTCCCCACTCCGGTTTCTGCTGCCAGGCGCGCCACATCCGCAGCCGTGGAATGACCGAAGGTCTGAGCCATTTCCATGTCTTCTGTAAGATAGGTTGCCTCAATCACCATCACATCCGCGCCTGCCACGTGTTCCTTGAGCTTTTCCGGCTTGCCCACATCCCCCACTATCACCAGGTTTACGCCCGGACGCTCTTCACCCAGGACATCTTCTGGCTGAACAATTCTGCCATCCGCCAAGGTGATCGCCTGCCCCTGGACGAGATCGCGCCGGCAGGGACCGTTCGGCACACCCAATTCCTCTGCCACATCGGACAGGAACGGGCGGTGACTTTTTTCAATGAAACGATAGCCCAAAGAGGATGAGCCGCGGTGGTCAACCGGGAAGGCTTGGATCTCGAAGTGCTTGTTGTGAAAAATCAATCCCGGTTTGATCTCAAGCAAATTCAGTGGCATTGGGGGCTTGGTGCCGCGCAGTACCACCCCATTGATCAAATCACTGACGCGGTCCATCGTGTGACGGCTACCGTAGATATTAACCTCTTCGATGGCTTCCCAGCGCATGAACGTCGAAAGCATTCCTGCCAATCCGAGAATGTGGTCAAGGTGCCCATGGGTCAGCAGGATGTGGTTCAGCCTTTTGAAGCCTACCCCGGACTTGAGGATCTGACGCTGCGTGCCTTCACCGCAATCAACCATGAAACGAAACTCGTCATGTTTGACAACAAGCGATGACAGACCACGCTTGATTGAGGGCGCAGATGCGGATGTGCCCAGGAAGATGAGCTCAAACAAGAGTTGGACCCTCCGGGTTACTTTTTGCTTTGGCTGATGCCAGCAAGTTGTTTTAAGGCGCCAAGCGCCGTCAGCCCCACCTGCAAACCTTGCTGAGCCGTGATGGGCATGCTCTTGTTTTCTGCTTCTGATTGCTCAATGAAAGTTAATGCCGCCCGATAGCCGAAGAAAGCGCCAGCCAGGGTTCCAATCACGAGAGTTAGTGTTCGAATGTTTGGTTTCATATGTTCTATCCTTTTTGTGAGAACCGGTCGGTGAGACTTGTTCCAATTTGTTGAATTTTGGCGGTTAATCCTCGCAGCGCCAGGATTGGCTCGGCTGATGCGTCTCCGGCTTTGCGTAAATAGTGCCGACCCAGGCTCAGATAGTCCCTAATGGCATCACCAGCCTGGGGTATGACCTCGTGCAATTTAAACACGCCAATGCTCATGCCAACTAAGAATACCAGCGCGATTAGCCCAAAAAGCAGTACAGTCAACACCAGCAGCACGGTTGCTACACCAGCAAGATTAGCCGTGTCAGCGACGCCCACCCCACCCTTGATGGCAAGCCAGGTTATCAATCCCACCACAACCAGACCAACCAAAATAATCGGAAAAAGAATCATCCAAAACCGGTCGCGTTTGTGCGCTTTTTCGATTGATGCCCGCAGGTTAGTTTCGTCAGACATAGAGGTACCCTTAATGTAATTTTAGCATGAGAATGGCGTGCCTTTTAAATTTATACAAACTCATCCCTCAACTTTGTAACAATTGGATTCTATTAACAAATCAGGCTTCTTTTCATGTATAATGAAGCAAGGAAAACTATCGCACATGCTTCCAGGAGGCCACTTATGGTTAATTCGCCTCCGAATATGGCTTAGAATTGCTGCGCGATTTACTAGATAGGTAACCGTCAGTTGAAAAAACTGACTTATGTATTGGAAAAAAATGAATTTTTTGGGCAGTCGAGTGAGTGATCCATCATTCCTGTTGCGTCCCGGCATTCGGGGTAGTCAACCGCAGGTTTTTCTACCTTAAAAGGAACATTAGGATTGATCGTATCTGACTGTAAGCTTGCCAATACATAGAAGAAGTTGCTCGAGTTTATCTTGAGCTTATGGTTTATCGAGTAAGTCCGGAATTCAACAGCCATGGTCATGTGCCATGGCTGTTTGTTACGGATGAAAAAGACGATCACTGAAATCAACGCGCAAAAGCGCAATCGCAGGCGGGTAAACATCAGCCTGGACGGTTCCTATGCATTTTCATTGGACCGTCTGACGGCTGCCTGGCTGCAGGTTGGGCGCGAACTGAGCGACGCTGAAATCGAAAACCTACAATTGAGCGACGAAGTGGAAGTTGGTTTCAACCAGGCGCTGAACCTATTGAGTTATAGAAACCGTTCAGCCCTGGAGATGACGCGCTACCTTGAAGGAAAGGGCTATGCTCCCGAGACTTTGAAAGCAGTGCTCGCCCGCCTCGAAGAAGAAGGTCTGCTCAATGATGATCGTTTTGCCAAAGAATGGATCGAGAATCGCAATACCTTTCGCCCGAGAAGCCATAGCCAACTCGAAGCCGAGCTACGCTTTAAGGGCTTGTCAAAAAGCGCCATTGACTCGGCGCTAACGGAGTCTGGGGTGGATGATGCCACTCTCGCGATGGCAGCCGCGCGAAAACAAGTTCGTCGCTACCATTCACCCAATTATGAAACCTATCGAAAAAAACTTGGGAACGCGCTTTTACGGCGCGGTTTCAGTTATGCCACGGTCAATGAAACCTTACGCACTCTTTGGGATG
>CAYPBU010000078.1:0-9320 GCA_964409045.1 uncultured Anaerolineaceae bacterium | reverse complement strand
CCCCGATTGCGGTGGCGGCGTATTCGTACATGAGCCTGATCCCGATCATTCAGCCGCCGGTCATGAAATTGATGACCTCTCGCAAGGAGCGCCTGATCCGCATGGATTACTCTCCAAAGCCGGTTTCTCGCCTGACCCTGGTGCTATTCCCCATCATCGTGACGCTGCTGGTGGCGCTGGTCGCCCCGGACGCCGCACCGCTGATGGCAGCCCTGATGCTCGGCAACCTGCTGCGTGAAGCCTTGGTGGTAGATCGCCTCAGCAAGATGGCGCAGAACGAACTGATCAACATCGCCACGCTTTTCCTGGGCCTCGCAATCGGTTCCACCATGACTGCTCAAAGCTTCCTGAACCTCGCCACTCTCAAAATATTGGCATTGGGTTTGCTGGCATTCGTGGTCGACACGATCGCAGGCTTATTATTTGGCAAGTTGATGGCTGCTGTCACCCGCGGCAAGGTGAACCCTCTCGTTGGCGCCTGCGGCATTTCGGCATTCCCGATGGCAGGGCGCCTGAGCGCCAAGATGGCGTTGGAGGAAGACCCCACCAACTTCATCCTGATGCATGCCATGGGAGCCAACACAGCCGGTCAGCTCGGCAGCGTTATCGCTGGCGGCGTGCTGCTCGCGTTGGTTTATGGGTTTATTCATTAGAATTCCGCCATAAGATATAACACCTCCGTAAAACTACGGAGGTGTTTTGATAAATTACAAGATATAAAAAAAGCCGTAGGGCGAGATTGGAAGCACTATTCTCAGTTTCTTGAAGAGACCTTGCGTGCTTCCAATCCGCCATTACGCCACCAATCATTCCCAATGGATTAGCCAACGGCGGATTGAGGGCACGATGCGTTTGCCCCATAAATCATTGACTGTGCCCTCAATCTCGCTTTACTCTGGTATCCAGGTTTATTCTTTAAGATCTGCAAATTAAAAATACCCCCGTGGTTGCCACAGGGGTATTTCAATTCTTTTTACAATCTTCAACCGACTAAGGAACTCAAACCTTCAACATGTAGCCCTTACCACGGATGGTTTTGATCAGGTCCGGATGATGCGGGTCGTCTTCCAAAGCCTGGCGCAACCAACTGATATGAACATCCAGTGTGCGTGTGTCTTCTACGTAATCCGTATCCCAAACCGCCTTAAACAACTCTTCGCGAGACAAAATCTCACCAGGTCTTTCCATCATCTTTCCTAGCAGATCGCTCAAGCGCGGCGTCAGGCGGACTTCCTTATTCTTATAGATCGCAGTGCGGCTGTCTGGGTTCAAAACCAGGGCTCCCCTGACGAGCATACCTTTATGACTATTGTTTCCGAGCGTCCTCAGCCGATTGACCAGTTTTTGCACGGTGAAAGGCAGCCGTAAAAAGAAGTTTACGTTCTCAATTTCCACCGCAGGTTCATCTTCGGATACGATCAGGCAAATCGGCGTGTAGGGCAAGCTATTATGGAACCAACTTACCAGGCGCAGACCGTTTGTACGCAGAGATGCGGCGTTAATTACGACCACATCCGGCGAAAAAACCTTTAGCGCCTCAAGTCCCATATTTCCGCTGCTTTCCACATGAAGGGAATATCCCTTTTTCCCAAGATCACTGGCAAAACAACGGGCTACTTTCCGTTTCCCCTCAATCAATAGCACCTGTAATGATTCTGCCATTATTAAAACCAACCTCTTTCATGTGTCAATCATAACTGCAGGTAGTTCCAAAGAAAAAAAACAAGAAATAACCTTCCCTTGGAGCTCTATTATAGCCGATTGTTAAAGAAATTCGCATGACTTTGCCGAATTGGATTCCCAAATTTTAAGATTAGCCAGTTTGATTCACCCTGCTTACATGTTAGAATCACTATGATCTGATCATCACAAAAAGAAAAATTGGTGCAATATGGGAAAAATGATCGAATGCATTATCGATAGTATCCGCGTCAGCCTCACTAACCAGGACCGGATCACCGTTCTCAGGGAAAAGGATGCCGAACGCTACCTTCCCATCTGGATGGGCATTCCTGAAACTGACTCGATCACGATCGCGCTCCAAGGCGTGGCAATCGCCCGACCCCTCACTCATGATCTGTTGATTTCGATCATGAACACGCTCGATATTCACCTGGAGAGTGTGGAAGTCACCAATCTCGAGAATGATACCTTCTACGCAAACCTGATCCTTGAACAAAACGGGGTCCGGAAAATCATCGACAGCCGTCCTTCAGACGCAATTGCAATCGCCATCCGCGCCAAAGCACCCGTTTTCGTCGATGAAGATATCCTCGAGGCGGTCGGTATCCGCCCGGAAGACGTTTTACCCCAAACACAGCACGAAGATGATTCTGCCGATCTGGATGGAGATTTTGATATTTTTGAGGACTTTCTCGGGCAACTCGGCAAAGAAGACCCCAACCAGGATCAGCCCGGCGACCCTTCTGATGAGCACCCCTTTTGATAAGTGAGGCAGCATAGTGAGCGATCAATCTGAATTTTCCAATACACAAACCAGTTCCGACGCAAATTTGCTTTTTGACCGCGACATGGAGGAAGCTCTCATCGGCTCTGTGCTCATCACACCGGATGCCTATGTGGACGCCGCTCCGGTGGTCAGTGCGGAGGATTTTTACCTCCACCGCAACCGCTGGATCTGGGAAGCCTTTATTGAACTGTTTAAATCGGACAGCTATTTCGACGTCCTGACCGTCAAGGAAGCCCTCGAAACCAGCGGGCATCTCGAGGACGTTGGAGGGTTGGATTACCTCATTTCTCTAACCAATCGCGTCCCCTCCTCGCAGCATGCTGAATCCTACGCGCGCAACATTAGCGCGCTGGCGGTGCGCCGACGACTATTGAACGCAGCCAACGACATTGCCAAGCTTGCCTATCGCAAGGATACTGGGGTGGACAATGTCATCTCAGACGCCGAGAAAGCCATCTTCGGGGTCAGCCAGGAACGCTACAAGCGCGACTTGGTGCCGATTGCCGACGCCGCGGACGAGTACCTCGAACGCCTTTTGCTCAACGCCAGCATCCCTGGCGGCGTAACCGGGCTCGAAACCGGCCTCAAAGCGGTCGACAAAGCGCTCGACGGTCTGCAGCGTTCGGACCTCATCATCGTCGCGGGTCGCCCTGGTATGGGCAAGACAGGTTTCATGATCGGCATCGCCAAGCACGTCGGCCTGGCTCTCAAGCGCAATGTCGCCTTCTTCACGCTCGAAATGTCCGCCGAGCAGCTCATCCAGCGTATGATCGCCCAGGAAACCAACATCGACTCCCAAAAGCTACGTTCCGCCAAGCTGAGCGACGCTGAAGCCCAGGAGGTGGTGCACGCCCTGGGCGTGCTCTCCGAATCCCGCATTTTCGTCGATGACACCCCCGCCATCACCCCCCTGCAAATGCGCACCAAGTGCCGCCGCATGCAGATGGAGATCGGCCTGGACCTGGTGATCGTCGACTACCTCCAGCTGATGTCCGGCGACACCCGCACCGAGAACCGCGTGCAGGAAGTCTCCTACATTTCACGCTATCTCAAGGTGCTCGCGCGCGACCTCAACGTCCCCGTCATGGCTGCGGCGCAGCTTTCCCGCGCGGTGGAGCAGCGCCAGGATAAAACCCCCGTTCTCTCCGACCTGCGCGAATCCGGTTCCCTGGAGCAGGACGCCGACATCGTCATGTTCATCAACCGACCCGAACAGATGAAGGAAGAAAGCCCGCTCCACAACCTGGCAAAGCTGATCGTCGCCAAGCATCGCAACGGTCCCACCAACAGCGGCATCGATTTGGTCTTCATCGAGAAACTCGCGATGTTCCGCGATAAAGCCTATGAGAGCTAACACGAGCGTTGGAGACACTTTTGACTGACCAACTTTCAGGGAATTTTTTGACCATCAAGCTGCCGGCCAATTTCCTTGCCCGCTGCGATGGGCTTGGCAGCGACGCGATCCTGCTTTTGCTCGGTTATTTCGACTTGCTCAGCCAACAGGAAACCCCCTCAGACGTGGTGGAGCTTTACATCCTGCTGGACCATCTCCCCACCGCTGAGGATGACCGCTGGCAGCAAGCCTTGGCTGAGCTGCTCGAAGAAGGCCTGCTGCTTGCCCACCCCCAAACCATCGAAGACCCGCAGGAGCCGGTCCTGCTCTTCCCTGCGACGCCGGAAGGCACCCGTCGCTTTGAAGCCCTCCAGGCAGGCGACCTCTCCGTTGCTGAGATCCAGGCTGCCAATCCGCTGCCGGACCCATCCAAGCCAAATATCTTCACCCTTTACGAGCAGAACATCGGACCGCTGACCCCGATGGTCGCCGAGATCTTGAAGGCGGATGCCGAAACCTACCCCGAAAGTTGGCTGCGCGAAGCCATGCAAGAAGCGGTCAGCCGCAACATCAGGAATTGGAAGTATGTCCAGGCCATCTTAAAGTCCTGGCAGGAAAAAGGACATGACTCTACCCATGGAACCACTCAAAGCGCGCTTGAAAGATTTCGAGAACTTTATCGCCAGCAGAAACAGCAAGGAAACCGAAAACCCTGACCCTACCCCTGCCCGCCGGCCGGGCATCGACATTGGCGATCCCAATTGCCCGCGCTGCCACGGACTGGGCTTCGTGGGGCGGGATGTTTCCATCGACGACCCCGAATTTGGCAAGATGGAGATCTGCACCTGCCGCCTCGCCGAGGTCACGGCCTCCCAGCGCGAGCAACTCTTCTCCCTCAGCAACCTCAGCGCGCTCAGCGGGCTGACCTTCGCCAGCTTCAAGCCGCGTGGGCGCGTCGGCTTGGGCTCCTTTCAGGCGGATTCGCTCGAACAGGCCTTCAACTCTGCCCAGAATTTTGCCGGCTCACTAACAGGTTGGCTGCTCCTGACGGGCAGCTACGGCTCAGGCAAAACGCACCTCGCCGCAGCCATCGCCAACCAGGCCGTCGGCATGGGCATCAGCACACTTTTCCTGACCGTGCCGGATCTGCTGGACTGGTTGCGTTTCTCGTTCAGCGTCACCTCCGACAACAGCTTTGAAGAGCGCCTCACCCAAATCCGTACCGTTCCCCTGCTGATCATGGACGATTTTGGTACCCAAAACACCACCCCGTGGGCGCAGGAGAAGCTTTTCCAGATCATCAATCACCGCTACATCAACAAGCTGCCAACCGTGATCACCAGTAACCAACCCCTGACCGACTTTGAACCGCGCATCCGTTCGCGCCTGCAGGACCCCGACCTGGTTACGCATGTGGAGATCCTGGCGCCGGACTTTCGCAACCCTGCCGACGACATCGGTCACCCGGAACTCTCGAGCCTCAACCATCATTCCAAGCAGACCTTTGGCTCCTTCACCTTCCGCAAGAGCGAACGCCTCGAGCCGGATGACGCCCAATCCCTACGGGAAGCCTTCGAGATCGCCAAGAAATTCGCCGAAAACCCCCAGGGCTGGCTGGTTTTTTATGGTCCTTACGGCTGCGGCAAGACCCATCTGGCTGCCGCGATCGGCAACTACCAGGCCGGGCTCGGTTATCCGCCCCTCTTCGTCGGCGTGCCGGATCTGCTCGACTACCTGAGGGCGACGTTTTCACCCAACAGCGCCACCACGCTCGACCGCCGCTTCTACGAGATCCGCTCAACCCGCCTGCTCATCCTGGACGACATCGGCACTGAATCCGCCACGCCCTGGGCGCGCGAGAAGCTCTACCAGCTGATCAACCATCGTTATAACGCCGAGCTGCCAACCGTCATGACCACCTCCAGCGAGCCTTCCAGGTTGGACCAGCGCATCTTCAGCCGCATGTCCGACAAGCGCCTCTGCAAACTGGTCCTCATGTCCGCCCCGACCTTTACGGGAGAGGGTTAAGCCCAAGCCCGAATCCCTCAGCCCTCCCTTGGTCGAAGATCCGTGAAGCGAAGCGGAAGGGAGCGAGGGTCGGCAAAGCCGGGGTGAGGGTAACATTAATCATCGACAGAACCTCATCCACCCCGAGCGCTCCCTCCGCATCGTAGCCATGCGCGAGACGAGCGGCTGGAGCGAGCCCCAGCCCTACACCACCCTTCCGTCACATCGTGCGATCTGGGTATCGCGAGCTATTGCCTTCCCCATTGGGGAAGGAGGACCGTCGAAGATCCCAGCCTCGAAGAGGCGTGTGGACTAAGCGGTGGATGAGGTGCGCCTGTGCCCGCGACATGTGCGCGCCGTGAAACGGACGGGTAAGCAGGGTATGAGCGATCTCCTTTTGCCTCGATCTTTGCAAGCCCGATTTGCAAGATTTGCAAGAATTGCAACGTTTTTTGATAGTGCATATCTGTCGGAATGACTGCAAATCCAAATTATTAATGTGCATGTTGCTAATAGAAATGCGTCGGAATATAATAGCACATTTGTTCTGTTTATTCAAGAGGGAAAATTGTGGGGATAATCCTTGCACTTACTCGCTTCGGCCAGGGTTCCCTTTATCCGCCTAATATGATAAAAATCCGGCTTAATATCTCGCTTCAGGTATAATTCCCTTCACCCACCCCTCTCATCCTCATTTGGGGCGATCAACTAAGGGAGATACTCATGACGGATAATAACGAACTGGAAAAGACTCTCTGGGCTGCCGCGGATAAAATGCGCTCCAACATGGACGCGGCCGAATACAAACACGTTGTGCTTGGGTTGATCTTTCTCAAATACATCTCCGACGCGTTCAACAGCCTGTATCAAAAACTGGTAGAAAACAAAGGCGAATACGAAGGCGCGGACCCCGAAGACGCGGATGAGTACCTGGCAAATAACGTATTCTTCGTGCCCGAAACCGCCCGCTGGCAATACCTGCAGGATCGCGCCAAGCAACCAGAAATAGGTAAATTCCTCGATGACGCCATGGACGCCATCGAGCGTATCAACCCACCCCTCAAAGGCGTTCTGCCCAAAATTTACGCAGACCCCGACCTGAACAAGGTGCGTCTTGGCGAACTGATCGACCTGATCGGTACGATCGGATTCCAAAAGGACCCCGGTAAATCTCAAGATCTACTCGGCCGCGTTTACGAGTACTTCCTGGGTCAATTCGCTGATGCCGAAGGCAAAAAAGGCGGTCAGTTCTACACCCCTGCCAGCATCGTCAAACTCCTGGTAGAGATGATCGAGCCCTTTAACGGGCGTGTCTACGACGGCTGCTGCGGCAGTGGCGGCATGTTCGTGCAAAGCGAGAAATTCGTGCTCAACCACCAGGGCAGCATCAAAGATCTTTCCATCTACGGGCAGGAATCCAACCCCACCACCCTGCGCCTGGCACGCATGAACCTGGCAATTCGAGGGATCGATGCCCAACTGGAATTGGGCGACACCTTCCTGAACGACCGCCACCCCGACCTGAAAGCCGACTTTGTGCTGGCCAATCCGCCTTTCAATATCAGCGATTGGAACGGGGAGCAGCTTCGTGACGACATCCGTTGGAAGTACGGCGTGCCGCCAGTTGGCAACGCCAATTACGCCTGGCTGCAGCACTTCATCCACAAACTCAACCCAACCGGGACTGCTGGGATCGTTTTGGCCAACGGCAGCATGAACAGCAACACCAGCGGCGAAGGAGATATCCGCAAGAACATGATCGAGGCTGGCATCGTGGACTGCATGGTGGCTTTGCCCGCCCAGCTTTTCTACAACACCATGATCCCGGCTTGTTTGTGGTTCCTGGCACGCGACCGCACCAACCACAAATTCCGCGACCGCTCGAATGAAATCTTGTTCATCGACGCCCGCAAACTGGGCACCATGGTCACCCGCCGCAATAAAGTGTTCACAGATGAAGATATCGCAAAAATCTCCGAAACCTATCACGCCTGGCGCGGAGAGGGCGGCGAATACACCGATATTGCTGGCTTCTGCAAAGCAGCCACGCTGGAAGAGGTACGCACCAACAACTACGTGCTGATGCCCGGGCGGTACGTGGGCACGGAAGAAGTTGAAGATGACGGCGTGCCCTTTGAAGAGAAGATGGCAGAACTGACTGCGCAACTTGCGGATCAATTCGCGGAAGGAATTGAGCTGCAAGAACGGATTCGTGAGAACTTGAAAGGAATTGGTTATGATATCTGACCTTTACGCTTTTCCACCCAACCGGGTTGCCCAATCTGACTCCCTGAACGCCCAATTGGTCATGGCTCACCGCAGACTGGCCGAACTCAAAGGGGTTGCCCCCTTGCTGCCCAACCAGGATATCTTGCTGAACACACTTTCACTGCAGGAAGCAAAAGACAGTTCTGCCCTTGAGAACATTATTACCTCGCATGATGAGCTCTTCAAACAGGGTTTAGACCTACCCCAATTCAATAGCGCAGCCGCTAAAGAAGTCAGCCGCTATTCTGAAGCACTCAGGTTGGGATTTGAACGCATCAAATCAAACGGAAACCTCTCTCTTAAAGATTTGGTAGCAATTCAGCAAGTTCTGGTGATTGGTGAACCGGGTCCGGGTATCCGAACCAAGGCTGGAACGCGGGTGGTCAACCGAACCACCGGCGAAGTGGTGTATGACCCTCCCCAGGATCATGATCAGATCCTTGAATTGCTCGAACGCCTACTGGACTTCTTTAATCAACCAAGCGATCAAGGATTTGATCCCCTCATTCGCATGGCGTTGGCACATTACCAGTTCGAGAAAATCCACCCCTTTTACGATGGCAATGGCCGGACTGGTCGTATCCTCAACTTGCTCTACCTTGTGCAGCATAATCTTTTAGATCTGCCCACCCTTTACCTTAGTCGTTTCATTTTGCGTGAGAAGAGTTCCTACCTGGCGTTATTACGAGCGGATCCAAACGATGATAACTGGGAAGGCTGGCTAAGTTTTCTGCTCAAAGGTGTGGAACTTACTTCAACCGAAACCATCCAAACCATTCATAAACTCATAGAGTTAATGCTTGATTACCAACAAAGAATTAAGGCACAACTTCCAAAAATCTATTCGCTTGAATTACTGAACACCCTTTTCAAGCATCCCTACACAAAAATTGATTTCATCGTTCGGGACGTATGTGTTCAAAGAGCTGCTGCTGGGCGATATTTGGACGCTTTAGTCGAAGCCAACTTCCTGATAAAAACAAGACTCGGGCGAAGCAATTACTACATTAATCAGCCACTGTTTGAATTGTTACAAGGAAAGTAAATGTCACAGATAACAAAAACTGAGCCTCTGCGAGAATGTCATGTATTAATTTTGGCAAAATTAATACATGACGAGCATGACGTGTATTAATTTATGGGTTTTTAATACATGAACACGGTGATAGGTACTCATTTTTTAAAAGTTAATACATGTTATCGGCAATATGGTAACAAAAGTGGCATTTCGTTTACATATCA
>CAYPBU010000077.1:0-9357 GCA_964409045.1 uncultured Anaerolineaceae bacterium | reverse complement strand
TTGGAGGTTGCATGGAAGAACAAGTTTCTGGTTTCGCGGTCAAAAAAGGACTCGCGGAAATGCTTAAGGGGGGTGTGATCATGGATGTGGTCACGCCTGATCAGGCAAAAATTGCTGAAGATGCCGGCGCGGTTGCAGTGATGGCGCTGGAACGCGTTCCAGCGGATATCCGCGCGGATGGCGGCATTGCCCGAATGAGTGACCCGGAACTCGTCCTGAAGATCATGGAAGCAGTCAGCATTCCGGTTATGGCAAAATGCCGAATCGGTCATTTTGTGGAGGCTCAGATCCTTGAATCGCTCGGCGTGGACTATATCGACGAATCCGAGGTGCTCACCCCGGCAGATGAAGCCTACCACATCAACAAGCACGACTTTAAAGTGCCGTTTGTCTGCGGCTGCCGCAATTTGGGCGAAGCCTTGCGCCGGATTGGCGAAGGCGCGGCAATGATGCGCACCAAGGGCGAACCTGGTACTGGCGATGTGGTGGAAGCAGTCCGCCATGCCCGCTCGGTGTATTCCGAGATCCGCCGGCTCACCTACCTGCCGGAAGAAGAAGTGATGACATTTGCCAAGAACATCCAGGCGCCCTACGAACTCTGTATGCAGGTGCGCGATCTGGGCGCTCTGCCCGTGGTGAACTTTGCCGCAGGTGGCATTGCCACCCCTGCCGACGCAGCCCTGATGATGCAGCTTGGCGTCGATGGCGTTTTTGTTGGTTCGGGCATCTTTAAGTCTGGCGACCCCTCCAGGCGCGCTCAGGCGATCGTCAAAGCCACCACACACTACAATGAGCCCAAGATTTTGGCTGAAGTCAGCCGCAATCTTGGTGAGGCAATGGTCGGGCGCTCTGCAGTCAACCTGCCCGACGCCGAGAAGATGGCCGGTCGCGGCTGGTAGAGGACTTCGTGCCGATGAGAATTGGCGTTTTAGCCCTTCAGGGTGATTTTCGTGAACATCGCATCAGCCTCGAGAAACTCGGGGCTGATGTAAAAGAAGTGCGCCTGCCTGAGCACCTTGAAGGCTTGCAGGGTTTGATCATCCCTGGCGGCGAGTCAACCGCCATCGGTAAGTTGATGGTCGCTTATGGTCTCCTGGAGCCAATCCGTGCCTTCGGGATGACCAATGCCATCTGGGGCACCTGCGCCGGGGCAATCCTGCTGGCAAAAGAAGTCGGGCGTGATCAACCGCTTTTGGGTTTGATGGATCTGGAAATCGAACGCAATGCTTTCGGACGTCAGATTGACTCTTTCGAAATAGAGATCAAAGTGCCTTTCCTGCAATCCCCTGAACAACCCTATCATCTCACTTTCATCCGTGGACCGATCATCACGCGGGTGTGGGGCGAAGCACAAACAGTACTGAGCTTACCTGATGGACGCGCGATCGCGGCCCGGCAGGGGAAGCTTTTCGCCACGTCCTTCCATCCCGAACTCACCAATGATTTGCGTTTTCATCAATACTTCCTGGAGCTGGCAAAATCGGAATCCACCGGCTGAACCCAAAAGACCTTTCGGTCATCTTACGTCGGACCGACTTGCTGCAGAGCCTCGACACTCTGCGCCTGGTGACGCGGGGAGAGCCTTTCAATCTCAGAAACTTGATGCACAGCATCTCTCCACCTATGGAGCAATACATTGCCTATTGTGATAACGACCCCGATCACCCCTGCTACGCCCAGGTGATCAGCCGGGTGGACGAAACCCAGGGAAAGCTCACCCTGCTGGGTGCTCTGCATGACACTGATCAAACCGACATCGCCTGCCTGCTCGAAAACTTGATTGCCAACGCCGGCAAGTGGGGCACGCACTATATTACCTGCGACCTACCCGAGAATTCACCTCATCTCACTGGCTTCAAAAAAGCCGGGTTTCTGACATGGGCTAACCAGAGCATTTTCCGCCTTGCGCCAGAAGCGCAGCTGAGTAGCACGCCAAAATACCTTTGGCGCACCTGGAACGCCAACGATCTGCGCGCCATGACCTCCCTATACCGTGGTGTCGTTCCCGGGCTGTTTCAGCCAATTGAACCGCTTACGCGCAAAGCAGCGCTTGGCTTGGTGCTCTACCACCCCGAGGGTGAATTGCTTGGCTATGCCGACCTGGATTACGGTCCCAAAGGGGTTTGGGTGCAGCCCGTTCTCTCTCCCGAAGCCAATGACCCGCAAATCCTATCCGACCTGCAAAAGGCGATCCCCGACCTCTACAATCGCCCGGTGTTTCTGGCTGCGCGCTCCTACCAACCCTGGCTCGCATCCCTTGCGGCGCAACTCCCAGGCGAAATCCAGGGGTCGCAGCTGTTGATGGTGCGTTATCTCGTTCGACAGTTAAAAGTGGCAGAACCACAAGCTTTTGCCCTTTACGACACCGCGAATATTGAGCGGGGTCTGCCTGCCAGCCAAATTCGCCAAAAGTCAGATTAGCCATGCGCTCAAAATCAGATTTGGACGGCTCTTCGCGCATGTTTGATTTGATCGCTCCAATTTATGCGCGCAGTTTTCGCCTTCAACAGAGAACTTATCGCGAAATCTATCAGCGTGATCCTATCAGAGAGATTCTCGCGGACTGCCGCTCCATCCTGGACGTCGGCTGCGGCACCGGCGCATTGGCGAGTGCCCTGCGCGAGGCTGGGTACCAGGTGACCGGTGCAGACGCCTCGCTTGGAATGCTGCGCCAGGCGAAAAAGTTGGTAAACCCGGAAGCTGCCTCCTGTGTGCTTTCAGATGTCAACAAGGGTCTGCCCTTCATCGTAAACGGTTTTGACGTCTGCCTGGCTTCATACGTCGCTCATGGTCTCAAGCCACCCCAACGGCTGTTGCTCTACGCGGAAATGCGCCGCCTGGCAGGCAAACTCGTGATTATCCACGACTACACCGATAAGCGTTCGCTTATAACCGACATTGCAGAGTGGGGCGAACGGGGTGATTATTTCAATTTCATTAAGGTCGTTCAGGGTGAATTGCGTGACTTCTTTGGGAATTTGCAGGTCATAACGGTCGAACCGCGAGCCGCTCTCTACATTTGCCGGGTTTGAGCCACTGGCGCGGGATTACTCATCCCGCCTGATCCAAGTGTATTCTTTGTCGCTGGTGCCCACGTAGACGGTTTGCCCACCCCGTACCAACCAGCCTGCGTAAGCCCCCTGCCCGGCGACTGCCAGCCATCCATCCATCACAAAAGGAACCGCCCCACTGGCGCCAATCCACTCGCCGTTGTATTTGCGGGTGATGTGCAGGTGCGTGCCAGAACTGAATCCGCCCTCGCAGGAAGGATAGCCAAGCGGGTCGTTTGTGTTCACCCAGCTCGTATCTGCAATCCGCCCATTCTTCGCCAGATGCATATAAACGATCACCCAACCCGTGCCCTCGTTCCCGTCACCATCCAAATCTACCACGACCGCACCGCGCAAACTCCGCACCACCAGCCCCGGGGTTGAAGCCGTGGCGTAGACATTGGAGACGGTGCACCCCGGCAGGTCATCCCGCGGAGCAAAATCAATCGCTCCTCGTGGAGTGCCTACTTGCCAGGTGATGTGCGGACCGGAGGTAAGCGCCCAGGTAAGACCGGGTTGGAAGGGCAAGGTTATGGTAGGCTGAGCCAACCCAGCAGGGATCACTTCGCCGCCTTCCAACGCTAACTGGGCAGGATCGCCAAACATTTGACGATAAAGGCTCAGGAATCCACTCTCCCCGTACAAGTTAGAGTAAAAATGGGCAGGGGTATAAAAACCAGCAAATAAATATTGCACCGCCACGCTGCCAGCGTTCAATTCCGGGTGAATGGCTGTTAGGCTCTCATCTTCAAAACGCAGTGTCTGGAGGTTTCCTTCCCGCCAGCCATAATATCCCCGGGCAAGCTCGCGGGCTGCCACTTGCAGCTCCTCATAAAGCCCCTCCACACCCACCGCGTCATAATTCAAGGGGGATTTGTCTTCATCTGCGCCTTCAGGCCAGGTATACACCCAGCCAGATTGATATTCAAGCACAGCCAACAGCAAGCGTGGGTCTGTGGCAGTCTCTACTGCCACCAGAGAGACGATCTCCGGACCGGTGAAGCGCCCCTCGAACAGATATTCCTTATATTGATTCAGATAGCCGCCCGCCAGCGAACTGATCCCAGGGATATCCACTGCTTTGGCATTCCGCCCGAACACCACCAGGTTATCTGCCAGGGCGAATTGGTGATAGGGGGCATAGAACTGTGCTTTGGGCACAAAGAGCGGGATACCAACGGCAAGCAGCCCTTCAATATCAGCTTGGGTGGAGGTTTGAATCATTGAAGGCGAGACGCGGAAGTGTTTGGCAACGGCCTCAATCGTGTCGCCGGACTGGCTGTAATAGAGCGTCATGCCGGCAGGCACCTGACCATTGTATGGCGGAATGGGCGTTCCTGTTTCAGTTGGGAAAGAGGTAGGGAGCACCCAGGTCGTTTCCGGGGGAATGGTAGTTTCGTTGGGCAAGGCAGTGGGTTGCGGAAAAGCTGGCGTCTCATCAGGACCAGGACTGGGGTAAAGCATGGCAGCTGCTGTTTGGCGCGCGGCTGCCATCGTGGCAGTGCCGGCGACCAGGTTTGCACTACGACCAGGATAATTGCACGCAACCATTATCAGCAGCATGCTGATAGAAAAGACCAGGCGCAATTTTTGTTGGATAGGGAAATTAGCCTTCGGGTTGGATGCGGAACTCATAGATCCCATCGCGATATTCCCAGGTACGCCCGCAGCCAGGGCAATTCTGGCTGGTGCCAGCCTCAGGCAAGGGGTGACCACAGATTGGGCAGCGGAAGAATTCATTTTCTCCTGGGGTTGGGGAACCGCCATTGGCAATCGTTCGGGAGAAAATGCTGGGAGTGACCTGAGCCCACGCGCCAGCAGGCTGGAGGAAGCTGTCTATTGCCACCAGCCGTTCGTGAGGAACATGGTTCTTGAACCAGTCCGCCCGGAAGAAAGAGAGTGCCAGCTGTTTTTGCAGCGTGAAGCTAGTTTCTTTGAGCAACTTGCGGATTGCTTTTGGGTGAAAATTAAAGTTCAGCTCGGCGAACTCGACTTGTTCCTGTGAAAAGGGGTTCCATGATTGTTTTCCTGCCAACCAACGCGCGATGGCTTTGAGGTTGCGCTTATTGGCAAACTCAAGGATGAAAACCGCTTTCTCTGCCAGCACTTTGCGCACGTTTTCAAGCGCGAGTTTAGGGTCTGCCATGTGGTGCAGGGTGCGGATCATCGTGGCGCCATCAAACAAGCCTGCCACGAACGGCAATTTGTATATATCAGCTGCCACGTACACATAACGTTGGCTGTCGCCAAGGCGCTCCCTGGCTTGAACCAATTGGGTGCGCGAGTAGTCCAGCAGCACCACTCGCTTCCAGTTGGCATAGCGCGGGGTGTTGCGCCCTGCCCCGGCGCCGAGCTCCAGCATCAGTTTGCCTGGTTGGTCGAGAAGGCGGTGCAGAGCGACGGCTTCCACGGCGTCTTCATAACGGCGTGTGCCGGTTTCCCAAAAGGAATCCTGGTAGTCTGAACCTTCATAAGAACAGACCGGGGGTGTGGTGGTGTGAGTGTTTTGATCCATAATTTGCAAAGCGCCTGGGCAGGATAACCGGCAACACCCGAAGAAACCTCCTTACCGCTGCTTCCTCTCGGACCTGACGGGGTTCGCAGGGCTCCGCCGCGCCGGTCCCGCCCAGACGCGGGTTAAGGATAATCTACGCAGGGGCGATTGTCAATCATTGCCGGGAGGAGCTTAGATGCTCACAACTTCAAAACCGTCCAGCAGGTAGGGCTTCATTCCGGCATGCCCGTACATATCATCCAGCACCGGCAGCCCCAAAGCGAGGTTCGCTTCAAACACTCCGAGCACCTTCGAACAGGCAAAGCAAATCCCTGCAATCAACCCAGCTTCAAGTGCTTTGCCAAAAAGCGGGTTGTTCTCAGCTTTCAACACCGAGGGGAGCTTTACGGAAGCACCCTCAAAGATGATTTTCACTTCAAACCCAGCATTGTGTAGATCCAAGGCATTCATCAAGATGTGCTGGAAACACATCTTTTCACCGGTCATTGCATAAAATAGTACTTTTCTCATTGGACCTCGCTATCATTTTTGTTGTTTGAGTCGTAGGTCGTCAGGTTGCGTAGCCTGCCCCGTGTATTTTTGCGGGGTTCAACCTGACATCGTAAATCTACGTCTGAAGAGGGCTTTGTTTACTGGCGTTTGTTAATTGAGACATTGAAAAAACTACTCTATCTTTTGATCGCATATTTCGCGGTAACCACAGCTGCGGCAACGCGCACTGCTGGCGTGGGAACGATTGGGCACATAGTCTTCATGCTCAATCTGTCGAATTTCATCAAGCGTCTCCACCAACTGAGCTTGCAGCTCGGGCGTAAAGTCGACCCTGAAATCTTTATCTGGGTAGTGCAGCAGACCATATTCCGGGGTTTGAGCGTAATTGCTTTGGATGAGCAGCCCATATGCCATCAACTGCAGCCGGTGGGAGTCGTAGGGAGTTTCAGGGGTGTGACCAGTTTTAACCTCCACCGGAATCAGGCTGCCCTGCCTGGTTTTCATAATGTAGTCGGGTTTGCCCACCAAGCCAAGTTGCTGGTCCAGCAGCGGGCTCGGAACCTTCTGCCAGAGGTCGGTGTCGGTGTAAATCACCTGCGCGCTGGGTAATCTGCTCTTCTTACGTTCACGCAGGCTGAGCAAGAGCAGGGTAATTGCCAGCGCAAACAGGAGCAGAACCAGCCACCAAAATTCTTTCATAGCAGGATCCAAAGCATCAGGATAAGCGCACCAGCCAGCAATGCCAGCGCCAGCCACCAATAGAAAACCGCGAGTTTTACCCCGCGGTTATGTTCCCTGTGCTCGTGGCTGCCCACATCCATGGCCCCCTGGTTATCAGAAGGCATGCCTTGCTGCTGGTACCACCAGGCACGCTGACAGTAATTGAAACTTCCCAATTCCGAAGCGCGCACCTTGCGCATCAGGCTTGTTTGCCCTCCAATAGTCCGGAAAGGCGGTTCAGTTTGCTCTCGAGCTCGTTCTGCCGGAAAGACACGGTGATGTCCGCCCGGGTGCGTTCGATGATGCCACGCGCCAGATCGGTGCGGCGGCGCAGACCGTCTGTGATGGCGTCGGGATAATCCATCGTGACCAATTGCGTGAAGACGTCATCCATCATTGCCAGCAATCGCTCGACCTCGGCACTGTAGCCGGGGCGCAGCAGGTCCAGGCAGCGCCTGCGCAACTCGCCGAGGGTCTCGGTGAGCCCGTTCAGGTAGGCAGGCGGCTGCGCGTCCAATTCCTGCGGAGTGGGCAAAGGCTCCCCTTTGATCATCGCCACTGTCAGGCAAGCTTCGCAGTATTCCTTGATGGCATCCTGCGTGTAACCCGCGAAAAACAAATCGGGGTGTTCAGCGCGGAGTGTGATCGTCAGCGCTTGCGCAAGCACACGCGCCAGGTCGATCTCGACTTGTGCCTCAGCATGGTCTTCCCGATGAATAGCACGGATTGCCAGGGAAGCATGGCGCGTCAGTTCACGCGCCTGCTTGAGGGCTTCGTCGCGCAAGGCTGTTTTCTGGTCAAATTCGCGCCGTATTTGGTCACAAATTAAATCGAGTTGGTCGGTCATTTTGTCTCTTCGGGTGGGTTCGGACCACCTTTATCACGGAAAAGTTCATCCGCCAGGGTGTGTCCGCGTGGGATGCGAATCTCACCGAAATTTGCCTCATAGCGGGCGATGTTCTCGTTGATGGCGCGTTGGAAGAGCTTCATCGTCAGCGGCGAGAGGATCAGCCGGGTGTTGAGCTTGAGGCTCGCCAATCCCGGCATCATTGTAGCAAAGTCGAGGATGAACTCGTGGGGCGTATGGGTAATATAGGCGGTATTGATGTACCGCGGATCGAGATCCTCCGGGACTACAAATGGAATTTTCTGAGGCTCGGGCATGGTTAGAATGGGATATCGTCGTCGTCGACGGTATCACCAGCTTCAGGATTGCTTTCACCACGGGCGGAGAGGAAGCGAACGGTATCAGCGGTAATCTCAAATTTGCTGCCCCAACTGCCATCTTTCTTCTGGAAAACCTGTGGTGCACCCGTATTGGCATCCGGGCGCAGGCGACCTTCCACCAGGACCTTTGAGCCCTTGGTCAGGTATTGGTTGCAGCTTTCAGCCTGCTTGCCCCAAACCGAAACGGTGAACCAGGTGGTCTCGTCTTTATCGTTATACTTGCGGCTGGTTGCCACGGAAAAGCTGGTGACTGCCTTGCCATCGGGGGTGTAGCGCATCTCCGGATCTCTGCCAAGGTTGCCAATAATGATTATTTTCTGGTACATGGGAATTCCTTTCGTGTGTCGATGTGTGAGTTAGTTGATCAATGTACTTTGGTTAATTTTACTTCATTCTGAGGTTGTCTCAGCAAAAACATGCTGCATCAAATCAATAAGAATCAACGCTAACAAACCGGGCTAACCGATTCGTGTTGTATCCCTCCATTGTAGAGCGGTTGGTAGTTCAGCCTTCCAGGTTTTGCTTGGACTTTCCGGTGCCGAGGTCCATAGATCGCTGGTAGGCAGCCCAGATGGCACGCGAGATGGCGGTACGGAAGCCAGCTTTTTCGAGGTAATACAGCGCTTCGGCAGAAGTGCCTCCGGGTGAGGTGACGTCGTTGCGCAAGGCAGCGGGGTGTTCGTGGCGGCGGGCGTAAAACTCGGTGCTGCCGCGCAGGGTCTGAACCACAAGTTGTTCGGCAATGCGGCGCGGAAAGCCCATGTGCACGCCGGCGTCGATCATAGCTTCCATGAACAGGAAGACATAAGCCGGACCGGTGCCCGATAACGCAGTAGCCATATCCAGGTAGACCTCATCCTCCACAAAGACTTCCTCGCCCATGCTGCGGAACACCTCTGTGGCAGTTTCTTTCTGGGCTTCATCCACCTGGGGCGTGCACGTCCAGACGGTGATGCCCATGCCAATGCGGGCGGGGGTGTTTGGCATGGCGCGCACGATGCGATCAGTGCCCAGCTGCTGGCTCAGGGCAGCGATGGAAATGCCAGCTACAATGGAAATCACGAGTGTAGTTTCTTTGAGTGCTGGGCGGATAACACGGGCTGCCTGGTTCAGACGCTGTGGCTTGACTGCCAGGATAATCACATCGGCAGACTGGGCTGCTGCAGCGTTATCCAGGGTGGTGCTCACGGAAAGTTCCCGTGCCAGTTCCGCCAGTCTGTCCGCATTTGGTCCAGCCATAGTGAGCCTTTGAGGGGAAACGCCAGCATTGATAAGGCTGGAGGCAATTGTTCTGCCCATCACGCCCGGGCCAATTATCGCAAATGTACAGTTTTCTATCATGAGGAACTCCCG
>CAYPBU010000076.1:0-9489 GCA_964409045.1 uncultured Anaerolineaceae bacterium | reverse complement strand
AAAGTGTTACCTATGTCTCCGAACGAGTGTTACCCTTCTGTCCAGTCTATACACTCGGGGGAGGGCTATGTTGGGCTTCCCCTCGGGGAAGCTGGATCCCGCCGTGAAACGGATGGGAGACTGAAGAGGGGAACTTATGAGCCCTCTCCCATCGCAAACGATGAGAGCTTAAGCCCTCCCTCGGGGGAGGGTCGGTGCAACCGGGGTGAGGGTAATGTAGACCCAAGGTATCCCTCATTCCCCTCCGCTTTGCTACGCGGATCTTCGACCACCGCAAGAGCTACTGAAACGGAACAGACGAGGCCTTTTACCTATTACGTCCAACAGAAAGATCCTTCGCAAGCTCAGGATGACAATCCACGCCGCGTGCGGTATTTTTGCGGCGATGCCGACCCGAACCTGATCGCCGAGCGCGTCATCCGGCTCTGCCGCGGCTACCCCAACGCCAAAAAAAGTCAAGGGATCGACGTGCCCCAAGCGCTGGACCTCGATTTCAACCCCCACGAATTCGGCGACACCGAAAGCTTCCGCTGGCTGCAGAAAGAAGTCACGCGCCGGGGGTACTGTCTGCTGATCTTCGACGGGCTGTCGCAATACCTGCCCGGCATGGCCGATGGCTCCGCATCCGCCGTGGGCACCTTCCTGCGCGGTCTGCGCCAGCTCACCAGCCAAACCGGCGTGAGCGTGGTCCTGATCCACCAATTCAACAAGCGCCAGGCTGCCCGGCTGGACAAATGGGGCCTCCCCACCTCGCAGGGCGAAGAGCGCGTGCGCGGCAGCAGCGAGCTGCTGGCGGCGGTGGATAGTGTCTTGCTGCTCAGCCGACCCGAAGCGATGAAGCTGGGCGGCATGGGGCGCACCGTGCTGAAAGTGGTCAAAAACCGCCTGGGGCAAGCCGGAGCGCGCCTGCAATTCACCATCGTGGATGGCGAGTCCAGCGTGCATCTGCTGTTCGAACGCCTTGGCGCGCAAGCCCAACCCAAACCACGCCGCCTGGTGGATGCCGCTTTCGACGCCCTGATGCAGATCCTGATGACGGAGGACGAACGCAAGTTCGACCGCGCCGAACTGACCAAACTCCTGCAGGAACGCATGAATTTACCCCCCTCGAGGTCCCTCACCGATGCCTTCCGCATCCTCGGCAAGGATGAGCGCGTCCGCGTCGAACGGGACGATACCGGCAAAAAGCGCTACTCCTGGGCTATCCCAGGCACCGGCGCGATGGCAAATACCATGTACGGCTTACCGCCGGCGATGGCGCTGGACTTTGCCAGCTCGTATCTGCTCACCAAAGCCCGCATGAGCCTGGCGGAAAAACAGATTGAGGAGATGAATACCAAGGGAAACACAGAAAAACTGTTGAAGCAATTGACTGATGTGCTGAAAATGGGTGATGAGTCCACTGACAGCCACTCATAATTACAATTCGGATGTTAGAGCCCTTGCTTGTTGCAGGATTCAACCCCCTTATTGCTTACTTTTTTCCACAACCTCTCTACCTGCTGGTGTGATTTCCCAAATACCGACTTTTCTACTAGGACACAGCAACCCCTCATCAACCAGGACTTGACGTTCCCAGTGAACTGAGTTTTCCCATCGGATTGTTTTTCCGTCAGACAGAGTCTCTCTGTCTGCCTCAGTTAACTGGTTTGCCATTTCCAAGCCAATCCAATTCTTAACCCTTTGGCAATGGGCATTTCCCCCAAGGTCTATCAACGCGTTCAGGATCGGAATTCGAAATGCCCATTCCGGTGTTCTTCCATCTGCTTTGGTCATAACCTTGCTCTGTCGTTTTCCTAGAACTGGGCGAAACCATTCATCTTGAAGGCTTTGCACTTTTTGCTGCAAGTTAGTGATCCGTTTAGCTTCATTAAGGACTTCTTGAGCTTCGTCGAGTCTTTTCTGAGATGTTAGTTGAAGCAATTTATCATTCAATTCAAGAAGGATTGTGTCAAGATCCTGCAGAAGTGTGTTTATTGCTATTACAACCTTTTCATTCATTATCAAACAAACCTCCCAACTTTTTTCCATGAGAATTTATCCACAATGTTAATATTCCTCCTCTAAAGTTGTTAATCACTAACAACTCAAAATAGTTTCTCCAAGATTGGGCGTGGTTCATAATTCGTGATGATGATCTCCTTTCCTATCTTTGCTGACCCGTTGCTTTGACTCATTCCATATTGGAGGTTCAAGTCTATTATTCGATAATCCTTAAAGAGCTCTCTTATTAACGGGTCATCATCGTAGGTGATTAACCACTGATGCTTACAGTCTTGAACAGTTTCAACAAACCTATAATGATCGAACTCTGTATGAAGCGAACCATTTACACCGTATAATTTGGAATTCCGCGGGGAATAATACGGCGGATCTAGAAATAGAAAAACATTCCTTCCCGGTATTGATAACATATCCGAGTAATCGAAATTAGTGATCTCGACACCTTGGAGTAGGCAGGAAGCTTCCACAAGTTTTTGAATAGACGACAATGTAAATCGTCTTTCAAAAGACTCATTTGAATAACCCCCAGAGTCTGTAAGACCTGAATAGGTTATTCTGTTAAGAATGAAAAAGCGAACTGCGGTTTCTAGGGGGGAATGAGTGACAGATTTTGGCTTAAGATAGAGGTAAAGATCCTTGCCTCTTCCATAATATTTCTCTCTTAATAACACAATTTCTTTCACTAACTCATCCATTGAATTTTTTACGGAATTCCAAAACAAGTACAGGTCACTGTTTAGATCATTAATCCAACACTTTTCAGGATTTGCAAAGGTTATGGTTTGAAAGAAAACAGAACCTCCTCCAAAAAAAGGTTCTCGATATTCAGTGAAACTCGGGAATAGATTGAGGAGGTCTTTTGCGACACGAGTTTTACCACCAGGGTAACGAAGAGGACTAATAGATCTATGCATTTGTCAGCTAAGGAGCACTCGATCTAGTGATTTGTCAATTAGCAAGACCCACTCATCATCTTCGAGTTCCATCCTTCCATGAATTACTGGAACAAATTCTCTAAAAACTGCTTCGGTGTATGCTTTGACACTATTAATTAACTCTAGGGAAATTCTTTCAGGAAGTATTAGTTTGAATAAGTAACTCAATATGCTAATAGTTTCACTGTGACTTCCAAGAACAAGATCAAGGAAATACTTGTTTTTCCCGGGATTTGAAAAGATTCCGGAGGTCTTCTTCGACAGGTCATTTTGCCGTCTCATAAGATAATTTGCGGGGTTTTCATTACCAGTAGATGTTGCCAACAACTTTTCAGAATGAGGCACAATATTCTGAGATTGAATAAATGGGAACATAGAATCATTCAACAGGTGATACCACACGGTTTGTGTTTCCTCGGCGTCCAAGTTTATTGCACGTTTTTCTCCAAAACAATGCATCGTAATTAAGCTTAACAAGACGGTCTTCTCACTTGCTTTCAGCTTTTTATTGCTCTCATCGAAGTCAAAGTACTTCTTTTGAATAAATTGTAAGAATTCTTGTTCATCGATAATCCCCAGCTCTTTTTCCATTTCCATAAGGCCAAGGATTGTGAAAACCAATCTGATTCGGTTATTAATTACTTTTCTACGTAATAGGTCATCTTGTTCTAGGAATAAATACTTCTCTTGGTCTTCGAAAGATGTCACATCCAAGGAAGAATCTGATAAAAATTTCATTCGCTCCCCAGATGTCATAACTACAAGCGTACAAAGCACAGAATCAGCATCTAGTCTGTTCCGCTTGAGTACTAGGTTATTTCGAAGTTCTTGATATTTGATTTTTAGGTTCTCGTAGATTTCTACCGATAATGTAATCTTCTTGGTCATAATTCCTCCACAGAAGGAACCTCTGCCCTTTGAACAATGATTGAACCTAACAGAGTTCCATCGTTATGCTTCGATTTTAGAAGACTAATAACTGGGGAAAGTGAGGTTTCATCCATCATCGCTACCTCATCAAATAAGGCAATAACTTTCTTTGAATCTACCATCCCTAACCTTGTAGTGAGGTAGGATGATTGACTATGTCCAGTACCTAAATAATCAAAGTTAATCTCCTTACCGGTCGTGGTCCTGATTATCTCGTTTACAATATCAACGCTTTGAACCTCGTAGACTCCATCAGAGTAGAAGACGGTCCCCATCTTTCTTGCGTAAAATCTTCCGATTGTCTTTGCGTATCTTGTATCAAATTCTGAAAAGGAAGAGGCTCGCTTCTCAATAATCTTGTTTAGGGAAGAAGGCAATTCCGATCGAAAGAGGGATTCAAGAGGAACAAGTCTCCAGCTTATCTCTTTTAGTTGAGGCATAAAAACACGATTTGGGTTTACGGGTTGACGCTCGAGATCGCTTATGGCTCTAATTTGTGACTCCAGTAACAGTTTTAGTTGTTTTTGCTTGTATGATGAAGAGTCTACGTTCTGTTTTAACTCATTGATCGATCTTTCTTGCTCAGATTCGCTCAAAGCTATAAAAGCCTTAACTATAGGGTCAGCTCTGACAACGACTTCTCGTTGAATAGTCATCGCAGGATCCTCATGAGCATCAATCAGTCTTTGTTTCGCTCTATTTCTCTTTTCGGTCACATTCTTTAGCTGCTGACTAATTTGAAGTCTTCTTGCATGTAACTCTTCCAATTTAAGTTCTTCAACTGAACTCCCCTGGTTACCGAACTCCATGCTGGGTTTTCCACTATGGGAAATGGCAACTTCGAGTTCTTCTAAAAACGATTTTATCTTGCGTACGTCGGTATAGTACTTATCTATTTGCTGCTGTATTACGTTTACCTTTTCAATCTCAGCGTCGATAATACTAATAAACGAACCAGCATCCCCTTCAGTACCAGGTATTCTCAGATCATAGTAACGAGGATTGTTGAGGACTCGTCGCAAGTCAGTATAAAATTCCAATGAATCGAGATACTTGGCATTTGCTGTTTGCTCTGACTTAGCAAGACATTCAATTTTTTCCTTAAATACGCTGAGATTTTCTCTAATAGTATTTTGCACCGTGGGCTTTTTGATTTCAAGCAAGACAGATGCCTCATTAATGAATGTATACCTTTTTCTGAGGTCCGAAAAGTTATAGCATGCAAGTGTTGGCATTATATTGCTTTTTTTTGTCTCAATTGTGGACATAGTCTGGGTATACTTTTTCTCTGCAGCTCTCTCTTCCTTAGACCTTTTTACCACTTTCTTTTCTAGCTCTTTTATTTCTGCATCTATTACGTTATGACTTTGTCCAAGCGAAAGGATGTTTTCTCCTGCCTTGAGATAATCTGAGATTGCCAAATAGATGCTATATTTCCTCGACTTCTCGACATTGGTGAACAAGGAGTCCTCTACTTGGTTAAGAGCATTTCTTGTTTCAGCGAGCTCAGATTTCATCTTTTGGAGGTTAATTTCATCTCTGCTTTTTTCAAGTTCGCGCACCCTCTCATCTAGATAATTCCTGAACCGTATTAGTCGAGAACTTAAATCATTCTGAGAAACTCTTATCTCTGTTAATAGTTGGGGGAGTTGGGTGGTCGGGTTATTGGGAATTGTATATAACAAGCGAAATTCTCTCAAGAATCTGTCTTTCGGATAGAGTTGTTCGACTCCATTACGTTTAACATGAACATAAATATCTTTTGTGTCAAGGCTTGGTTTTCTTGAGATAATCGTGAGGTCTTCGACATCGCTTTCGATTTCTAGAGTAAATGTCAATCGGTTCTTATCAAGGTTTAGCAGATTATTAATTTTCCTTCTTAGCCCAGGATCTAATTGATCATCGGTGAGATGATTACCATATAGTGCAAGGGAAATGATGTGGAGAATGAAACTCTTACCTGATCCATTAGGACCCTTAATATAGACTAAATTGCTGAACTCCGTTGGATAGGCCTTTGGAACGTATGTCCTCACTTCATCTTTCTCATCCCTAACCAACTTATAGTTAAGCCTGATCATTTTTCTCCTGCTTTATTCTCTCTAGAAGCAACTGAAAAACCTTTCCATCATCGGTCTCTCTCAGTAACAATTCTAGGAGTTCTTTGTCAGAGTCCTCAGTGACCATATCCATAATCAAGTCTAGTAGATCGTAATCATCCTCGCTGCTGTTATCATATTGCATTGTTAACTCCTGCAAGACTCATTGGAAACTTGACTATCCTTAACTGAGGGTTACCATGAACACTAACCACTGCAAAACCGGGGGATAGGGATTGGATCTCATCTGATGAAATCCCTAAGTATTTTGCCGAAGCGATATCAGACCGGAAGAGTATTTTTGTGTTGATGACACTACTAAGTCCTTTTGGTAAATCGCTCTCGTTTTGCGTTGCAAAAATTACTCCAATTTTCTGACTTCTTCCAGTCCGACAAATTCGGTCCAAGTCAGCTAACGCTTCCTTCGAACTGTCTGTGTTATAGAATTGATGAACTTCATCAATAATGACTAGAATCGGAATATTACTTTGACCTGTGCTCTTTAGTTCAACGATCTTATGTAATAAATCACGCAACAAGACTGAGCCAAATTGAACACCTTTTTCACCCGTTACGTTGACAATTGATAATTTACCAGGGGATAGTATGTCCATTCCATCTAACACCTCAGACTCTTCATTATCGAAAAATTCAGATGCTGAGTTTAGAGACCGCTGGATATTCCCATATGTCCCTGCATGAAGCCTTACGTGTGATTTATCACCTCGAATGTTTTGCGTATCAAACTCATATGAATTTTCTTGAGCGTTATTGAAGTAATTAATAAAATCAATAAATTTCTTTGTACCATGTTTGGTTTTCCAAAATCTAAAAATATCTGGCAGATTCTGGGCACCAATATCTGAAATGTTTTGGAGCAAACCAGTTAATGAGTCTGGATCAATAGCTTGAACATCAAGGGTGATTTTTTTGGTCAACGAATGACTGATTCCGCGAGTCGATCGCAAAGAGGTGTTCGCAGGATAATAGATTACTGTTGAGCCGACACCAGTTGGAGATATCCCCATTTCCTCCCATTCTTTCTCGATAAGCTTACTTCCTCCGGATTCTGATTTTCTATCCATTGTCAGCAAATCAATATCTTTAACATTGACTGCCAACACCGCACCTTCCAACTTTTCCACAAAGTATTGGGCTAAGTACTTGATTGCCACCGTTTTCCCGCTACCTGTCTTTCCGGTGATTTGAATCTGGTGATAATACATTTCTTCTGGAAGAATTGATGTTAAAAAGTGACCATTTTCATCAGCAATGTGTTGGTTCTCACCACCCTGTAATGTAGATAAAAATACTTTTGGACCCCTCAGATCTGTTGAGTAATCACCTGTTAATGCTACATCAACCTCCCTCTGATTTGATCTTCGAGCAATCAATCTAGGCTCAATAAAATCGATTTTTCCATCTTCACGCTTGACTAGATTCTTGATACGATATGCTTCAATATGGTTTTGGCATCGGTTTTCGCCGTAGAGTCCTTCTAAATCCATATCAACAATTAGAGGGCTGGGTTTGAACACCTCAAACTGAGAACTTTCGTCAACTCTAAGGACAAATCTAGGTAAATCGTTCCTGTCTTTGACAGTCAAAAATGAGCCTTTAGGTAAGATACCTGGGATTTCACCACTTTTAGCTTTTGATACTAATTTAACCTTACCCTTTTCTTCTCCAACAACAATCCAAGCCATTTAACCTCCAAACCTAGTTTCATTCATGATTGGTACCAAGGATGAATTCATCAGAAGTCTTTCGAAATTTATTAGTTTCAATATCTCTCTAGCATAATTTTCAGAGAATGCTATTGGGCGAATTTGTGGATTAGTTTCGCTCCCGTGATCTAAGATCAAGTAATAAACTAGATCAAATATGCTATTTAGTTCCTGATAATACAATTGAAATGTTGGTAAAGAAAACTCTATCCTTTGTGTAGTAACCCTATTAAACGGCTTTATATAACAAAATATCTTTGTGTTTTTAGGATTGACCTGGTCAGTATATTTGAATAATGCAGTTCTTTGCCCAGGTTTTAATACAGTATAAGCCCAGTGCAAATCTGAGTTATATTTGCCCCTGAACTCGAGCGTGTTTTCAACAACTAAGTTGCTTTCACTATTTTTTATGATGAAAACTGGAAGAACGTTTTTCTTGTGTAACTGGTCCACAAGACTTAGATTGTAGCTTGAGATGTTCCCACCAATTAACGGACCATCGATAAAGAGAATTGAATCATTCAGCGTAGTTTCCAGGATCATTTCGTTTCGATCGATCACATAATCTAGATTCGAATCGCTAGGAATATCCTTTGAGTGTTTCACAAAATGAGACTGCTGTGTTAACAATTCAGATTGTGAATAAAAATAGAAGCTTACCTTGCAACAGGGAATAATTTCCTCACTAAAGACTTGGGTAATGACGTGTGTCGTTAGTTGCGCTTCCCCTTCCAATGCCAAGAATTGTGCCTTAGATTCATCGTATCCGCCAAAGAGAACTCGCCTAGAATACTCCATGCCTAATTTTGGATCACAATCAAATACTAAGGCGGTTTCAAGTTGTGAAAGCAAAGCCTGCGATGATGTTTGACTTATTGGATATTCTTGATTGATAACAGTTGGCGGTTGGATGAAATTTAGGTTGATTTTCCTGACTGCTTCTATTTTCTCGTAAAAAGCGTCTTGAACAATGACTCGATTCAAGTCTTTCGCTTTTGCTTCATCAAATTGTAAATTGGTTAAAAATCGCATCCCACCACCATTTTGGATTTACTGTCGCAATTATAGTATAAAACTCTGGTCTTAAAAAAGGCGTTATCAGTTCCACGAGTGCCTCTTGCTCCGCTTACTCGTCCGCTTCCCGGCGGGCACAGGTTACTACTCTTAGTTTATGCGGAGATAGAGAAAGTGTTCTTTTCCCCTTGCCAAAATAGAACATTTGTGCTATAAATTAGGACAGCCTGATTTCAGGCTTTGCACCTTAAAAGTTGAGATCGCCATGACCTGATGCCAGTTTTTACACTCAAACTGCCTTCCTGTGCCGTCAAAAAACAGTGTAAATAGTGTAAATAGTGTAAAAACCCCCACATAGCCCTCCCTTGAGGGAGGGTCCGCGACCAGTGCCCGGAGTGAAACGGAGGGTAAGCGGGGGAGAGTGTCTTTGTCTTTTTATCGAAGTGACCCTCTTCAGTCTCCCGTCCATTACATGGCGGTAGCCAGCTTCCCCTCGGGGAAGCCCAAGTGCACTTCACCCCCTTTGATTCCCCCTCTGAAGAGGGGGTCGAGGATTGCGAGGCTACTGCTTGCCTAACGAATACACTGTCATGAAGTCTGAGCCGAAGGCACGAAGGGAAGCGACAGCCTGATATTTGCCCGGGAAGTCGAACCTGCCGCCCACGGAACAAAGCCAGCCCCCGCACATTTGGTGATTTTGGCTTTCCATGATCTGCAGGACGATGCGGTTGACAACCAGGTAGTCGGCGTCGATTCTTACTGTGAGACGGTCACAAGAAA
>CAYPBU010000075.1:0-9578 GCA_964409045.1 uncultured Anaerolineaceae bacterium | reverse complement strand
CGGATTATGGCAAGCAATTCTGCTATAACTCTTGACAATCAAGACGGTATCTACGCCTTAGGTTGTGTCGGTTATGACGTCAGGTTCAAAAACGGAACCTGACCGACGCGGACATCCTCTTCCCGTTGAGACAGCCATATACCACTTGTCCCGGTTGACAAACCTGAGTTTGGGGATTAAACTGTAATTTCAATTATTTGACTATACGAAACGTTGGAGTTGTTATGAACGCACAATCTGAAGTCTTTAGCGCACACATCCAGGAGAACACGCTGCTCCAACCCGCAATCCAAGCCTGGAAGATGTACTTGCGCGATCAGGGCAGGTCACATCATACTCTCAAAGCATTTACCGCTGACCTCGCACTGCTTGAAAGTTTTCTGCCAACGGATCAGACCATCGGAAAAATTACGACCAAAGACCTTGAAGATTATCTTGGCTGGCTCGAGAAGGACCGAGACGTCCCCTGTAGCCCCAAGACGCTCTCACGGCGAATCACATCCATCAAATCTTTTTTCCGCTGGCTGGTGAAGGGCGGCGTTCTAAACACTGACCCTGCTGAGAAAGTGCTCCAGAAAACCGTTATCAGCCCCTTGCCGACCGTGCTTACACCTTCGGAATACACGCTTGCATTGGGCGCCGCAGACGCTTTGCGCACCGCCGCCAACCCTGATCCCCGTCCTTATACACTCATGCTCTTAGTGCTGGAAACTGCCTTGAAAAAGGGCGAATGCCTGAGCTTGATGACCAACCATCTCGAAATCGAAAAACCCGACCAGGCGTACATCCACGTGCGCTATGGCAATTCACGCTACCGCTACAAGGAACGCAAAGTGGAAGTTTCGGCTAAGTGGGTGGCAGCATACAAAGAATATGCCGTAAAGTATCAGATCAAAGACCAGGTTTTTCCATGGTCCCAGCGCCGGTTGGAATATTTGCTCGAGGATGTCACCAAAGCCGCCAAGATGGAGAAACACATTTCCTTCGATATGCTGCGCTGGACAAGTGCGCTTGTGGACCTCACCAACGGCATCGAGAAGGACAGAATTCGCCAGAAACTCGGCATTTCGAAGGTGCAATGGCGCGAAGTGAGCAACAAACTGCGCAGCCTGGCTGAAGAAAATGGTTTCCCCATTCCTGAAGAAACAGTTGAAGGCGAAACCGCTTAATATCGAATTGAATTGAAGTGAATATGACATATACCGTAAAAAACCAACGGAAACACCGGTTTCCATGGGGCTTCCTGCTGGCTCTGGCTGCCCTGATATTTGTTTTACTGTCTGTGCTGAGCGTGAATGAAATGCGCAACGGCAACCCGGGTTTCATCACCAACCTCTGGCATGCGCCAGAACGCAACGTGGATGACCCCTGGCTCGCCAACAATGCGGATGCCATCCCCGTGCCCAACGAAGTCAAGACGATCCTGCTGCTCGGTTCGGATTTTCGCCCGGAGTTGGGTTATCGCACGGATGTGATGTTGCTGCTCGGGCTAAACACCCGCACCAACGAAGTGCACCTGATCTCGTTCCCGCGTGATTTGTGGGTAAACATCCCCGGCTTGGGTGAACAGCGTCTCAACACCGCCTTTCCTTATGGCGACTGGCAGGGGCTGAGCGACACGTTTGCATCGAACTTTGGCTTCCGACCTGACCACTACGCGATGGTGGACTTCCAGGGCTTTAAACATTTGATCGACGTCCTGGATGGGATTGTGGTGACGGTTGGCGAGCATATGGAAGACGAATGCCATATGAACGCCTCGGGCTGGTGCGTGGTGGAACCGGGCGAAGTGCCGATGAACTCGGACGAAGCGCTCTGGTATGTGCGCGCGCGTTTGAACTCATCGGATTTTGACCGAACACGAAGGGCACAGGAAGTCATCCAGGCAATGGCAAAAAAGGCGCTGAAACCTACTGAGATATTTAACCTGGATAATGTCGTACGGGCAATCTTCAGAACCGTTCAAACGGACATGGGCGTGACGGATAGCATTTTGTACGCCCTACCCGCAAGCAAATTTGCCAATTTGAAGTTCACGACTTTTCGGCTAACACCTGACGATGCCGTTCCAGGCACAACATACGGCGGGGCTTCGGTGCTATTCCCCAACTATCCC
Source organism: uncultured Anaerolineaceae bacterium (assembly GCA_964409045.1). Taxonomy (GTDB): domain Bacteria; phylum Chloroflexota; class Anaerolineae; order Anaerolineales; family Anaerolineaceae; genus Mesolinea. The sequence continues at coordinate 7,462 of CAYPBU010000075.1, read as the reverse complement.
GCCATCCGGGAGAAGTTGCTGCAGTTTTATTGGGTTAATTAGCTTGCAGGAGCGTGCAGCTGGAGGTGCAGGACTTCACTTTCATCTCCAAGTAAACGCCAGGCTTGGGCGATGCGCAGCCCAACCACCCAAACAATCGATCCTCCACTCAGCACCAAGGGCCAGCTTGCCCGGGCTGTTTGGGGGATTTTTTGATTCACAAAGAAATCGCTCAACTTCTGGTGTTTGAGCGCCATGCCCAAAGGCGACCAACGTTCGCCTCTGTGCATCGGGCGGATTTCCAAAGGCCATTCAACATCCAGCGGATTGAGCCAGGCATGCATCGGGTGGTTTTTCAGCTCTTCGGGGAGCGCTTTGACCTTGCGGGCGTCCATGACTTCGGCGGTCAGGTACCAGCCTGCATTGAGCGAAACTTTGCCGCGGAGTTTGAGCTTTGACCCGGCCAGGTCGGTGAGTTGGGGGTAATTAACATGCCGATGTTGATACTGGCGCGGAGCAATCACAAATTCGTTCTCGAAACAGAAGACCCACAAATCACCTTCCATGGGAGTGCGGGCAGTGCCTTGCGTGATCGCTGACCGGGTCCTTTCAACCGCCTCAAAGCCAAGGTCTCGCAAGTCCGGTTTTAATCGCACGAACGCCTGCCTCAAAACCAGTCGCTGCATGCTGAGGTGCAAACCCAGGAATCCTTCTTTGCTGAAGATCAGTGCGCCTTCCCCAGATCGTACGAGCGCTCTCGCGAAAGCCTCATCAGCCAAGGAATCAAGCAGTTGCCGGTCAGCGGAAAGAGACTCAGCGGTGCGGGTAAGCGCTTGCTTCAAACCCGAGTTGTATCCTTCCAACTGAGGGATCAATTCAAGTCGCAGGCGGTTGCGAAAGTAGCTTGGATCGGAATTACTTTCATCTTCCAGCACTTCCAGACCCTGCGCCTGGCAGTATTCCAGGATTTCGTGGCGGTAGATACGAAGCATTGGGCGGAAAAGCGGCAACTCAGGGTCGAACGCGTTCAACATACTGCTGGGCTGCATGCCAGTCAGCCCGCTCAAACCGCTGCCGCGCAGGAAGTGCATCAGGACCGTTTCCACCTGGTCGTCAGCGTGGTGCGCCACCACGACCCCCTGAGCAGCTTGCGCACGAGCGAGTTCGAACAAAAAGCGATACCGGCACAAACGCGCGGCTTCTTCAATTCCTAGCTTGTTTTCAGCGGCATATAGCTCCACATCCTGGCGCTGGCTCAAAAAAGGCAGCCCCAATTTGGCGATCTGTTCGCCTAAAGCTTGCGCCTGGGCTGCTGAGTTCTCGCGCAAGGCGTGATCCAGGTGCCCCACGATGAGTTTAAAACCGCCTTGTCTGAGGCAGTGAACCAGGCACAGGCTATCCGCCCCACCCGAAACCCCCACAACCAAAGGCTGATCAGGGTTGACACCGCATTCTTTTAGCAAAGCTTGAGAAATTCGTTCCGCCAACATATCCCGATTATAGCATTCGCATTGATTTTCCTCGACAAAGCAGGGATGTTGTATACTTAGGCAATGGACCCCGAACGCTATGTCATAGGTCTGACGGGAAACATCGCCTCTGGCAAGAGCGTTGTACTGCAGTGCCTGGCGAACCTTGGGGCTCTGACGATTGATGCGGACCTGGTAGCGCAGGAAACCTACCTGCCAGGCTATCCTGCCTACGAACCCATCCTCTCGCGTTTTGGATCCGATCTCAAATCAAGTGATGGTCAAATTAATCGCAGCAAACTCGGACGGATCGTTTTCCGTGATCCGGCAGCTTTGGGCGAGCTGGAAGCGATCATCCATCCGCTTGTGACCCAAAAAATCATGAAGCTCATTGAAACCACCCCGCGAAGCGTTATCGCGATTGAGGCAATCAAGCTTTTCGAGTCAGGGATCAACAAACAATGCAATGCGATTTGGGCTGTCGCCGCAAATGATGCCTTAAGGCTGGAGCGGTTGATGGAAGACCGTGGGTTGGATGAAAGCGCGGCAATGCAGCGCATCCATTCACAGTCGCCTCAGTCCGAAAAGATTGCACTGGCAGACCAGGTTATTTACACCGATGTCAATTTCACCCACACCTTTGAGCAGACTTGCGAACAGTTCAGCGCTCTAGGGTTAAAACCTTTTGAGGTGATAGATGGCGAGATCCGGCTGAGCTCTCTCGACCAAAAGGATTTCGCGACTGCCTCTGCTTTCATGGAAGAAAAGACCGAACAACCCTGGGAATACGAAGATCTTTATCGCTTGCTCGGTCAGCGCACGGTTGTGGGGTTTTATCACGGCGGGGAATTGATCCAAATGATGATTTTCCGCATCGAACAGGGCATGGCTGTCCACCTGGCACACGCGCCTTTCCGATCCGAGTTGCTTCCATCGAAGGTCAGTTTCCCCTTGCTGAGAAAATACCTGGCTGGTTTGATCGACATGCTGATTGTGACCAAGGAGTTTCTCACTCCCGAAGAAGCAAAACAGCTGGGGTTCACCTATGGAGACGATCGCCCTCCTGTCCCTCCGCTGCTCTACAATAACTTCCTCCGAAAGCATGGTTTGATGCCTGGAGAGGTCTATTTTTCGAAAATCCAAGCATAAAACAAGAAAAAGATAACTTTACAGGGTATACTTTAAAGCAGGGAAGGCATTGAGAGTATGCAGGAACTGTGGAGTAATCTTCTATTCATTCTGGAGCGTTTTACATGGTCCAGTCTGTTGGATATTGTGCTCGTCACGATTGTTTTTGCGTTCATCCTCTACCTTTTACGTGACACTGAAGCCCAAACCCTGCTGCGCGGAATTTTCCTAATCATCATCTTGGTCACGCTACTGATCTCATTGCTGGACCTGCCTGGTTTTTCCTGGCTGGTGGACACAATCTCGCCTGCATTGATCTTCGCGATCCCGGTCGTGCTCGCACCGGAGATCCGGCGCGGACTTGAGCGTATGGGGAACGTAAGCGACCTGGGATTATTCAAACATCGCAACGCGAAAGCCAGCGAACACCTTGAGCAGACGCTGCAAGCCATCACCGCGGCAGTGCTGCAACTCGCGCAACGCCGGCATGGCGCGCTGATCGTGCTGCGCCGAAGGCAGTTCCTGGATAGCTATTACAAGAACGGGGTGGTCCTGGATGCCACGGTCACGCCGCAACTTTTGATGCAAATTTTCTATCCGAACACGCCCCTGCATGACGGGGCAGTCATCATTGACGACAACAAGATCAAGGCGGCAGCATGCGTGATGCCGCTCTCGAGCAGCGGCGTTCTAAACGCCACGGTCGAACGCTCGATGGGTCTGCGGCACCGTGCCGCACTGGGCATCAGTGAAGTCAGCGATGCCATCGCGGTGGTGGTATCAGAAGAAACCGGTACAATCTCAATCGCCCATCGCGGGCGGCTTATCCGCCGGCTGGATAGCGAACGCTTGCTCAACAACATGCGTGCTTTTATGACCTCCAACGAAGTCCTGAGCCGCCAAAAATCGTGGCTTTCGTATTTCAAGCTTCGCAAACCTGGGGATGAGGAGGAATCTGATGAAACTACTTCGTAAATTCCTCAATTTCCTGCCCACCTTACTAACCGCGTTGGTGCTGGCTGTCATTGTCTGGGTCTCATCCGTGACTGCCAGTGACCCCAACCAGGTCATTACCTACGAGACGCCAATCCGGCTGGAGATCCTGGGGCAAAACCCGGACCTGGTGGTCACGCATCAGCAGACGGAAGGTGTTACCGTCACGCTAAAAGCTCCGCAGTCGGTGCATGCCCGCCTGGCGAGCAATCCGAACCTGATCAGCGCGAATATCAACTTATCCGGGCTGGAAGCTGGCGACCACACCCTGACCCCTGAAGTTTTGATTGACCTGCGACCGGTGCAAGTGGTGGAAATTTCACCTGATTCGGTTGATCTTTCCCTGGAGAAGGTCGCTTCGGGAACCATTCCCATCAGCCTGGTCCAAACGGGGACGTTACCCGTGGGCTATCAAGTTCGCAACGCAAAACTCAGCCAAACGGTAGCCAAGCTGGTTGGACCCGAATCATTGGTGAAAACCGTTGTTGAGGTTGCAGGCACCATCGACATTTCTGAACTGACAACCAGCATCAGCCGCACCCTGGACTTGAAACCCCTGAATGAAGCTGGGGTTGAAGTGGAGGGAGTGGTGCTCAGCCCAAATCGAGTTGAAGTAAGCATCGACGTGGAACAGTTGGTCGGCTACCGCAATGTTTTCGTCAAGATCGTAACGAGCGGATCCGTGGCACAGGGTTACCACCTGACCAGCATCGTCGTGAACCCACCCACGCTGACTGTCTATGCCGAGAACCCTGACCTGGTACGCACCATGCCTGCCTTCATCGAGACCGAGCCGGTAAATCTGAACGGCGCGCAGCAGAGCTTTGAGTCGCGGGTAGGTCTGCAATTGCCAGCAGGTATCGTGGTCATCGGCGATCAGACTGTTTTGGTTTCGGTAGGGGTTGAGGCAATTTATAACTCCACTCAGATCCTCGGCGTGCCCGTCACATCAATTACCCTTGCCGGCGGGCTGCAGGCAAAACTCTCCCCGCAAACTGTGGACATTTACATCTCAGGTCCAATGAACCTGCTGGAAAATATTGGAACAACATCGGTGCACGTCACCCTGGACCTCTCCGGGTTGACCGAAGGCACTTACCAGTTAGCCCCAAAAGTGGAGCTGGACCGCCCGGAACTGCGGCTCGACTCGACCTTGCCAGGTTTAATTGAAGTCGTAATCACGAGATAAAAAGAACAAAAAAATAGGAATTTTATGGACAAACCTGTCATTGTGCTCGTCGGAAGACCCAACGTGGGAAAAAGTACCCTTTTCAATCGCCTGGTGGAGCAGCGACTCGCCATTATTGATGACGTTCCCGGCACCACACGCGACCGACTCGTGGCGGAAGGCTACTGGGCTGGACTCAACTTTTTCGTGGTCGACACAGGTGGAATCGACCCGAGCAAACAACGCGATCAGGTGCCGCTCTCAATCGGCTCCGCGGATTTCATCGATGAGATTCGCGCCCAGGTGGAAGTGGCGATCGAAGAAGCGGATGTAGTCGTGTTGGTGGTGGACGCGATCAGCGGTGTGACCCAGGCAGATCGGGAAGTCGCGACCATGCTGCGCAAGCGCCAACGACAGGTGGAAGGAAAACTGACACCTCCGATCGTGCTGGCGGTCAACAAAGCTGATAGCGAAACCTCCCGGCTGAACGCACTGGACTTTTATTCGCTGGCGATTGGCGAGCCCTTTGCCATCTCGGCCATCCACGGCACGGGCACTGGCGACCTGCTGGATGAGATCGTGGCGCATTTCCCTGCCCAGGTAGAAGAAGAAGTTAATGAGACAGCCATTAAAGTTGCCATCGTTGGCAAGCCGAACGCGGGAAAAAGCAGCCTGCTGAATAAAATCACCGGCAAAGAGCGCTCAATCGTCAGCAACATACCCGGGACCACGCGCGACGCCATCGACTCACCCGTGACCATTGATGGACAGGATTATGTTTTGATTGATACTGCTGGCATTCGCAAACGTGGTTCGATCATCCCGGGGGTCGAAAAGTACTCGGTCCTGCGGGCAATGCAGGCAATTGAACGTTGTGATGTGGCTGTGTTGGTCGTGGACGCGACCACAGGCATCACCGCCCAGGACACCCACATTGCCGGTTATATCAACGAAGCCTGGAAAAGCGTGATTTTGGTGGTCAATAAGTGGGATTTGATTGAGAAAGACACTAACACCAGCATAGAATTTGAACGCCAGATCCGCCAGCAGCTGAACTTCCTGCCGTACATCCCGATTTTGTTCCTTTCAGCCATGAGCGGTCAGCGCGTGCACCAGGTTTTGCCGTTGGTGAAGCAAATCCAGGAAGAACGATTGCGTAAGGTACCCACCTCACTGTTGAACCGCATCCTGATCAACGCGCAGGATATGCACCAGTCCACTTCGGGTACGGGCAAACCCTTCCGCATTTATTACGGCACCCAGGTGAAAACTGATCCGCCGACGTTTTTGTTGTACTGCAACGACCCAACCCTGGGTCACTTCACGTATACACGTTTCCTGGAGAACCAGATCCGCAAGGAAGTGCCTTTCACTGGCACACCCATCCACCTGGTTTTGAAAAAACGTGAACGTAAAAGCTCAGAGGATTAGCCTGGCTGGTTTGGCTTATAATATCGGGTGTTTACACCGCGCGATGGCGTGATAGAATGGATGCTTGTGGAACAAAACGAATTGAAACCCAATGTAGTTGAGCCAACCCCTCAGCTTATCCCAGAGAAGAAAGCCCGTGGTTTTTGGCGGGATTTGATAGAAACCATCCTTATGGCGGTGGTGCTATTCTTACTGCTCAACGCGGTAACCTCGCGCGTACGCGTCTACAACATCAGTATGCAGCCCACCCTATACGAAGGCAACCTGCTCGTGGTAAACAAACTTGCCTACAAACTGGGCGAACCAAAACACGGCGATATTATCATTTTCCATTACCAGGGCACTGTCACCGAAGATTACATCAAACGCGTAATTGGGCTGCCCGGCGATACTGTGGAAGTTGGAGGTGGGGTCGTCACTGTTAATGGACAGGCATTGACCGAGCCCTACATTGCCGCTCTGCCTGGCTATACCGGCAGATGGGTTGTGCCTGAGGGGGAGCTTTTTGTCCTGGGAGATAATCGCAACCACTCGTCCGATTCGCATGATTGGGGTTTTGTGCAGCAGGAATGGGTAGTTGGAAAAGCAATCGTTGTCTACTGGCCACTCGACCGAATCCGATTGTTTATTAGCCCGGATCTTGTTCAAGCCGCTCCGTGAGATAGCCTTTGAAAAAGAAGCGACTCTCAAAATCTTTACCCGAAATCCCTGAAGTATGCCCGCATTGCTACTTTGGCAGGATTCGACCTGGCAAACGCAGTTTTGCCGCGCATACCGATGGCAAACCCTTGATGGTGCCGGATTTTCCTGCCTGGATTTGTGACGTTTGTGGTTTTACGATTTATGACCCAACTTCGTTGTTAAACCTGCAGCGGTTGCTGACGAACCCCTCAGAGTCCTACTCTCCGCGCACCACCCCCAAGGTCTCCAAAAACAAACCTGCCAAGCCCCAAAGCCAAACCGACCAGCCTGGGTAGAATCTGACTTGACCAGAATCTGAATGGACAGTCTAGATTGCTTCGTCCCTCGAAATGACAGAAGACAAGATATCCAGCTTGTGTCGCTGTCATTGCGAACCTCTCCTGCCCTTGTGTTTTTTTACAAGGGTTGTGAAGCAATCTAAACTGCAGGCAGATCAAGAACATTGGAAATAGAAGATAAAGTTAACAACACAAAGAAGCGTTTGTAGACCTCACACATTAATTTAGGGCGAACAGTCTAGATTGCTTCGTCCCTCGCAGTAACTATGTTGAATGTCAAGAGCATACAGGGTTGAAAAGCTCTCCTTTTCTGA
>CAYPBU010000074.1:0-10039 GCA_964409045.1 uncultured Anaerolineaceae bacterium | reverse complement strand
CGCATCCGCGCGACCTTCCCCACCGGGTTGACCGTCGCCAATATCCCCATCGGTGGGCTCACCTTCGAGACCGCCTCCGAGCGGCTTGTGCAGGCATACTTGACCCCAGTCGAGCTGCAATACCAATCCGCACGTATCCAGGTGCGTCCTGCCACGCTCGGTTTCGAACTGCAAGTCAACAACATGCTCGCTGCCGCGGACAAACAGCGTACCGGTGAACCCTTTTGGACTGGCTTTTGGAAATATATCTGGAATCAACCCATCACCAGCCTGAATATCCCCCTGCAAGCTAAATTCGATGAAGCCCGCATGCGCAACTTCCTCGAGACCGAAATTTCCGTGCGCTATGACCAGCCTTCCACACCACCCATGCCCATCCCCGGCGAAAGCGGCTTCTCAACCGGTCTCGCTGGAACCGAGCTAGACTACGACGCTTCCGTTGACCGCATCATCAGCGCGCTTTCGTCCAACTCACGGCGCAGCGCCAGGCTTGAAGTGCTGCGCACCAACCCAGCCAAACCCTCCTTCGAGATCCTGCAGTACATGCTGAAAGACATCATCGACCAATCCGCCTTCGATGGCGTGGTGGAGCTCTACTACAAAGACTTGCAGAGCGGTTTCGTGCTGCATTTCGCCCACAGCAATGTTGGCGACACAGACTATTCCGTGAACATCGCCTACTCCTCCTGGAGCACAATCAAGATCCCGACTTTGATCACACTCTTCAAAAACCTCGAAGCCCCTTACGACCCCGCAATTCTGGCTGAGATTGAAGCGATGGTCGAGATGTCAAGCAACGAGTCGACCGACTCGGTCGCGAAGAAGGTCATCGAGCCCAACCTCGCCCCCTTACGCATCACGGACGATGCTCAGAAGGTCGGACTGGAGAATACTTTTTGGGGTGGTTTCTTTGGGCTTGGCTCGCCGCTCCTGAAGGAATTCTCAACCCCTGCCAACCAACGCACCGACTACAACACTGACCCCGATCGCTACGGTCAGACCACTCCGTTGGACATGGGCTTGCTGCTCGAGGACATCTACTACTGCGCCCAAGATTTTGGCGGCTCGATCCCAGTGGCGTTTGAAGGCGCTATCACCCAGCAAGAATGCCAGATGATGGTCACCTACCTCTCGCGCAACAAGATCGGCGTGCTGTTCGAAGCCGGTGTTCCGGCTGGCACGCAAGTGGCGCATAAACACGGCTGGGCGAACGAGGTGCAGGATGGCTACGTCCATACCATGGCGGACTGCGCCATCATCTACACCCCGGGCGGGAATTATGTCCTTTCGGTATTCATCCATCACCCGGTTCAAGTCATTTTCGACCGAGCTAACCTCCTGTTTGCCAACCTCTCCGGCGCGTTTTACAACTATTACAATCTGGAGTAAGCATTTTTTGGGTTAAATCCTCACGCTTGCGGTATAATGGCTTCGCTCGCCCCCGTAGCTCAATGGATAGAGTACCTGACTTCGAATCAGTCGGTTGCGTGTTCGAATCACGCCGGGGGCACTTTTGTTTTAACAGGCTAACACCTAACTTCGAACCCCCAGGAGGGCGCAGGTGTCAGTCGGTTGCGTGTTCGAATCACGCCGGGGGCACTTTTGTTTTAACAGGATAACACTATGTTCTCGCAAGGTCTCCCGACCTGCGAGGGATTTGACCGAAGGTCTCCAAATGTGCCTTCGAACCCCCCAGGAGTGTATAGACCGGACAGAAGGGTGACAACTGTTCGGAGACATAGGTAACACTTTATAGAATTAGGGCATGAAGAGAAAGGAAGATTCATGCCCTGGAAACGAGTAACACCTATGACCGAAAGAAGAGCATTTTTAGAAGAAGCCCTCCAGAACGACATCAATTTCAGCCAGTTGTGTCAGAAGTATGGGATTAGTCGCAAGACAGGCTACAAATGGTTTGGACGGGCGCAAGAAGAAGGCACACTCGAACTTCCAGAGCGCTCTCGAAGGCCAAATACGAGTCCCAACCAAGTTAGTCCTGAGATTGAACACAAGGTGCTTGAAATCCGAGCCGAACACCCAGCCTGGGGTGGTCGCAAGATCCGGCGGATACTGTGCAATCAGGAAGTACAAGGGATACCTGCTGTCAGCACCATCACCATGATCTTGAAACGCAACGGAATGATTGACCCTCTGAAAGCGATCGAGCACAAGGCTTTCCAACGCTTTGAACACGAACATCCTAATGATCTATGGCAAATGGACTATAAAGGCTCTTTTCACTTGCTTGAGGGAGGTCTTTGTCAACCACTCACAGTATTGGATGACCACTCCAGGTTCTTATTAGGATTGAGAGCTTGTCCAAATCAACGAGGAATTACCGTACAAAAGCAATTGACTGCCATCTTCGAAGAGTATGGCTTGCCCAAACGTATGCTGATGGATAACGGATCCCCATGGGGAGATGATCTGGATAGTCGCTTCACCAAATTGACCACTTGGTTGTTGCGTTTAGGAGTTTCCATCTCTCATGGCAGGCCCTATCATCCTCAGACTCAGGGCAAGGATGAGCGGTTACATCGCACACTTCAGGAGGAGTTGTTAATCAGAACTTCTTTCAGTAATTTACTCGAGGCGCAAAAGAGTTTCGATGATTGGAGGTATGTATACAAGTTTGTTCGTCCTCATGAAGCCTTGTCTATGGAGGTGCCAGCCTCGCGCTATCAAGCCTCTCTAAAACCGTTCCCAACTGTTCTGCCTGAGATGATTTATCCGGTTGATGATGCAATTCGCAAAACTGATCAGAGAGGAGCCTTTTTCTTTCGGGGAAAACGCTTCCGCATTGGGAAAGCTTTCCCAGCTGTCTACATTGGCCTCCGTGAGACGGACAGAGATGGTGTCTTTGATGTATATTATTATCAGCAATGTGTTGCTAGAATTGACCTGTTTGAAGGCGAAACTTAAAGAATCAATGTGTTACCTATGTCTCCGATCACCTGTTACCTATGCCTCCGGTCTATACAAGGAGGGGGCAGGTGTCAGACGGTTGCGCGTCCGAGTAGCACCAGCCTAGCGAAGGCTTACTTTATTGCAACCAGACCGATTTTGATGGCAATAACCACAGCGCTTGTCCGATCAGACACTCCCAGTTTTGAAAAGATAGCACTTGTGTAGTTGCGCACGGTTCCTTCAGACAAAAACAGCTGTTTCGCAATTTCCGCATTGGACATACCCGTAGCAAGCAATTGCATGACTTCATTTTCCCGTTCGCTCAAATTGATTTCGACTTCTGCTAATTGGTGAGGGATACTCTGCGCCACACTGGAAAGTAATTTGCCTGCCACAGCTGGGTCCACATAGGTTTCACCGCTGACTGTGCCCTTGATTGCCTGGATCAATTCCTGGCGCGGGCGATCCTTTAACAAATACCCTGATGCTCCACCGCGTATGGCCTCAAAGACCCAATCGTCGTCGCTAAACGTGGTCAGGATCAACACTTTGGTTGATGGGTATTTTTGCACGATATTACGCGTGGCGATGACACCATTCATGATAGGCATCTTGAGGTCCATCAGTACGAGGTCAACCTGCGTCGTTTTGAGTTTCTCAAGAGCCTCCACGCCATTACATGCCACACCAACAACAGCAATCTCGTTGTCCGACTCGAGGATATGCTGCAGCCCCTCACAGACGATTTCCTGGTCATCACAAATGAGCACGCGGATCATGAGAAACGCTCCCAGGTAAAACGGATGGTCGTGCCCTCCCCCGGAAAGCTTTGAACGTCCAGCGTTCCTCCGACCGAAGCTGCTCTTTCTCTGATTCCTTGCAGCCCAAACCTGTCGCTATTTTGGACAGAATCCAGTAAAAAACCATTTCCATTGTCGTGAACTGTCAGTTCTACTTCCTGGCCTGAGACACATAGTTTCACATCCGCTGCCGTGGCATTCGCGTGGTTAAGGATGTTCTCAAGGCTCTCTTGTGCAATCCGATAGAAGTTTTGCTCAACCTCAAGCGGCAGGATTGGTAGTTGCTGCGGGCAATCGAACTCGACTGGGATTGACCCGCGCAGCGAAGCATCTTGCGTCAGGTTTTTCAAACCTTTCTGCAACCCAAAATCCTCCAGCGGACCCGCCCGGAGTGCCTTCAACACGTGGCGGGTTTCATCTAAACCTGACCTGGTGATATTCAGCGAATGATCCAGCATCTCCTGGGCAACTGTATCCGTTGCCGGCAGCACTGTTTTGATTGCTTCAAGGTTGATTGCCAAACCGCTCAACGTATGCGCTAATGTGTCGTGCAGTTCAGATGCCAGCCGTGTGCGTTCGCGACTCGCGGTTAACTCTTCCAGGGTGTTCAGGTATTGGTTTAAGCTGAAATTTGCCCGTATCAGTTTTTGGTTTTGCATTCGCTGCGTATTCGCCATTGTGCTGACAATTTGCCCAACAATCCCAAAAGCAAACGAACGGAGCAGCGGGACGCCAATTATGGTGATATTTTCGGTGGTTACACTTCCAACGATAGCCAATAACACCACCAATTCCAAACCATTTGCCAAGATTATGAATGCTAAAACCGCCTTGAGACCGTATTGCCAGGCGATCAAAACCACAGGAACAAAAAGAATCGGCAGTCTCAGCCAACTTTTACTGATGATAGTATAAACATCCACCTGGTGTGGATGCATCAAGTACACGACATTTCCAATAATTTGGGGCAATGTGAAAACGGCTAAAGCGATTGGCAAGTAGAGAGTTTTAAGCTTTTTTTCCAGTCGCGAGGAGCTTAGGTAGAGAAAAATCCCCAGGTAGACAATAAAATTCCCCCATAAAGTGATTTTGAACGACTCATTGATCCCCGCAGTGATGATATTGAACAGCCAGAGCATCGCAAAGTAAAAAGCCGATACTGCAGCAAAATAACGAAAAACCCGCAGTAGTCCTGGTTCTATCCTTCTTTCCACGGTAATTATCATAACATAACCCCCCTCTGGAACTACAGAATGGTGATGATTGTCATGTGTGTTCGTTGCGGGCGTCACACCCTTCGGTGGCTCACAGCATATGGCGGCATCGGTCCCTCGCTGCTATATTTAGGAAGAAAGAACGAGGAAAATTCCTTGTTGTTTACAGGAGAATTATCAATGGAGTATGTGATTAATACATCCCATATAGAAAAGAAATATGGAAGGAAAACGTCGTTTTCTCTTCATGACCTCTCGATCTCTATCCCCAGTGGGGTTCTATACGGGCTGGTCGGCCCGGATGGCGCGGGGAAATCAACCTTGCTGAGGATTCTTTCCTCAGTGATGCTGCCCACCAATGGGACTGCTGAGGTGTTGGGTTATGATACGGGAAAGAATCCGAATCCGATCCGTGAAAAAATCGGATATATGCCTCAAAACTTCAGTTTGTACCCCGATCTGAATGTGTTGGAGAACCTCAACTTCTTTGCTGACATCCATCAACTGCCGCCGTCTAAAAAGAAGGCGCGCATCAATGAAATGCTGCAGTTTACCCGCCTGGCAGATTTCACTAAACGCCGGGCAGAGACCCTCTCAGGCGGCATGAAGAAAAAACTCGCCCTGGCATGCGCGCTGGTGCATGAACCGCAGTTACTCATCCTGGATGAGCCTTCAACCGGAGTGGATCCAGTTTCAAGGCGCGAGTTATGGATGATTCTCTCGGAAGTGGTCCAGCTAGGCGTGACGGTTGTAGCCAGCACACCCTACATGGATGAAGCAGAACGCTGCCATCAGATCAGCTTTCTTTCGCAAGGGAAAATCCTTGCCACCGGTTCCCCTGTTGAATTGATAAAGCAGCTGCCATTCGAGATTTTAGAAGTAAAAGCCACTCCGCGCGGCAAAATGCGTTCGATCGTCGACGAAACCCAGGGCGTGCTGGACTGGTACCCGGTTGGAGATACTCTGCGGGTAAACGTTCCGAATAATGGCGCGTCACAAGGGATCATGGAGAGTATAAAACAAAGCATGGAGCAGGCAAAAATGAAAATTTCCGTCCTGAGGTACGCCCGTCAGAGTATGGAAGATGTTTTTGTGCATCTGTTGAAGACCAATGGCAGCCTGGCATGAACGCTATTGAGGTCAATTGCCTGACGCGTAAATTCAAGGATTTCACGGCTGTCGACGATATCAGCTTTACCATCCCCCAAGGGGAAATTTTCGGGCTTCTCGGTCCAAATGGGGCAGGCAAAACCACGACTATCAGGGTTTTATGCGGCATCATGCTGCCTACCTCCGGTTCGGTTAATGTGTTGGGATACGATGTCAAGCAACATCCTAATGAGGTCAAGAGCCGAATTGGCTATATGTCCCAAAAATTCTCTCTCTACAATGATCTGACGCCGGTTGAAAATATTATGTTTTACTGCTCGATTTATGGTGTGCCGAAGCATGAACGTGTGGCTCGCACGCGTGAGTTGATTGAAACATCCGGTCTGACTGACCATCAAAAAACACCAACGCGATCGCTTTCGGGTGCCTGGCGTCAGCGCCTTGCCCTGGATTGCGCGATAGTCCATCGCCCGAAAATGCTATTTTTGGATGAAGCGACTGCGGGTGTGGACCCATTCTCGCGCCGCCAATTCTGGGATTTGATTTATTCTCTTGCTGGCGAAGGGATGAGCGTGCTCGCCACCACCCATTACATGGATGAAGCCGAATACTGCAACACCATCGGGATGATGTACCAGGGGAAGATGATGGCTCTGGATAGCCCCGAGGCATTGAAGAACGACCTTCCAGGGGAATTGGTTCAACTGGATTGCAGTGATCCCGCTGAAGCCGTTGACAAGCTTTCCACCCTTCCTGGTGTGCTGAACGCGACCATTCATGGCGCACTCGTTCACTTGACCCTCGAGGAACATGGCGCGGAAGCCGGGGTCAAAAACGGGCTCACCAATACTGGTATCGAAATCAGGAACTGGGAAACAATCCAACCTTCGCTGGAAGATGTCTTTTTGCGGATGGTTTCTGACAGGCTTTCGAATGAGCCCGCTCATAATTTGTTTGCCGAAGAAGGAGAATAGCATGAATCGTGTTTGGACTATCATGCGCAAGGAATTATTACACATCTGGCGTGATCCGATCACCCTGACTATGGTCTTATTACTGCCTGCTTTACTTCTGCTTCTGTTAGGTTATGGCATATCATTTGAGCAGCAATCCGTAAAACTTGCAGTTACTGATTTTTCCAAAACCGACAGCAGCCGCAAGCTGATTGAGAAATTCACAGTCAGCCAGGATTTTGTCTATGAATATGACGTCCTAAGTGAGGACGCGCTGGTCGACCTGATCGATCAGGATAAAGTGGACGTGGGAATCCTGATCCCCGAGGGTTACGACCGCGATCTCATAAGTGGAACCGAGTCGAAAATCCTGATTTACATCGACGGTTCCATACAGCCTACCGACTCACTAACCCTTCAGTTGAAACTGAACTCAATTTCATCAATGGCGGCTCAGGATATTTTGATAGAGAAAGTTGAAAAATCGGGGCTTGCAAGCTCTTTCAACCTTCCGTTTACGGGAGTGCTGAAGACTCTTTACAACCCGAACGGCGACACAAAGCTATACATGATCCCGGGTTTGGTTGCTATTCTCCTGCAGATTCAGACCCTCATCCTTTCCGCGCTTTCGATCGTGAAGGAACGTGAGCAAGGCACGATGGAGCAGCTGATTGTCACCCCGATCCGTTCATGGGAATTGATGCTGGGAAAGATTATCCCCTACCTGTTTGTGTGCATTTTTACCCTTTTCGCACTGCTGGGACTGAGCCACCTGTTCTTTGGCGTGTCTGTTGCTGGCAACCTTGGTGCCCTGGTCGGACTGAGCGTTATCTACATCCTTGGATCTTTGGGATTGGGCGTGCTCATCTCGAATATCTCGCAGACGCAAATGCAGGCAATTTACATTCTGTTGTTTGTCATCCTGGTGCCTGCCATCATCCTTTCAGGTTTGATGTTCTCCAGGGATAGTATGCCGGTCTTTACTTATTGGTACAGCGAGTTGCTGCCAGTCACACAATACCTGGAAATCATCAAGGGAATCATGGTCAGGGGTATATCCGCGGAATCACTCTTCATGTCATCCACTCTACCTCTGATAATTCTCAGCGTGGTTTATTTTTCAGCCAGCATCCTGGTTTTTAGAAAACGCATATAGCCCTCAAGCCCAAGGAGACTTCAAGTGAAACTAAAAAATATAATGAAAATCAGCCTGACTTTATTCGTTGCAATGATGCTAAGCGCGTGTTCGACCGGAAATAATGACCAGTTAACAGCTTCCGGAACTTTTTCCGCACTTGAAACTAACATCGCCGCCGAGATAAGCGGCAAGGTGACTGAGATAAGCATATATGAAGGCGATGAGGTCGAAGTGGGTCAGACCTTATTCAAAATTGACGACGAGGTCATCAAGGCGCAGTACGACCAGGCGGAAGCCGCAGTGATTGCCGCCGAGGCTGCTGTCGAAACCGCGACCAACCAGGCTGCCAGCGCCGATGCCCAATACCAATTAGCTCTCCAGGCTGCCCTGCTGCAGGAACTTCCCATCCTCGAGGCGCAATGGTCTACCGCCACTGCAGATAATTATCAGCCGGCATGGTATTTTGGTAAAAATGAGTTGATTGCTGCTGCGCAAACCGGCGTAGAAAATGCCGAAGACTCCCTGGCTACCGCGTTGGCAGACCTTGAGAAAGAACAATCCGACGCCAGCAGCAAAGACTTTACTGCGGCTGAAAACCGTCTTGCCGTGGCTCAGAATGAGTTGACCGTGGCGATAAGCACCTTGAATCTGGTAAATGCCAGCCAAGATGACGAGTTGAAGGCACCAGCAGAGAAAAATAAGACAGCCGCGCAAGCCGAATTCGATTCAGCCCTGGCGGAGTATGAGCGATTTCTGACCACCAGCACAGCCGACGCGATTGTTCAAGCCCGCTCGCGTGTCGCGGTTGCCCAGGCAAATCTGAATAACGCCCGCAGCAACCTGCTTTCCCTGCAGACCGGCGAAAAGTCTCTGCAGGTCATTGCCGCCAAAGCGGCAGCAGATGCAGCCGCAAGCGGGGTGAAACAAGCCCAAGCAGCCGTGGTACAGGCTCAGCAGGCTCTGGCTTTAGCCCAATTGCAGCTCGATCGGGCTGCGGTGAAGTCTCCGATTGAGGGCGTGGTCATGACCCGTAATATCGAAATCGGGGACCTGGTTATGGCTGGCGGAACTGTCATGCGTATAGCTCAACTGGACACCCTTAACCTGGTCGTTTACCTACCGGAAGGCCAATATGGTCAGGTCAGCATCGGCGACTCGGTTAGCATCGAGGTGGATTCATTCCCAAACAAGGTGTTTACCGGTGAGATCGTCCATATAGCGGACGAAGCCGAGTACACTCCCAAAAATGTGCAGACCGAAAGCGGACGCAAAGCGACAGTCTACGCGGTGAAAATCCAGGTTGAAAACGCTGACCACAAGCTGAAACCCGGAATGCCCGCGGACGTGGAATTCCAGATTCATTAGAAATACCTTCAGTAGAACCACTCACCGCTACGGCGGCATGGACATGAAGCACCCCCAATGAGCAAAAAAACAGGGGGTGCTTTCGCAAAGGAACAACACGAGGAGGGTTAATCATCCTTGGCATGAAAAAAAGGAACCTGACCAGCGCAGCTCTTCCCTTTGAGGCAAAGGGACTGGTGTGGATTAGGCACACGCATTAACGACCTCGCCGAGCACATGAATTGACCAAAGCTCTCCAATTCATGCAATGGAAATTCAGATCGCCGCGCTTCGCTCGCGATGACAGAATCGTTACGCGTTCGTCCGGAAGATGTCGTCCCAGATCCAGGTCGAAACCCCAAAGCGCTGGTTGTGGGTCTTGAAGTGGTGCGCCATGTGGTGCCGGCGCAGCTTCACGAAATATTCGCCCTTGAAGCTGAAGTGATGCAAGGCATAGTGGGTCATATCGTAGGTCACATACCCAAGCATAAAACCAGCAAAGATCCCGTCTACGTAGTTCGGCAATTTAAGTAAAGTTCCAACCAAACCCAAAAACAACCCATAGAAAATCGC
>CAYPBU010000073.1:0-10083 GCA_964409045.1 uncultured Anaerolineaceae bacterium | reverse complement strand
GAGCAGACCTGGTGACCGTTGCCGACTACCGCACATCCGCCGCCGTGACAGGCGACAGAAGCAGCGTGGTGGGTTACCTTTCGGCGGTAATATCTACTGGAAAGGCAGTATCGCATGAATAAACGCTCCTGGAGGGTCACTACAGCCTTGCTCATGCTTGTTTTGGTTGCGCTCAGTCTGACTGGCTGCCAGAAACCGCTGCAGGGAAGACCAACCGCGCTGCCCACCCAGCTGCCGACCGCCAGCATCACGCCCACCCCTTCGCAAACGCCAACCCAGTTGCCCACGGTGACCATGACCCCGACTGCCACCGCCACCGCAACTGAAACGCCCGTTCCAACCCCCACGAGCACATCCACGCCCACCCCCATCCCCACCCGGTTGGCGACGCTTTTCCCCCTGACTGCAGGCGGGCAGACAACCGTAGACTACGGCTACGAATACATCACCCGACGCGACAACCGCGAAGACGGCAGCCTGCGCAATCTGAGCGCCATGGTTAGCTTCCAGCTCATGGACCGCGGCATCCACAGCGAGACCGTCAAGATCCTAGGGGAGGATGTGACCGTTTACTATTTACGGGTCAGGCACATCTTTGATGAAACCAACCTGGAAGTCAAACTGGTGTTGACCGGATTGTATGGGCAGGATGTTCCAATCGCCGGCATGCCGGCAGATGGTTCCTCCTATATCAGCCTGCGCACGCAAGAATCAGACCAACTCTTTGAACCCTGGAAGATGCACCAGGACTGGAGCCTGCCGTTGGACCAGCGCGCGCCCCTCTTTGAGACCGTGCGCCTGCCAGACTTTGAAACCACCTTGCGCAACCTGCCCGACCAGGTGATTGTGCTGGCGGACCACCCGATCATCCTCGACCCGAACGGTTGGACCCAGATCTATATCGATATGGACCGGGTGAGTGCCTCCGCAGCCCGCTTCCAACCCTTCTTCAACTTTAACGAGTTTGACCAAATGACCGGGCAAAGTACCCAGGCAAACGTCTGGATGGATTACCTGGTCAACAACACGGATATCCCCACCAATCAAACCAACCGGATGTACTTTGCCGCTGATTTTCTGGTAATCATCACCCCCTGATGGCAGGCTGCGAGTGAAACCTTACGCCGAAGTCAGCATCAACCTGGCTCAGATAGACAAAAGCTACCATTACCTGGTCCCGCCAGAGCTTGGCGAGGCGCTCCAGCCCGGCTGCCTGGTGGCAGTGCCCTTTGGCAAGCAGGTCGTGCAGGGTGTGGTGCTGAGCTTGCTGGATGAAAGCAATGTGGAGGGGTTGCTGCCAATCCAGGCGGTCTTGTCCGAAAACACCGTCCTGACTGAAACACAAATGAACCTGGCAAAGTGGATGGCAAAAGCCTGGTACGCACCGCTGGGGGCCTGCATTAACCTGATGATTCCGGTTGGTTTCTCACGCCGGGCGGACATCGTTGCCACGCTCACCAGGCAAGAAGGACTTGACGAAAGTGCCTTCAAGCCAGTGCAAAAACGCCTGTTGAAGCTGCTGAGAGAACGCGGACCCTTGCGCGGCAGACAGCTGGACCGCGCTTTTGGCGAGATCGAGTGGCGCGGAAGCTTGGAAGGTTTACGCGCAGCAGGGCTGGTTCGCACAGGGAATGTGCTGCCTCCGCCGGGCATCGCGCCGAAAACACTGCGCACCGCGGCTCTCTCATTGCCTCCTGCAGAAATTGAAACTCTGACGCTCGACCAACTGGGAAAAAAGGATGCCACTCAGCAACGGCGGAAAAAAGTGCTGGACTTGCTGGCACAGGAAGCTTTCCCAATCGATTTCTCGTGGATCTATGCTGAAACTGGCGCAGGTTATACCGATTTGAAGTACCTCGCTGAAGCAGGTTTGCTGCACTTCAATGAGACTGAGGTTTGGCGCGACCCCCTGGAAGACATCCAGGTTAAGCCGGATGTCATTCCAACCCTCACGGCAGACCAGGAAAAAGTCTGGCAGCAGATCCGTCCAGGATTAGGTCTGCCTGACCAAAAGCCGATCCTGCTGCACGGCGTCACCGGATCCGGCAAGACCGAAATTTACCTGCGGGCAGCCGCAGAAATGCTGGCAGCAGGGCGTCAGGTGCTGATGATGGTGCCCGAAATTGCCATGACCCCCCAAACAGTGCGCCGTTTCATGGCACGCTTCCCCAACCAGGTGGGGCTTTACCACTCCAAACTCTCAGACGGTGAACGCTACGACACCTGGCGCAGAGCCCGCAGTGGCGAATTGAAGCTAATCGTCGGCTCGCGCAGCGCGCTCTTCGTGCCCCTGCCAAACCTGGGTTTGATCGCAATCGACGAATGCGATCATGACTCGTACGATGAGACCGAGCGTGAGCCTTTCTACCATGCTGTGGAAACGGCCGAATCCATGGCGAAACTGAGCAGCGCTAATTTAATCCTGGGAAGCGCCACCCCGCGCATCACCCAGTACTACAACGCCCTTCGTGGCGAAATGAGACTGTTGAGTCTGCCAAACCGCATCCTGGCGCATCGCACGAAAGTTTCCCAACCAGGCGAGCCGGATGAACTGCTTTCGCTGGAACTGCCGAGAGTGAACGTGGTGGATATGCGCGCGGAACTCCGCGCCGGCAATAGCAGCGTTCTTTCCAAAATGCTGCGAGACAAGCTCGCACTGACGCTGCAGGCTGGGCAGCAGGCAATCCTTTTCCTGAATCGACGGGGCAAAGCGACTTACGTCTTCTGCCGTCAGTGCGGCTACACGCTGCGCTGCCCCAGAGACGATCAGCCCTTGGTGCATCATAGGGCGGGGCAAAACCTGATTTGCCACTTGTGTGATTACACTCGCCTGATGCCCAAAAAATGCCCGCAGTGCGGCAGCACGCAGATCCGCCAGTTGGGGTTGGGAACCGAACGCCTTGAAGAAGTTGTGCAAAAGGAATTCCCTGGCGCACGCCTCCTGCGTTGGGACGCCGATACCACCCGCCACAAAGGCGAGCACGAGCTGATTCTTTCGCATTTCAGCGCACACCGGGCAAACATCCTGATTGGCACGCAGATGCTTGCAAAAGGGCTGGATTTGCCGCTGGTGACGCTGGTTGGGATCGTGCTGGCAGAGGTCGGCTTGAACTTGCCCGATTATCGCGCCGCCGAGCGCAGCTTCCAGCTGCTCACGCAGGTTGCTGGTCGGGCTGGCAGGAGCCCACTCGGCGGGCAGGTGGTTTTGCAAACCTATCAGCCAGAGAATTACGTGATTCTGGCTGCTTCCCAACACGATTCTGAGGGTTTTTACCAGCAGGAACTCGAACTGCGCAAGGCTCTCAACTATCCGCCTTATTCCCGCTTGATTCGCATGGAATACCGCCACACACTTGATAACAAGGCACAAGAGCAGGCGCATATCATGGCCGACCTACTGACAGCTGAGATTTCTTCCCGTGGGATGCGCCAGACTAGCTTTATCGGACCTGTGCCGGCATACTACCGCAAAGTCGGCGGGCAATTCCGCTGGCAGATCATCCTGCGAGGTCCGGATCCACTGCCCTTGCTGGAAGCCCTGCCGCTGCGCGGGTGGCAGGTGCAGGTAGACCCCACTGACCTGCTATAATTAGTTTTTGAGCCCGTTCACAGGGCAAAACAGTTCTATTGGAGCTTTTTTATGAACCAACGCCAGGAACTAATTAGTTGGGAGGATGTCCATCGCCTGATTGACAACCTTCTGCAGCAGTTTGATCACAAGTACAACGCGCTGCTAATGATCACCCGCGGGGGTATCGTGCCGGGAGGATTCCTGGCGGAAGCCATGGATATCCGCAACATCTACACGGCTTCGGTCGACTTTTTTGACCCCCACGAATGTCCCGGACAACCCAAATCCCCTTACCTGGCATGGCCCAAATTCCTGCAGTTCCCGGATAACGCTGCACTGAAGGACGAGCGCGTTTTGGTCGTGGACGACGTTTGGGGCTCAGGTCGGACGATCACTGCCGTGCGCAAACGCGTGGCATCAGCCGGCGGCTTGCCAAGCACCTGTGTCTTGCATTTCAATCCATACCGAAATTTGTTCGATGCCAGCAAACCCGATTATTTTGGCGCGACCACCGATGCCCACATCATTTACCCCTGGGAAGTCGAACACGGTTTTCGCAATCCCCTGCTTCCTAACAAACCCTGAGTTGGAGACTTCCATGAGTGAGATCAGCGCCCAAAAACCTCTGCACTGGTACGACGCCATCACCATCAATGTCTACTTTTTTGCGCTGACGCTCCGCAGCCAGACTCTGACCCCGTTGATCGTGCCGCTGCTGGTGCAGCAGTTCGTTGGGGATGAGACCAAAGGCACAAGCTATGGCAACATGCGCCTGGTGTCGCTGATGGTCGCTCTGCTGGTGCAGGCGGTGGCAGGGATGCTCTCGGACCATAACCCCTCCAAGTTGGGCAGACGAAGACCCTTCATCCTTCTCAGCACGGTGCTGGAAATCATCGCGTTCCTCGGAGTGGGCTGGATTGCCGGCAGCATGGATGGCATGTCTGGATACTGGGCTCTTTTCGCGGTGATCGTCTGCTCAATGATCTTCTCGAACATTGGTCATGGCACCGCCCAGGGATTGATCCCGGACCTGGTGCCACCTTCGCAAAGGGGCAGGTATTCCGGAATTAAGGCCTTCTTTGAGCTCCCGCTTCCGCTGATTGTTGTGGCTTTTACGATTTCCAGGATGGTCACTGCGGGTAACCTCTGGGCGGCGATCCTCTCAATGATCGCTGTTTTCGTTGTGTCCACCGCTCTGACGATGATGGTCAGGGAAACCCCTTTGAAGCAGCCTGCTAAGCCGATGGATTGGGCGGGAATTTTGCGCCTGGTGGCCATGACCGGATTGTTCACGCTGGTGATAGTGTTGATTGGCATGGGAGTGCGCTGGCTTGTGCCTTACCTTCTCACGCTGAAAGGTTCGCTATCGCTGGTGCTCGTGGGGGTGATGGGCGTGGCTGGGATGCTGCTGGCAGTGGCGCTGGGGGTGATTGCCTCGGTCAAGATCAGCCTCGGCAAAGAAGCTGAAAAACGCCCAAGCTTCACCTGGTGGGTCATCAACCGCCTGGCATTTTTAGTAGGAGCCAACAACCTCGCCAGCTTTGTGCTGTATTTTATCCAGGAACGCTTCCCGGAACTGCAGGGAAAAGCGGCAGCCCAACCGGCATCCCTGTTGATGATGGTGGTCGGGGTAGCCATCCTGGTGATCTCGATCCCGTCTGGTTGGTTGACCGACAAGTTTGGCGCAAAGAAACTGTTATTAGTCAGTGGATTGCTGGCAACCGTGGGAACCGTTGTGGTGATCATGTCGCGCACTATGCCAGTCATGTTCGTGGGAGGGGTGTTGATCGGTCTGGCTACCGGCGCGTTCTTCTCGTCGAACTGGGCGCTTGGGACGTCGATTGTTCCAAAGGAAGAAGCGGGGCGCTGGCTGGGGATCTCGAACCTGGCTGGGGCTGGCGCTGGCGCCGTAGGGGCATATATTGGGGGACCGATCGGCGACGGCGCGGGATATGTGCTGCTGATGGGGCTTTACGGGTTCCTTTTCCTGTTCTCGACTTTGGCATTGATCAAGATCAAAGCGCAAGCAGAGGTTTAAGCCAGGGTTCGTCATCGCGAGGAGCGAAGCGACGGGGGGATCTGTCTATTACTTGTACGCAAAATACTTTTTTTTGTAGGGCGAGATTGAGGGCACTTTAATCGACTTGATGGACGGCTGATTCGTGCCCTCAATCCGCCGGTAAGGTTATATGGCGGATTGGAAGCACATCAAGATTTTTGGGTGATAAATGTATTCAGCGCTTCCAATCTCGCCCTACAGATTGTGAATCAATACGTTTCAACCGCAAAACAAGTCGGCTCGCTACGCCACCAATACTTCCGCTTGGGAGCCCTCTGGGGTCTTGGTCACCTCGATCCGGTCCGGGAAGAAATCCTTGAGCTCCTCGATATGCGTAATGATCAGGATCTTCCGAAAATCCTGGCGAATCAGGTTGATAGCTTCCACCAGGCGCTGGCGCCCCTGTACATCCTGGTTGCCAAAGCCCTCATCAATCACCAGCGTTTGCAGTTTGGCACCGGCTCGTTTCGCCAACACGCGTGAAAGCGCCAGGCGAATGGCAAAATTGATCCTGAAGGCCTCGCCACCGCTAAAAGTCTCATAATCCCGCACCGACCCGCCGTCACTGATGCTGATGTCCAACGTCTCGCGTTTATCGGCGCGCTTACCGTCTTTATATTCACGTTGAGTGGGGAAGCTAACGCTCATAGTGTAGTCCGAGAGCCGGTTGAGGATGTCGTTGGCTTGCTCTTCCAATTCGGGGATGGCTTCCTCGATCAACATCGCGGGCACACCGTCCTTGCCAAAAGCTCTTTGGACCTGTTCAAGATCGCGAATGGTGCGCCTTGTGGCGTCGGCATCCTTTCGAATAACGATCAGGTTCTGTTTTTGCTGTTCGATCGTGGCGAGTTGTTGTTTTATCCCGCCAAGGCGCATATGCACCCTGTTGACGGTTACCTTCGCGTTGTTTAAGGCTGCCTGGGTCTGGTCGATATCCGGTAAGCCCGCCTGTGCAGCAGCCAGTTCGGCAGCCTTGGCATCGTATTCAGCCTGGAGATGTCCCTTTTCTGCAACCGCACTCTGAATGCTTTCGTTCAAGTCCGCCAAGCCTGCCTGAAGTTCGTCCACCGCGCTTTGCGCTGTTTGGAGTCGGTTATGATCATCCACTGCCGGGCGTGCCGCCGCTTCTTCCGCCTTCAACTGTTGGTGCAGACGCGCATCATAACCCAGTTCAGCCAAGCGCGCTTCTTCCTCGGCAATCTTGACTCTAATATCAGGTAGAAAATTATCTGCTCTCAGCAATGCCTCTGTCCTTGCCAGGTTGAGCGCGCCTTCCGACTGCCAGGTTCGCTCATTCTTGCGAATTTCTTCCAGGCGCAGGTCGATCTTGGCAATCTCGTTCTGGTACTGCAGGAGTTCGGTCTTGTATTTATCCAGGTTGCGGCGTGCCTGGCGCAAGGATTCCTCCTCCGCTTCAGCTTCTTCAACCGCCTGCTTGTTGGCACGGTGTTGGTCTCCAAGGGAGGTACCCTTGGCGGTCAGTTCAGAGCTGAGCTCAACGCGATGCTCCTCGGTGAGCGGCTGCCCGCAAAGGGGACAAACGGCTTCAGCAACCCGCGCCAGTTGTTCGATGCGTTCAGCCAGGTCTTTCATGCGTGCCTTCAGTTCGCCATTTTCTGAATGAAGCGCTTTCTTGCGGGTATCAAGGGCAGCCAGCAATCCTTCAAGGTCCGCCGCGTTGGCAATTTCTTGTTTAAGGGTGGCAACGATCGGCGCGATTTCCTGCCGCTGCTGCTCCAGGGTACTGGTGTCAGTTGCTCCCTGGCGGATGCGGGTTTCTTCCTGGCGAAGGTGTTCAGCGGTGGTGGTGAGGCGCTGCCTTTCCATTTCGAGTTGATGGCGAAAGGCTTTAAGTTCGCTTTCAATTGGGCGGAATTGCTCCGCTTGCGCGTCTGCCTGGCGCAGGCGCTCAAGCAGTTGGTTGTAAGCCTCAAACGCGGCTTTTATCTCATCCGCGCGGGCAAGAGTGTTTTGGTGTCCTTGCAATCTTGTTACGCGTTCGGATTTCTGCCGTTCGAAGCTCTCGATGCGGCTTTGGGAGGCTGCCATCTGGCTGCCGAGCGCCCTCACCGTCTGTTGCTGGACGTCCAACTTTTCTTTTTGCGCCAACTGTTGCTGGTAGCGGGCTGTTTGCAGCTCCACTTCTGCGGATGCCGCCTTGAATTCCTGTTCCGCGGCTTGATACTCCGCGCGGATCAGTGCTTCCTGGTCCAGTTCAGCCTGGATCTCAGCCCGCTTGCGTTCCTGGACATCCAGTTCGATTTTCGCATCGCGGATGCGGGTTTTGGCGAATTCCTGGTAGACCTCCCACTGGTCCAGACCAAGAATGCTTGAGAGAATTTTCTTGCGGTCAGCCGGACGCTGTGTGGCAAAGGAATCGGCTTTCCCCTGCAAAAAGAAGGCGGCATTGATGAAGGTTTCGTAATCCAAGCGCAAGGTATTCTCGATCTTTGCCTGGGTGGCGCGCATATTCTGCTCGGTCAGGATTTTCCAGCTGCCTTGATCTCCCGCGTTGGGGTTGAGGATCATGAAATCGAGCTGGCTGCCTTTGCCGCGGGTGATGCTGCGAACAATCCGGTAGACTTGGGACTCGTATTCAAAGTCCAGCACCACTTCCGCTTTAGTCGAGCCGGTGTTGATGATGGCTTCATCCCTCTTACGCGCTTCCCCATAGAGGGCGTAGGTGATGGCATCCAGCAGGGAAGACTTCCCCGCGCCGTTGGGACCTGAGATACAGGCCAGGTCGAAGCCGGTGAAATCAATTTCAACTGGTTTGCGGTAAGAAGTGAAACCTGCGACGCGCAGTTTAATCGGTATCATCGTCACCAAACCCTAAGATTTTGTTATATTCCGCGGTGGTCGTGGGCTTTGGGGTCTCATCTTTGTGGATTTCCTGCCAGAACTTATCGTCATACCGCCTGGAACGGATGGGAATGGGCATGGGCACGCCCCAGCCAAGCATCAGCACTTCCTCTTTGGGTTGCAGCTTGGCGAGCATGCCGCGCAGGGCGTTCCGCCCCGCCAAACCGCTCAGCACTGCGTTGATGTCATCTTCATCTCCCAAGGCGCCTGAGATGCGCGTGCCAAGCTGCGACATGACTTCGTCGTAAATTTGCGAGGGACGTTGGTCGATGATCAGCAGGGTCACGTAATACTTGCGCATTTCACGCGCGATCGTGCTAAAAATGGTCTGAGAAGCCATCTCGCGGTTGAGGAGCTTGTGGGCTTCTTCGACCACCACCACCAAAGGACGGGGTTCTTTCTTTTTGTCTTTGTGGAACTGGCTGGTGGCAGCTTCCCAGCTGTCGCGGATTTTGCGCGTGATCAGGTTGGTGACCAAGAGGTAATCAAGCTCAGAATCGTGCCGCCCAAAGGAAAGCACCACATGCCGCCCTTCCTGGAGATTGTTGATGATTTCCGCCAAGCCATTGCTGGCAGGGCTGTTTACGAGGTAGGGGCGGTTCATCAGGCGGCTGAGTTTGCTGCGCAAACCCTCCGCCGCACCCACGTGCACGCCCGCCTCATTTGCCCAGGCTTCCACGCTATCGGCTGCGGGATGGCGCTTGCCATCCTCATCCTCTTCCGTCGCTTTGCCACGCATCGCCATGAAGGCAGTAAACCAATCTTCCCCAAAACTGGTCTGCAAAGCATCCAGCGTAGCAGCCGTGGTTTCCTTGAGGTTGAGGGACTGGCTGAGCTGCAGGATATCTTCCGGGGTGATGTCTTTATGGGCTATTTCGAGTTGGAAATCAGCGTGGAGGGCACCAAAATCCGTGCCGGCTCCCAACCCCACCAACCTCACGCGTGCCGTAAACTGTTCCTTGAGTCCGCTCACCGGTTTGCCGGTGTCGGAGGAGGTGCTTGACGGTCCGTACTCGTTGTGCATGTCAAAAATCAGGGTGGAAGCGTTGTTGGCATGGATCAAACCCGCCAGGATCATGCGAGCCAGGAAGGACTTACCCGAACCGGTTGTGCCAAAAATTCCCGATGACCGCTGAACGAACTTTTCAAGGTCCAGGCAAACCGCATGCCCCTGTTCGCGCGTCTCGCCGACGCGGAAAATGGTTTTTCCATTCTCCGTGCCGAAAATCTGGGCAATATCGGCAGCATCTGCCAGTTTTACTGGCGCGTGGTGATCGGGCACGGTTTTGACCGTGATAGGTTTAACCTTCTCAGGTCGGGTTTGCGCCCATGCGGTATACTCCGGGCTGGTTAGGTCAGGCCCTTTATCCAGCATCAGGGCTGGCATGACCGCGGCATTGGTGTAAAGCGTGTTTTGGTTGAGGTACTGCCCCAGGCGCGGGCTGAAGCGTTCACTGTTGAGCTGGCTGGCATAATTGGGGTCAACAGCCGCCAATTGCAGGTCGGTCACCAGCCCGTAAAAACGCCACGTGCCGCTATCCATCACCACGAACGCGCCTTCCTGCACCGTTTGTGCCGGCACGGTCAGCTT
>CAYPBU010000072.1:0-10152 GCA_964409045.1 uncultured Anaerolineaceae bacterium | reverse complement strand
ATACAGCCGCGCAGTTGCCCGCGCACGGTCAGGGTCACAAAACTCGCGCCAATTTCGAGCAGAACTGGGGTCAGGTTTTCTGGTAATGGAGTGGCGGAGCGGCTATTGGCGGCATCTATCAGGGACTGCCGGGCGATTTTCAGCAGAGTTATGCGTTCATCTGGGGTGAGTTGCGCTGGCATAGGATTTGCACCATTCCTTTCAAGCCTGAATTAGGCTTACTGTCATTATACAAAGTAATTGAGCTTCCCGCACATTTTTGCGCGAAGGGAACAGGGTGAGCCAGTATGTCCAAAGAAATGCACCAAATAGACGACGATCCACAACCGCGGAAGTCGCGTTTTTCACTTGAGAGTCAAAAGTCTGAACCAGAATCAGAAAAAGTACGCCGCGAAGCCAGCATCGATGCTGACGACGCAGGGTACGACAGCGAAAACCACGGCGGAGCTCAATTTGAGGCCAGGAAATCCGAATCCAGTTATCGGGCGCAGTCCTCCAGGCGTGAAGCGATCCCCGAAATAGCTCCTCGCAGCCGCCCAGGACAAAGCATTGGTAAAATTTTCGTCCAGGTCATCTCTTCAGTTATTGGGGTGGGGATGATTACCGCCACCTTGTTTTCACTCTGGATGCCGGGAAGCCTGATGCCAGGTAACTTGCAAAACCGCCTGGCGCAGGCTGCCAATCCCAGCCAGGCAGAGGTGCTCACTGCCACCCCGGAAGCCTCCATACTTCCGAGCGGTTTCCCAGCCAAGAAGATCGGAATCGTAGTCGGTCACAGGGGCAGCGACTCCGGCGCGGTCTGTAGCAACGGGCTGACAGAGCTCGAGGTGAACAGCAATGTTGCCACTTTCGCGCAAATGAAATTGATTGAATTGGGTTATGAGGTGGAACTTCTGGATGAATTTGATCCGCGCCTTAAGGATTACCAGGCAGGTCTGCTACTCTCAATCCACGCTGACTCCTGCGATTACATCAACGACTCAGCCACTGGTTTCAAGGTGGCTGCCGCCCTCTCGGAAACAAAATCTGAAAACTCCAACAGGCTTGTGCAATGCGTGGCTGACCGGTATGCCAATATCACTGGTTTAAGGTATCATTACCAGTCAGTAACGAACGACATGACCCGTTATCATGCCTTTTCGGAGATTGATCCCAACACTACTGCCGGGATCATCGAGATCGGTTTCCTGAATTTGGACCAGGAGACCCTGACCTCAAAGCCCGAACTCTTGGCTGACGGCATCGTTGCTGGCATAAAATGCTATATGAATAATGAAGGAGTATCAGATCCGGGGGAACAACCCTAAACCTGGATCTTGGAGCTGATGGAAGGTCAGAGCACAAACACACACGAGCTGATCGCGCAAGCCAAACAGGCAATTCTGGATGGCGATGCTGCGCTTGCCCGCCAACTGGCGGAGCAGGTGCTGGCAAGCGATCCGGAAAACAGCTCCGCGATGCTGCTCATGGCAGGGCTTTCTGACTCTCAGACGAGCGTGCTGTGGCTGAGAAAAGTTCTCGACCAGGACCCCCAAAACCAGACAGCACGCGAAGGCATGCTGTGGGCGAGCACTCAGATGCGGCAAAGCTCAGCAGTCGGCTGGCAGAAGGAATCCCTTGCTGTCGAGACGGCACCTGCAGTTGCATCTGCGGTTCCGCAAGCTGCTCCAAAAGCAAAACCCAGGCGCAAGCTGGCATGGGGTTGGGCATTTGCGGCTTTGTTGATAGCGGTTGTGCTGCTTGGGCTATATTCCGTCGGGATTATCCGTTCCCAGCCTGCCGCGGGGGCCCAATTCCAGTTGGTTGAAACCGATGCTGTGCCACTCAAACCGAGCCTGACGCCAACCAACACTGCCACGCCAACGAATACTCCGACTTCCACGCCTACTCCGACTCCCACCAACACGCCTACCCCCACACCCACTCCCACGGCCACAGCTACACCTACGGCTACAGCTACGCCAACAGAGACGCCAATACCAACCGTGGAAGTTACCCCTTACGTTTATGAGCCGGAAGAAAATGATCCCAATTACAACCCGGGAGTTTCCGAACCTCTTGGCGACAAATGGATCGACGTCAACCTCAGCCAGCAAATTCTCTACGCTTACGAAGGCGAAACTTTGGTAGCTTCCTTTTATGTCTCCACTGGCTTGCCTGACACCCCAACGGTTACCGGCACCTATCACGTCTGGGTCAAATTGCTCTACGACGATATGGCTGGTCCTGGCTACTACCTTCCCAATGTGCCGTACGTGATGTATTTTTATCGCGGGTATGGCATCCACGGCACCTACTGGCACAGCAACTTTGGTTATCCGATGAGCCATGGCTGTGTTAACATGGAAACCAGCCAGGCTGGCTGGTTGTTCGACTGGGCTTTCGTGGGGATACCAGTTCACGTTCACTATTAACTAAATGGAAAATCTTAAACTAACACGTAGAAGTTTCTTGAAAACTATGGGTTTAGGTGCATTAAGCATGCTCCTGCCCTCGCCAATCTCAGACGCATCAGCCGCTCTGATCGACATCGATCCGCCGCTTGCCCGCATCCTGCGCTATAAGCTGCTGATCCACGAGGAGCCTAATGCGCTCTCAAAGAACAGCGGTTTCTATAAATATGATGATATTATCTCGCTGCCCAAGCTGATCTATGTCGAAAACATCTTCAAGAAAAAAGTCGGCTGGTATAAGATCAGCGACACGGAGTACATTGAAGCTGCCTGGGTGCAGCCGGTATTCAACCGTCTGAATGCCGTGCCAAAGGACCCGCTGCCTGAAGGTGGTACGCTGGGCGAGATCACGGTGCCGAAAGTGCCGGTGTACCTCAAGCCAAATGTGCGCAATATCCATCGCACGTTTTACTATGAGAATAATTTCTGGGTGCTCAAACTGGAATACGACGAGTTTGGTAAGCCATGGTATGAGCTTTGGGACGACCTCAATGGGATGTCCTATTACGTTCCAGCTAACACGGTTCACCTGACCAAACCTGAAGAAATCACGCCGCTCAGCACGGACGTCGCGCCGGATGCCAAGCGCATCGAACTCGACCTGACCAAGCAAGAAATCCGCGCCTTTGAGTACGACCGCCAGGTTTTTCAGACGCTTTGCAGCAGCGGTTTGAAGGATGGGTCCACACCAGTCGGTCGCTGGATGACCAACCGCAAGCGTCCTTGCCGGCGTATGGTAAACGAACCTGCCAACCCAAACGTCTATGATCTGCCGGGCGTACCTTGGGTCAGCTACATCACCCTCTTTGGGGTAGCTTTCCATGGTGCTTTCTGGCATTCCAATTGGGGGACGGTGATGAGCAATGGCTGCATCAACATGAAGGCGGAGGATGCCAAGTGGATCTACCGCTGGTGCAATCCCGTTGTGCCGTTTGACCAGTATTACCACACTGAGGAAACAGGCACACGTGTGGACGTGCTGACCGGTTTCGGCGGTTTTTGAATTAAGAGGTAGGTCAGGTTATCGTGCTCGGAGAGTAGGCGGGGTTCATCCTGACATCCGTAACTTCAGATCGCCACGTCGCTACGCTCCTCGCGATGACAGATGTTGTCGTAGGTCAGGTTGGGGGGTTCAACCTGACTTCAAAAGCCTTGCTTTGTTGAGGGCGTTATATGCTGGCATTTGTGGCGTCAGGTTCAATTGAAGAACCTGACCTACACGTAAATTTTGGTTGGCTTTCTTGATGGATGGACAATTCTCCGTCTTTACGGTTGGCACGGCATGCCGCAGGGGGAGGCTTCGCACTGCCGTGCCCCTACTGAACCCCATTTTTCTCTGAGAAAGAACATGGACTCATACCCTACTTTAGGGGAAAACAAAAAACTGGTCGATAAAGTATACCCGCCAAACTATCTTTCACGTTTTGCCCGTGTCTAAGTTTGTTAATTAATCTTATATACTCTTTCGCTATAATCATCTTATAGAAGTAACAAGGAAGGTTATTGTGAAGAAAGCTCTTTTTGAAGGCCTGGTTTTTGACCCAGCCGACCAACCCCTGTCGGTGACCTGGGTGGGGGATGACCCCAGCTACGTCCTGGACGACGGCGGTTTTCTGCGCCATATCCCCGCTGAGGAAGTCGACCAACAGGTTTGGGAGGCGATCACCTCAGGCATCAGTGGCAACGAAGACTTTTTGAGCGAGCAGACCGCGAAATTGCTCGGTCAGGAAGATATATTTTCAATCGCTGTCATCCGGCAGCAGCTCGAAAACTCCCGGGAGCAGTTCGATCAGCTGCGCAATACCGGACTACCGCAGGACATGCGGAGTTACCTTGGCATGACGGGTTTCAAGATTGTAGTAGACATCCATGGCGATGTGATTGAGATCAAGCAACCGGAGGTCACACCTCCAGAGGACGAGGAGTAATTCTGTTAGAATTAACCCAGGTGAACGATTATGGCAGCCGCGAACATCATTGACATCAGCGAGGACACCTTCGAGTTTGAGGTAGTAAATTACTCTGCCGAAGTGCCCGTGGTGCTGGATCTTTGGGCACCGTGGTGCATTCCCTGCCGCGTGCAATCGCGCGAGCTCGCAAAGTTGGCGCACGAGGCTGATGGCGGCTTCAGGCTGGCGCGCATCAACGTGGATGACCAACCCAAGCTGGCTGCACGCCTGAAGGTACAGCAGCTTCCCGCAGTAAAAGCCTTCGTTGACGGACGGATCGTGACCGAAGTGACTGGCGTGCTCAGCGAGCAAAACCTGCGCCTGATCGTGGACAGGATCATGCCAAAAGCTGGCAATTTGCTGCTCGAGAAGGGCAGGAGCCTGATGCTGCTGGGAGATTTACCCGGCGCGGAAGAAGCCCTCGCCCGGTATGTTTACGAGAGCCATGGAGAGCCGGCAGGCTTGCTGGCGCTGGCGCGCGCATTGCTTTGGCAGGGCAAAGGTCAGGAAGCCTCCTCTATCCTGAACAGCTTTCCCGCAAGCTCTGAATTCAACACCGCTAAGAGCCTTTTGCCCCTCGCAAATGCATACGCCAACTTCGAGACTTTACCGCAGAAACCCCCCAATCCACTTGAGGCAGCCTACCGCAACAGCCTGCGCCTGGCGAAAAATGGCAAGATTGAGATCGCGTTGGATGGCTTTTTGGATATCCTGCGCCAGGATAAGCACTTCCACGGCGGACAACTCCACGAAATCTACCTGGCACTGCTGGAAGTTCTGGGTGACGCCTTCCCAACCGTGCGCCAGTACCGCGACGACCTTTCAAACGTCCTTTTTTAGCTGTTTCTGAAAACTCCTATTCCGACGAATGCATCATGATGCATTCTCACTCGTTCAATGTGCGAATGGTAGTAAGATTCGGGTTTAGTTGAAGGTATTTCTTTCTTAATCCTGATAAGTGAGGGCAAAATGAATATTGGCATCTTTGTTTTTTCCAAAACAGGGAACACTTTATCGGTCGCTGAGAAGTTGCAGGCTGCATTGCTTGAAAAGGGGCACAAAGCGGTTTTGGAAAGCGTGCGCGCGAGCAATGCGAGTGAAATGGATCCAGCAAAGGTCGTGCTCTCCAACGCGCCATCCACGCAAGGCTACGATATGCTCGTTTTTGCTGCACCCGTTAATGGAGGCAGGCTAGCGATTGTGATGGAGGCATTCCTGCGGGGTCTGCCATCGCTGGATGGTAAGCTGTTGGCTGGCTTTGTCACGCAGGCGTTTCCTTTCCCTTCTTTGGGGGGTAACCAGTCAATCGCAGGCATGGAAAAACTGGTGCAAGCCAAAGGCGGCAAGCTGAGCGCGACGAGCATCGTTAATTGGATGCTCCCTGGGAAGAGGGCGAAACTGACTGCAGAAACTGTTGAAAAGATTTCCGCGATTAGCAATTGATCCAATAGAAAAACTGAGATAGGCTTGCCTGACCCCTTCACAGCGGAAAAATTCTGTTATAATAGCGGCTCACGTGGAGAGGTCGCATAGTTGGCCTAGTGCGCTCGCTTGGAAAGCGAGTATACCGCGAGGTATCGCGGGTTCGAATCCCGCCCTCTCCGCCAGATGCCAGCCCGGCCAGGCTGGCTTTTTTTTACTCCAGCCTGATAGAATTTAACCATGAAAAAATACCGCAAAATGCTGAGCAACTGGCAGGTGGAACCAATCATGGGATTGATGCGCCTGATCGAGACCCAGAGCAAGCCGACCATCGTTGCTTGGTGCCTGGACTACGCCCAAAAGCAGATTTTGCCGATTTATCAAAAGCAATTCCCGGCAGACTCCCGCCCCCAAAATGCGCTTGATGCCGCCCGAGCCTGGATGAACAAAGAAATCAAGCTGCCCGAAGCTAAAGCCTTGATCCTTGCCTGTCATGCGGCTGCCCGGGAAGCTGAAGCTTTCCCCGTTGCCCAGGCTGCTGCCCGAGCGATTGGGCAGGCGGCGTCCAGCATTCACGCTCCCACCCACGCCCTGGGTTTGCCGCTCTATGGCAGCCTGGCACTGGCATACGACGCGCTTGGGGTCGACGCGAGCTGGCAGGAGCTCGAAAGTTTTGCCCTGAAAGAATGCGAAAAAATGCTTGCAGCTCTGCAAGCTGCCGCAATCCCGGACGAACCCAACCCCGTTAAGGTCAAATGGTTTTGTTAGTCAGAAATTGATTAATTGGCGGAGTGCGCAAATGAGGCGCATTCCGCCGTACGATCGTCCTAGATGGCACGGCGTCCCGCAGGGGGAGGCTTCGCACTGCCGTGCCCCTACGCAAATATCTGTTTGATAAAACAAGGTAGTCGTAGGGCGAGATTGGAAGCACTCACTCATTTTTACCCAGAAATCTTGGTGTGCTTCCAATCCGCCAGCACGCCAGTAAGCCTTGCAACAATGTCATTACCATCGGCGGATTGAGGGCACAACACGCTCGAACATCAGTTTGCTTCTGATGCCCTCAATCTCGCCCTACGAAATGCGATCCGCCGTTGTAAGCTAATTAGGCGATCTGACCTTCAATCCAGTCCAGCATCGCGCTGATAACCACGTCCTTCTCGGGCTCGTTGTGCGTCTCGTGAAAAAAGCCATCCCAGCGTTTGTAGGTCACTTTGCTGCCAAGCCGCTGCGCAAACTGGTCCGAGCCCGCCACTGGGCAAATCGGGTCAGCGCTGCCGTGCGCCAGGTAGAGCGGCACATTCCAATTATTGGCGTGCCCCATAATGTCTTCCGCTGCCTCCATCATGAAGGCCGCCAGGCGTACGCTGGCTTTCGGGTGCACCAGGGGGTCGACACGATATGCCTGATTGCTGGCGGCATCCCGTGAGAGCCCGTCGATCGGCAGCCCGTTATCCACCGTCAAATCCGGCAAAACGCCCTTCAAAAGCCGCACGAGCGCGCGCTGCGCCTTAGACATGCTGGCGGTATCCAGCGCAGGGCTCGTGGCGATGATCCCAGTCGGCACTTCCGTTCCGTGAAGCCCGTAATACAACACCTCAAGAGCGCCCATGCTGTGCCCATAAAGGAACACCGGTAGACCTGGATACATCTGCCTGGTCAGGTTGACCGCCTTGGTGATATCTTCCATCAAGCCTTCCCCAGAGTTGATCACACCCCGTTTTCCGCCTGATTTGCCGTGACCTTGCTGGTCAAAGCCCAGTAAGGCGATGCCTTTGGCGTTGAGCTTATCTGCAACGTACTGGTAGCGCTGGATGTGCTCGCCGAGACCATGCACCAAAACGATCGCTGCCCGGGCTTTTTCTCCAGGTTCCCAGACCTGCCCCCAAAGCGTTTCACCATTTGAAGATCGAACAGTCAATTCCCTGGTTGTCATGCTTCCTCCTGAAAGCTGTTGATTACGTGCTGTTTGAGAAAACTGTCGACTGTCTCGTAATAGTCGATCAGGTTTACTTTCTTTCTGAAGCCGTGCCCCTCACCTTCATACACCCGGTAGAGGTGCGGCACGCCGTTCGCAAGAAGTGCGCGCGCCATCAGCTCACTCTGCTCAGGCAACACCACTTTGTCGTCGCTGCCCTGGAAGAGCGCAACCGCGTCCCGGATCTTGTCGGCGTGAAAGAGCGGAGACCAGGCTCGGAATTTTTCCTCGGCTTCGGGCAAGGTGCCAACCAGTTGATCGTTGTAGTGCACTTCGAATTTGTGGGTATCTTCGTCAAACAGGAACAGGTTCGAGACTCCATACGAGCACAAGCCGGCTTTGAAGAAGCCGGGGTAGTGCACCAGCGCGTTCAAGAGCGTGTAGCCGCCGGCGCTGCCGCCTTTGATGACCAGTTTCGCCGGGTCCGCCAGCCCGCGGTCGATGAGCGCCTGGCTGCCTTCGATCGTATCCTGCAGGTCGATCCTGCCCCACTCGCCTTTGAGCGCGTCGCGATAGGATCTGCCGTAGCCCGTGCTGCCGCGGTAGTTGACCGCGAAATAGCCATAGCCGCGGCTGGTGAAGTAGTTTGCCTCGAGGTTGAAGGCGTCGAACACCTGCGAGGTGGGTCCTCCATGAATGTAAACGATCACCGGCGGCGGGGTACCCCCAGCTTCAAAATCGGGGTTGACAGGCGGGTAATATAGCCCGTGCACGGTCACCCCATCCGAACTCTGCCACGAAATTGCTTGCGGCTGGCTGTAAAAAGCCGAGGGCAGCAGGTCTGCCTGCGTGCGGGCAACCACCTCGCTCTGCCCCTGAGCAACGCGAACGACGCGCGGGGCATGCGCGGCGGATTGGGCGATGAACGCCAGCTCATCCTTCGCCGAGACGCTGAGCTGCTCGATCAGCGTGTAGGGCGCGGTGTCGATCTGCCTGACCGTCCGGGTCGTCAACGCGAAGCTGCGGATGCCGGTGCGGCCCAGTTCGTTTTCGAGGAAAAAGATCTTCTGACTGTCGGCGGACCATGCCAGCGTATGGATCCCCAACACCCATGCCGGGGGCATCATCACCCGGTCCTGCACGAGCGTCTCCATTACACCGCTGCCGACCTGCAGCATCCTGAGCTGGTCCAGTTCGCCTGGGTTGCTCAGCCAGGCGAGCTTGCTTCCGTCCGGTGAAAAGATCGGTTGGAAGACGGGCACGTTCTCAGACCCATCCAGCAAACGCGCGCGGCCCAATGTGCCATTTTCCGCGTCGAGTTCCGCCAGCATTAGCCTGGCGCCATCCCAGGGCATGTTCGGGTGATCCCATTCCACCCAGGCGAGCAGCTTCCCATCCGGGCTGAGCGCCGGCTGCATATAAAAATCCGCGCCCTGCCTGAGGATCCTGGGCCACGCAGCCCCATCCATCTGGGCGATGGCGAGCACATCCTTGTTTTCGTAGGTGTGCACGTAGATCACGAAGCGCCCATCCGGGGTGAGCAGCGGAGAGGCGCAGGCGCCAAAGGCGGGGGTGAGCGGGCGGGCACGTCCTTGCGCGTAGGGCTTGAAGTAAAGCCGTCCGCTGCGGTCCGCGATCACCACGCCTTCACGCCCGGAGAAGAAATCTCCGCCGCCGTAGCCGACCCCGCCGGAGGGGTTCAATTCGCCGCTGAGGTCAAAGGCTTCACCCAGGGCGGGTTTGGCGAACAGGCTGGTTTCGCCGTCCTGCGATTGCGACCAGACGAGGTAATCGCCGTTCGGGGACCATTGCACGTCGTTCAGGCGGATGCCGCCGGCAAGCATCTCGGGGGTAATCGGGGAAGGCCAGAGCCCGTGGGGGAGCGCCTGTTTCGTCATTCATCACCTCGGTAATACGAATGTTAGCCCAATTATACCCTCGCGCGGGGCAGAGCTTGGTGCTTCGGACGAGAGGAGCGCGAATTGGGGTAATTTGCCTGGCGAGTTTCGATTTTTGCCCCCGAATTCATTTGACGCGCTTGGCAGTGCGTGCTAAAATCTTAGTTCGTCCCTCGTGGGCGCGTAGCTCAATGGTAGAGCAGCGGCCTTTTAAGCCGTTGGTTCAGGGTTCGAGCCCCTGCGCGCTCATTTTTTGTTTAAGCCCCTGGTTGAAGGATTGGGGGTTTTTTGATTCCTTAGCAGGCTTACCTTGGGGTGAAAACGGGTTTGGCATGCCAAACCCCTACAACCGATGTTTTCCATACTTAAACATCTAGCGATTCAATGCTTCTCCCTCATCCACCGCAAGCGGTGCCTCCCCTTCACTGCGCTCCGCGGATCTGCGACCCTTCCCCAAAGTGTATAGACTGGACAGAAGGGTAACACTCGTTCGGAGACATAGGTAACACTTT
>CAYPBU010000071.1:0-10275 GCA_964409045.1 uncultured Anaerolineaceae bacterium | reverse complement strand
TCGGCAATTTAAGTAAAGTTCCAACCAAACCCAAAAACAACCCATAGAAAATCGCCGCGAGCGGAATGCTGACCACTGGCGGCATCACCAACCTACTCTTCTCCCGCGGCTGGGTATGGTGCACGCCGTGCATCAAAAACAGCACGCGCTTCATCCGCTCCGAAGGGTTCTTCGGCGAAAAGTGGAAAACAAACCTGTGCAGCAGGTACTCCACCAGCGGCCAGAACAATACCCCGATCGCAAACGAGATCATAACATGCCACCAGCCGATCCCCTGGTTTACCCGGGCAGAACGCCAAAGGAAGAAACCAATGATCGGCAGAAACACCCCCAAGACCACCAACGGATTGATGTGGGTGAACCACTCGAGGAAGTCAGATTTGAATAACCTTAGCGGAGTGTCGTCTCTTGAGGCAGCTGATTTGGTCATTTTGTAATTTCTCCACGAACAGGAATCATAAGAGCTTCCTTGATTCTACCCTTGATGAAGCTAATCTGGAGAAACAAAACTGTCAGGAGTTCAGGCTCCAATGCCTGAGGAAAGCCTTTGTGCGCTCGTCTTGCGGGGCATGGAACAAAGTCTGTGCAAGTCCCTGCTCCACCAATTTCCCTTTTTCAAGATACAAGACCTCATCCCCCAACCTCAGTGCCTGGGCGGGTGAATGGGTGGAAAAAATCAGTGTGCACTGCGTCCTTTGCACATATTCCTTAAGGGTTTGTTCAATCAGGTCCATGCTGCGCACATCGGTGGAGGAAGTCGGCTCGTCCAAAAGCAGCACGTCATATTCCCGCACCAGCACCCTTGCCAGCGCCATCCGCTGCGCCTCGCCGCCGGA
Organism: uncultured Anaerolineaceae bacterium; assembly: GCA_964409045.1. Lineage (GTDB taxonomy): Bacteria > Chloroflexota > Anaerolineae > Anaerolineales > Anaerolineaceae > Mesolinea. Next base: position 9,439 of record CAYPBU010000071.1, on the reverse strand, counting down.
TAGCCGATCGCCCCTGGCGTTCAACAGGTTTTCCATCCCGACCGCCACCAGAGCCTTTTCAGCAATTTCTTTTGCGTCCTTGTGACCCTCCAGAGCAAGAGCGACATTTTCGAGCACCGAGAAGGAGAAAGCATAAGGGGACTGGGGCAGATACCCAACCTCTTTTCCCTCGAGTCCTTGGATAGTTCCGGATGTCGGCTTGGATGTGCCCGCAAGTATACGGATCAGGGTTGTCTTTCCGCTGCCGTTTTCGCCAATCAAGCCATAACGCCTGCCTGGCACAAATTGCAGGTCTGGGATTTCCAGTACGACCCTGCTACCAAATTGCTGAACCACGTCACGCAGTACGATCACGCAGCGTCTGCTCCTGTATCCTGTGCACCAGGCTGTTGATGATGAAAGAAATGACCAACAACACCACGCCCAGAGCCACCGCCAGCTCAAAGCGCCCCATGTTTGTCTGCATCATGATTGCGGTGGTCATCACCCGGGTCTTAAACTGAATATTGCCGCCCACCATCTGGACCGCGCCAACCTCCGCGATAGACCGACCAAAGCCAGCCAACACAGCGGTCACGAAGGGAATGCGGCACTCCTTGATCGTCAGCCAAAGGCGCTTCCAACCGGTTATCCCGATGCCGGCGCAAGTCTCATTGATGGAAGGCGCGCGCAAGCTGACGATGTTGGCTGTCATACCCGCGATGATCGGAGAGATCAGCACCACCTGCGCGATCACCATCGCGGTGACAGAGTAAAGCAGGCTCATCTTCCCTAATGGTCCGCTGCGTGATAGCAGCAAAAAAACCAACAAACCAGCCACCACAGGCGGAAGTCCCATCAGGGTATTCGTAATCCTTGAAAGGATCGCTTTTCCCTTGAATCGATTCGCGCCCATTGCCACCCCCCAGGGGATGCCAATCAAAGCAGAAATCAGCGTACTCAAGACAGACATACGCAGAGTTACGCCAATAATTTGGCGTAACTCTGGATCTGCCCCGAAAACTAAATCTAGTACCTGTTTAATCAAAAGTGTTGTTCTTTATGCTTAATCCATGTTGAAGAACAGCGGTTGACCATACTCAGCCACACCAAATTCGGCAATCATCTTGCGGGCTGTTTCAGTCTTCAGCCAGTCGATGAAGGCTTGCGCGCCAGCCGCATTGGAATCCGCGAAGCGCTTGGTGGAGATTGCGATCACTGAGTAGGTGTTTTTCATGTCATCGGTGGCTTCAAGCAGGATTGAGAGCTCGTTTTCGTGAGCAAGGAAGGTGGCTTTGTCGGAAAGCGTGTAGGCTTGTTTCTCATCGGCTACGGTCAGGGTCGCGCCCATACCAGAGCCGGTGCTCTCATACCAAGCTTGTCCGGTCGGATCAATATTGATGGATTTCCAGATAGCTAATTCCTTGGTGTTGGTACCGCTTTCATCACCACGGGAAATGAAGGGTGAACCCGAGTCCACGATCGCCTGGAATGCTTCCGCGGCGGTTGCTTTGCCGGCCACACCGGCTGGGTCATCAGCTGGACCAACGATCACGTAAAAGTTGTACATGAATGGAATGCGAGTCTCTTCGAAACCTTCACCAATAAACTTCTCTTCCTGTGATTTGGAGTGGACCAGGAGGATGTCCGCATCGCCAGTCCGACCCTTCTCGATCGCGGCGCCAGTGCCGGCAGAGGTGATCTCGAGCGTGTAGCCCGAATCCTTCTCGAATACTGGCTGTAAGTAAGCCATCAAACCCGAGTCGTTCACGGATGTAGTGGTGGACATTTGGATTACCTTGTTCACAGGTTCCTGCACACAAGCGGCGGCTGAAAAAACTAAAATCAAACAAATTAAACCTAAGGCAAAACGTTTCATTTCTTCTCCTAAAGTTAGTTTTTTGGAGTTTCCTCCTGTTTCGCATCTGACCCACTCTTCTGAAGCCAGCGCGAAATATATTTTACCTCAATAAATGAGTAATTGGGAATATTCGTCCTATTTGGCACATTCAAACGCTTCGCCGCGCAATGTTTCTATTGCATGGTCCATCACTGGCAGGAATACCTCAAGACACTCCTTCGCTGCCTTTGGGCTGCCAGGTAGATTGATGATTAGAGTCCGACCGCGAGTGCCAGCTGAAGCACGTGAGAGCATCGCTCTGTTAGTAATTTTTAAGCTCGCTGCCCGCATTGCTTCCGGTATACCAGGCACCATCCGATCGCACACCGCAAGCGTGGCTTCAGGCGTGACATCTCTCGGCGCCAACCCCGTCCCACCGGTTGTCAGGATCAGGTCAAAATCACCTGTATCTGCAATCTCAGCCAGGGTATTCGAGATCAACTCTTTTTCATCAGGGATGATCGCTGTACGATTGACCACGGCATAGCCCTTGAGTGTCTCGACCAAAACAGGACCGCTGCGGTCTTCGCGAATCCCTTGGGAACCTTTATCGCTGACGGTGACCACCGCCGCTCGAATGTTAGTTTGAATGGTAATCGGGGTTCCGGCTTGCACAACTCCTCCTTTGATCACACGTGTAAAAATGCCCTCGAGCGGCATCACACACATGCCAACCTGCTGGTAAACCTGGCAGTGATGGTGACATTCTTTGCCAATTTGAGTCACCTCGAGGATAGCCTCTCCGACTTCCAACCGCGTCCCCAGGGGTAAATGGCACAAATCCATTCCTTCGGTGGTAATGTTCTCGGCGAAAATCCCAGGCACCAAACCATTGGCACCTAATGCGAGCATCCGATCCACGCTGGACTGGTCCAACAAACTCACCTGCCGATGCCAGTCGCCGGCGTGTGCGTCTCCCTCAATCCCGTAATTTTCGATCAGGATCACCTGCTCCATTTGCTGCTTGATGGTTCCGCGCTCAAGACTGATGTTTACTGCTTTTACACTTGCCACTGCCTAACCTCCGATTTTGCTCATTCCGCGGGCGTTCAAATGCGCAGATCTAAAATTGTGTCCTGCTGGTTTTGTCAAAACCGCGGTTCTGATTCTCTCTTTTAGTGCTTCATCACCATCCGCCAGAGCTTGGATTAGAGAGATTTCCTCTTCCTGACCCAGGCAGGTCCTGAGTTTTCCGTCACTCATGACGCGTATCCGGTTGCAGTCAGCACAAAACTGGTGCGAAATCGGACTGATGAATCCGACCCGTCCCTTGTATCCGGGAATTTGGTAATCTCTCGATGGCTGACCGGCGTTTCGAGGTGGTACTGGCTGCAAGGAAGGGTGTACCTTTAATATCTCCATGTTGTCCACGCGCAGATGCTCGCTTTGGGAACCTTCCCCGATCGGCATGTACTCGATAAAGCGCACATCCAGGGCGTGATCTTTGGTGAGGGCAATGAAATCATCTACTTCGAGGTCATTCAAACCCTTTACCAGGACGACGTTAATCTTGACTGGGTTAAAACCGGCCTCGATTGAGGCATTTATGCCAGCCTTTACCTTTTCCAGGTCGCCGCCAGTCATTTGGTTAAACACATCTGGTTTAAGGGAGTCAAGACTGATATTGACCCGATCCAAGCCCGCTTTCTTCAAATCCGCGGCAACCTCAGCCAACATTTGCGCGTTGGTCGTCAGCGAGATATCCCTGATTTTTGAATTGACTCGGATTCCCGAAACGATTTGCACAATGTCCCGTCGTAAAAGCGGTTCTCCACCCGTAAGGCGTACCCGCGTAATGCCAAGGTCCGCGCAAGCATCAGCAATTCGAACCAGATCCCTTGTCTGCAGTTCAGCCTGTTTGGGACAAAGGTCTTCACTGGCACGGCAATATGTGCAGCGCAACGTGCAACGCTCTGTGACTGAAAGCCTTAAATAGGTTATTTCGCGTCCAAAACTATCAATCATTTCAGGATTTATCCTGTCTCGTGAAGGTGCCGGATTTTCCCCCGCTTTTGCTTTCCAGGCGTATCGATCTAATTTCCATGCTCCGGTCGACTGCTTTACACATATCGTAGATTGTCAACGCGGCAACACTCACCGCCGTCAGAGCTTCCATTTCCGCGCCAGTCTGTCCGGTGGTTTTTACGCGGGCTTCGAGAATGATTTCCGTGTCTCCAGCCGCTTCTATCCGGATATCGATCGCGCTTAGCGCTAACGGGTGGCAAAGCGGAATTAGCTCACTTGTGCGTTTCGCTGCCATAATGCCTGCAATCCGCGAAACCGCAAAAACATCTCCTTTTGGCAGGTTTCCTTCAGTGATCAACTTGAGCGTTTCAGCCTGCATCATGATCCGCGCGGAAGCTACAGCTTCGCGGTCGGTCACAGCTTTTCCGCTGATGTCCACCATGTGTGCATTGCCCTGTTCGTCCAAGTGGGTCAATTCCATTGAATAATTTCTCCTGGCTGGTCAAGTTCATAACCGCCCAACTTTTCAAGACGGGCAGCGAATTCTTCGCTTCTTAGTACGTTGATCATTCGTTGAACAGGTTCCATGGATAAAGCAGATTCTGAGATCAACAGATCGTATTCTTCCTCGCAGACCGGGATGAAGCCGAGATCGTAAATCTTGGCGGCGGAAAGAATTCCCAAGCCCGCATCCGCTGAACCTGCCGCGACTGCCGCTGCAACCGCAGTATGGGTCAATTCTTCGCGATCGTAATCCTGGATAGTTGAGGGGTCAATTCCTTGTTGTTTCAGCAGGTAATCGATCAGAATTCGGGTGCCGCTTCCCTTTTGCCGATTCACGTAGCGCAATCGGGGAAGGTCGGCGACTCCTTGCACCGTCAATGGATTGCCCTTGGCTACCATCAGCCCCTGGCTGCGCTTCACGCAGCGCATCAACACCACGCCGCCTTCAGGAATGTACTTGCGGAGGTAAGCCTTGTTATACTCACCGCTTGCCTCATCCAACAAGTGCACCCCACCCAGGTGGGCCTCACCGCGTTTGACCGCCATGATCCCCCCCATGCTCCCAACATGTGAGGAAGCCACAAAACTATCAGACCAGGTACGCCGCATGATGTCGATAACTTCATCGATCAATGGGTCATGACTGCCGGTAATTACAAGTGTTTGCTCAATTTCTGCCATCGGTCGCAGCAACTCCACCCTCACGCTTTCGCCCGCCTCATACCCCTCCACGTTTTGAGGAACGTGGATGATACCATCCGCTTTCACGAAAGAACTGACCACACCTGCGCCGCGATTGAGTGGCACTGCCACAGTTCTACCGCCAACTCTTCCAAGCCTGGCGCGAATAAATTCTAGATACTTCAAAGACGAGACCAAACGGCGGGAAACAGTCGCCTCTACAAACTCAGGTGCTTGGAACTGACGCCCACTCATCATTCCAACTACAGGTTTAATCAACTGTTCGAGCACTAAAATCCCCGAAACTGGATAGCCCGGCAGACCAACCAATGGCACGATCGCGTCACCTTTGTCGGTGAGCCCCAGGATGGTGGGTTTCCCCGGCTTGATCGCCACTCCATGCAGTACCACGGAACCAACAGACTTAATTGCATCGAGCGAAAAATCCTTCTGTCCAGCTGAAGATCCCGCATTAAGCAGCACCAGATCGCATTCCGCGATGGCTGTTCTTAGACGGCTGGTTATCATTTCGGGCTTATCGCCAGCCACTGGATAGACCTTGCTCTCGCAGCCCCAGTTGTGCATCATCCCCGCAAAAATTGTTGAATTGAATTCGATAATATCGCCGGGCTTGGGGTCAGCCGTGGGTGATACCAGTTCATTGCCAGTAGGGATAATTCCCACAATGGGTTTGCGAATCACCGGGACTTCCAGCACACCCGCAGCCAGAAGTGCGCCCAAGGCAGAGGGGCTCAGTTCCGTAAAGCTGGGAACGACCATGTCCCCTGCGGCAATATCTTCACCGATTTGACGGATATTCTGCCAGGGCGTCGCGGCACCAAAGAGCTGCACGCCATGTTCGGTTTCGATCACGTCTTCCACCATAACCACGCAATCGTAGCCGACAGGTAACGGATCACCAGTGTTTACCCATTTATAGGAATTATCGGCAAGTGTAACTGGTCGGGTCTCGCTTGCGCCATACGTCAGGCGTGCTTCCAGAGCGATGCCATCCATGGCACAAGCGTTGTAATGCGGGGCACAGATGCTGGCGTAGACTGCCTCCGATGTGATGCGTCCATTCGCCTCACTAGTTGAAACACGTTCCACCTGCGGTTTCAACCCCGCCTCTTCCAATGCTTTAATGTAAAGCGCCCGCGCTTCTTCCAAAGGAAAATTAGACAAGTATGTAAATGCCATAAACCCTCACAATCTCGTAACCTGGACCAGGGCGCCTTTTGGCAGACCTTCCTGGTCTCGTGGGATGATGAAATAGCCATTCGCACGTGAAACAGTGCTGATCAATCCGGACTTACTGGGGACAGGTTCTGCTTCCGCACCGTCCAATTGCACTAAAACAAACTCTTCCCTGCCGTGGTTAGAGGAAATTGCCCGGGTAAGCTTCGCTTCAACTTGCTCCGTTTCCGCTTTTCCACCTTGGAGTGCGAGCAGGAGAGGTTTCACAAGGTAGTCGTAGATAAAAAACGCTGCAACCGGATTTCCCGGTAAACCAAACACAGCCCTGCCTTCGATCTCGCCAATGATAGTGGGTTTTCCAGGTTTCACAGCCAGACCATGGATCAACATCTCACCCAACTCTGCCATGATTCTGGGCATGTTATCTCGTTCTCCAACAGAAGTGCCGCCTGATACTATGAGAACATCAACTTGTTGAATTATCTCACTGCAGGCATCCCGGAGATCATCAAAATCATCCTCAACAATGCCCTTGCTGATTGCGACTCCATTACACAGTTCGACCGCACCCTTCAACATACTCGAGTTAACATCTCTGATTTGGCCAGGTCTCAGGCTAGCATCTGGAGCAACCAGTTCGTCCCCGGTAGAAATGATTCCCACCACCGGTCGGCGAAAGACCGGTACCTCAGTTTTACCAATCGCGGCTAAAGTGCCAATATCTGCCACGCCAAGTTTTCTGCCTGTTCTTAGAATTACCTCACCCTTTTGGAGGTCCTCACCACGCAAAATCAGATTTGCCCCAGGCGCGACAGGCTTATAAAAAGCAAATTGGTCCCCACCCAAATCTTCGGTGTACTCAATCATGACCATCGCGTCCGCAGATGGGGGAATTGCGCCGCCCGTTGGAACGTAAACACAGTTGCCAGGAGAAAGAGGGGTTTCGTAGGCATGACCCATGATTGATTCCCCGGTTTTCTTCAGAATCGCCGGGATCGAGTCCGAACATCCGCTTAAATCCTTGCTTCGGACGGCGAAACCATCCACCGTGGAGCGGTCGAAAGCAGGTACTGCCTCTTCGGCAATGATTTCCGCCGCGAGGTACCGACCAAATGCATCCCCCGAATGGACAAATTCAACAGCACCCGCCTTGCTGCCAAATTCTTTCAGGACGAAATTTAGCGCGTCCTTAATTGGAATGACGCTGAGCATCTACACCTCTAAACATAAAAGTTAGGTTTGTATTGTAATCGGGATTGGAAGAATGCTCAATAAATAACGTTATAACTATCCGTTCAGCCTAAATGCTCAATCACTATAAAAAATCACTTTTCACTACGTAAGCTGGATTGAAAATCACACCCAAGCGTAATACAAGCACGAAAAGGGAATCTCACAAAATCATACTATTTATAAATCACAAGACACTTTTGACGTTCGGCTTGCAGGCTGGTACTGATTGCAGCACAAAAGTTTCCTTGCAGAGCTTCCTTGATCATAACAAGGTCGTCTTGAATAAATGAATAGGCATCCGCCTGGTTGAAGACCACGGCGGTCTTGCTGTTGGGAGGAATCCCCTTCAACCCACCATCCGGGTGGTTAAGCATCTTGATGATGTGATCCAATTGGACAGGTTCGTCAGGTTTCAATCCGGTCAACACGCTGAATAGCTCCGGCCTAAAGACTGTTTCTCCGTTCAAGGGTTTGCCGATAACGCTCAATCCAACGACAACAATCACAAGGTCAACCAGTGGTGGAATAACTGGTTCCCAGGCTGCCGGCGCTTTCAGCGACAAGCGCCTGGCACCGTCTGCTTCGACTAGGCACGTGGCATTGCTCTGCTTGCAGGTCGAGATTAATAAATCAGCCTGACTGAGAGTCAGCCCCTGCCATTTTTGCATTTTCTCATCCAAGGAGTTGGTTACCAGCACGATTCCGGCTTCGTTAGAACGATTCCCGATCTGGTTCTCAAATGTTGTGAAAGGAATGTGAGTTATCGATCCGAGGCCCTCGGAATAAGCCAGTTTGGTTGTCGTTGTCAGGCAAACAGTTTTTGGTAAGGCTTCTGCCAGTGCTAACATCAGGCTGGTCTTACCCCCTGCACCGACAATAGCAACAGCAGAACCTTTTTCTATGCGCAGTGCGTCAACAATTTTCAATATTATCCTGCCTAATTCGCGCCCTTCAAGGCTTCCACAACTGCCTCGCCAATTTTCCGCGCTTTGTCTGAAATTCTGAAACAAACCGCTCTGTCACCGGTCGGCTCAATATCCCCCACCTTGACTCCCGCAGCCACGTTCACCCCATCGCGTAACAAACCGCGCACAATTCCACTGATCTGGCATTTTACCGGCTCGCCATCGATTTCCGCGACTGTTTGCCCGGCTTCGACCTGATCGCCGATCTCAACAAGAGCCTTGAATTGTCCGTCCCTGTGGGCGTAAATCACTCTTTCAAGGCTGTACCCCATCACTTTTGCCGGATGTCCAGTGTCGGGTTCAGGGCTGCCTTCATGCAAGATCTTTCCTAGATCAGGGCCGCGGTTTGTCTCAATCGCCACCCAGCAGTTCATCCCAGCCGTAAACCAAGGACCCAAGCCAATCACGCGCCACCTTTCCGCGAATTCAGTAGGCATTTCGTGCTTGAGCATGCGCCCATCTACGATTGCAAACGGCTCAAGGTTTTCGAGGGATTGGCAATCCGGATCGACAAAAACCGCAATCTCTCCAGCCGCAATGGCATCCAAAGCCTGCGTCGTTCTCTCAACTTTCCGCCCAATGATCCCCTCCACCTCGCAAATTCCCTCATAAACAGCCTCTGCAAATGAAACCTGACGCCGAACTACCAATGGTTGCGCCAATTCAGTTATCACAACGCCATATCCGGCTTCGCGCAGGCAAACAGCCACACCACTTGCCAGGTCTCCACCACCTCTGACTATAACTATTTTCTTTTCCATTTTGCAATTTTAACCGTTTATCAAAATAAATAAAAGATCCTAATGTTTTCTACCGAACTTATTAATGATTTTCATCTTCCAAAAAACAGCAAACAGGAAGTCGCCAGCAACAAAAATTTGATACAGAATCGACCTTGACCTTTTCTGCTTTCATGGGTAGAATAAGCAGGTTAATGTAATTGTTAGTTCAGTGAGGAGTTAAAGATGACCCCATTACCTAAAAGAAAACTGTCTTCCGGTCGCCGGGACCGCCG
>CAYPBU010000070.1:307-10457 GCA_964409045.1 uncultured Anaerolineaceae bacterium | reverse complement strand
TGAGTTCATAATTGTGCATACGTGTCGAGGCTCCTTTCCTCGGGTTTGCTCCTGCTTGATGCCGTAGGCGGGCAGGAGTGGAAGGTTGGTATCAGGCTTATTCCTGATTTAACAGACGGTATTCTATCACATATTGCAATTTATGCAACCAAGAAACAAAAACTGCCACGTAGGCAGTTTTTGTTTTGAATGAAAAATGTCTTAATCGTCGTCTCGTTTTTTCTTCTTATCAGAGGAGAATAACATTGACACGACGCTGACGATGAGCGAGCCGAGCAATGCGGACCAAAAATTGTCCACAATGTATCCAACATTAAACCAGGTTTGTGCCAGGTAGGAGGATAGCATAAACATTGCGGCATTCAGAACAAGGCTGAATAACCCCAGGCTAAGAATGATCAAACCACAGGAAAGCGTCTTCAGGATTGGCAGAAGTATCGCATTCAACAGCGCAAGAATGGCAGCTGTGATGGCGTACACAACCCAAGCGTCGTTTTCGACATGGATGCCAGGGATCAACCAGGCGGCAACAAACAGTGCCAACATAAATACAAGCCATCTTTTAAACAGGTTCATTTTATTCCTTTCATCTAACTTGAATAAATTATCCCCCAAACCCAAATTGCCAAGGATAGAAAATATAAGGTTTTATATTAATAATGCCCCTGGCGCGACTCGAACGCGCAACCATCAGTTTAGAAGACTGGTGCTCTATCCATTGAGCTACAGGAGCGAACGGGTCTTGATTATACTGCGTTTTCCAGCGGGATCAAACAGGACGAATCCCCTTATACACCCGTGTGGTTCCGATTGTGCGCAGGATGGTGTCGGCAGGCTTTCCAACTCGCTCAGCCAATTCAATCGAGTCGAGCGGCTTGTTACGGTTGACGATAAAAACCTTGAAAATAGTGTCGACCAGGGGGGCATTGGCAGAGATGAATCCCGCTTGCCTGGCGCAATGGTCGACCAGGGTTTGGATCAGACCATCCCCACGAGTGACTTCGCCGGTTTCGGGATTGACAAGATCCATTTCCTGCTCATCAGTCAACTTGGCAAAAAGAACCTGGTGCGAAGGGCACATGAATGTGACTAAAGAGTTCCGCCAGTTCCGGTCTTGTGACTTCCACCAGTCAAAATCCACCCGGAATTTTGTGGTCAGGCTGGGTTTGATGAGACTAGCTTTGCTCAGCATGCAGATTATTCCTTTCCTTGATCTGCCACATGGTAATAATGATCACCAACATGGATGATTTCCGGATTTATTGAAAGGGCTTCGAGCAATTCCATCGGTGGGGTACGCCTGATGACATTGATCGCAGCATACAAGTCAACGAAATGAACATGATGCTGGCTGTTTAACTTAGCAAGCTCGTTCATCATTCGGAATACATCTGTTTTTAACTGGATGTTTCTCGTTGACCGGTCCTGCCAGATCTTGTCAAGACCCTCCTGGTCAGGAATGGCGATAGCCATGCGTTCGTTAAAACCAGCATAAATAGGCTGCCGTAACAGCGCGAAAACCAATCCTCCATCGGCACCGATCAAAACAGTTTTGATCCACTCTTTGTTGGAGCGTTTTTTCTCCGCTGAAATGAGCATAGTGCCCGGGTGTTTTGTCGCGCTGATTTCAATATTGCTGCCAGGAATGAGATTTTGGTCTTCAAACCATTCTCGCAAGCCGACAACATAATTGTGGGGGCGGACCACCCAGGCGGAGATGCGTTGTTGGGTTTGTTTGTCGATGAAACTGATCTTGACGTTTTCTGATTCGAGAGCAGAAGGCAAGACTCGATTGGAATTTGGGGTTACCGGAAGGCTGCCGCTGCGCCAATGGGGATAGGTGAGGGTGATTGTGACGGAATCCTGCCGGTCCACCTCATCGATTTCCTCGTTGGTAAAAGAAAGTTCGTCGTCCAAGTCATAAAGCAACTTGTAGGATTCCTCATCGAGGTTATCTGCCAGGGGCACGATGTCGTTGGAGCGGATGTAAATTGGTGGCTCAAGCACGGATTCAGGTTCAAGTCGTTTTAGGAACCAGGAAATCTCGCCTGTAGTTCCAACCTCGTCGAAACGGGGATCTTCCTGGAGGGCATAATTCAGAGAGAATTCGAGTAGATTTTGGTTCTGCGGTTCTGTGTTGAGCTCGAGTTCTTTCATCAAGGCTTGAATACTCAGAGGACCGCCTTCATGAGAGTCGAGGATGGCTTCCGCAAGATTCAGATACCCTTTGCTGATGTCAATGAGCAAAGATCTTGGAAACCAGGTGTCAGCGATGCGCACAAGTTCGGTTTGCTTCTCAAGCGCTTTGCGAAGCTTGGACCTGAGGGCTGGTGAAAAAAGACTCTGGATCTCGAGGGGGTCTTCGGCAGTATCGTCCTGGTTGTTGTAAACTTTTGAGTTCAAGGAGTGGGCGGGGAGATCAGCAGCAAAAGATTGGCTGGTGCCGTCTTCAAACTCGACTTCGATCACAGTGAACGCGCTGATGCCCACGTTCTCACCCGGGCGGCTTGAAACGACGGTAGCTTGTTTCCAGTCAAATTCGGGAAAACGAATTTTCGCGCCAACTTCGTAGCTTTTACCAGGAAGGTAAATCTCACCAGCGGCTTCCAGTTTTGAGATTCTCTCTGCTTCACGTTCTTTTAAGCGATGGTCTAGCAATACCTGGATAAGACCATCAACGGTCATAGGCTCTTCTTTTTCGAACAAATGGTTTGCCAACTGTTGAAGATCGGAAGATGTGATTTCGAGATTTGCCCAGTACGTCTTCCAGGCACTAATATTACCTGAACCCATAAATTTCCTCTTTTATTAACAATTATGGGTAAATTATACATGATAATTTCTCTGACTACGATTGGTTTTGTTGTCGTAGATGAAACGATTGGTTTATCAGGGTTGGCAGGATTGTTACCAAATCGATTTCGGCGATTGAAGGAGAAATGCGACACGGATATTGGCCCGTATTGGAGTAATGAAGAAGTGATTGAGCTTGTAAATAACTCAATCACTTCTGCTGAATTTGAGGGATCTACAGAATAAAAGAAATCAGAATACCAATCATCAGTCCCATGGCGGAGATGGAAAAGAGCATCAGTGCCTGGGATTTGCGGAAGTCCATGCGCCCGATGCGATTCGCCAGGGTATTCCCAAGGAGTATTTCCGGGTCGATCGGTTTTATGCTAACTGGGACGGTCGGTTGGAAACTCAACTCCTGAGTGTAGGTTGCATTTAACAAGATCGATTCGACGGGTTCTGGCGACTTTGCGCGTTGAATTCTCTGGGTATCAAAGGATAGCTGAACATCCTGATACGTAGTAGAAGAACTCTTTGTTTTTCTGCCGTTCCCTTTTAACCTAAGGAAAAAGGGAATATTCGCGGACGGGACTGAACGTTCCATTTTATCCTCTTGAGACTGACATCTTACTAATGTTGCCTTCAGCATCAGCAACGACCCGAAGCTGTTGTTGCAGCGCTTTCCCTCCGGGCAGTTCATCCGAGAAGGCATAAACCAAAAGATAGCGACCTGGAGATTGCTCAGTTACCTTTGGGCGCTTCCCGCTCAACTTGGGATACTTGGCGCTGACTTTATCAGACACTTTTTGAATCGAACTCGCATTCATATCTTACCTACTTGTTATTCTGCCTTCTCCGGAGAAAGGCTGGCACTGACAGATTGTCAGTCTGATTGGGTTGATTTCCGTAACTTGATAGGCCAATCTCGTTTAAATTATCCTGAACAGGCAAATCTTTTTCTTGGTAAGAGAAATTGCTTTGCTGTTCTCTTGCTTCGGGACGTGCAGGTTCTTTTTCAATTGATGTTGAGAGTGTTGGTTCTGCTTTATTACCAATTCCGGTGACGATCAAGATCAATTGAACTCGATCTTCCATTCGCGGATCTGTAATGATGCCGGGGATGATGTCGGCATGAGAGCCGGTTGCTTGCTGGAGTGTGTGCAGCGCGTCGGTAACATCCTTGAAAGACATATTGCTGCTGCCAGTGAAGTTAGCGATCATACCAGTCGCGCTGTAGAGGTCAATATCATCCAGCAGTGGGTGATGGAGCGCTTTTTCAATTGCTTGCTGCACCTTATTCGGGCCACTTCCTGTACCAATAGCCATCAAAGCGCCTCCACCACGGGTCATGATGTTCTTAATGTGGGAGAAGTCAACATTAATCAGACCGGTTTCAGTGATCAGCTCAGAGATGCCCTGCACACCCTGCCGCAGTACATCATCAGCAAGTGTGAAAGCCATTTCGAGGGGGAGGTCACGAGGAGCGATTTCAATGAGTTTGTCGTTGGGAATAACAATCAGGGTGTCGGTATATTCCTTCAACCGGGCAAGGCCTTCTTCAGCGTTTCGCTGACGGCGCCCGAGCTCAAAGGAGAAAGGCTTGGTAACAATCGCGATCGTCACAGCGCCGGAAGCTTTTGCTACCTTGGCTGCGATCGGAATCGCGCCGGTGCCAGTTCCGCCGCCCATGCCAGCCGTCAGAAAGACCATATCCGCGCCTCGCAGCAGACCGGCTAATTCCTTTGTGCTTTCCTCAGCTGCATTCTCGCCCACAACAGGCAATCCGCCTGCGCCTAAGCCTCGTGTGGACTTGGGTCCGAGCTGGATCTTGTTTGGCGAGAGATTGTTGGCAAGAGCTTGCGCGTCGGTGTTCGCAGCAATAAAGGTTACACCTTGCATGCCGCTCTCTATCATGCGGTTGATCGCGTTAGAACCACCACCCCCCAAACCGAGGACAACAATCTTGGGCAATGCTGTGTTTAGCGGGACCTGACTTGTGTAAGTTGAATAATTGTTCATGTTGTTCTCCTCAATTAAACTGTGATTCCGATGCCGTTGACAAGTTGTTCTTCAACCAGGCAACCAGCTTCGCGTAATAGTTGAATGTCGTGCTCAGAAAATGCCGCGTTTTCATTCCAAACAGTAACTTTGCGGGCATTTGTGGCTTCGATAACAGAAAAACCAATTGTGGGGCGAGCATCCCGAATGATTGGTCGGATGCGGTCCAGGGTGTTTTCTGGAATGCCCCAATCGTACGAAGGTAAAAGCAGATAGTGGTCAATGGGATAAACCCACTCCGCCAACCGGCTGGAAACTGCGTATTCCTGTTTTTGCCTGGTGTCTTGTTGTATTTTTTGTTTGTAAGCAGGAATTCCAGTTCCTTTTGGATTTCCGGTAGCATCAAAGTAAGAGGTCTTGCCGTGCGGATCGCTTTCAGCGGCACTGAGCAACCAGAAGCAACATCCCAAAACAGTTTCGGGTAGGGCGTTGGCGTTGTCGGAGTTGCCAGAAAGCGCAAGCGCGATATCAACCATTTGCTCGAAGCTGTTTTCAGAGTCCAGTTTATTGCCAGCGACACGCGACATCCCGTAGTAAAAAAGGAAAAACTTGGGGTTGATGTTGAGGACTTCTTTTACCAAATCTGCATACCATTTCCAGGTGTTGAAGCCGATGTGGTCCTCTTCACCCAGATCTGTCTTGCTGTAAGGTCGTGGTGTCTTCCAATGTGCCTGACCGCCTTTACCCCAATCAAGCGGGTGGTCGAAAGTCTGGGAACTAACTGCCATGTGAAAATTCGAGCTGAAGTCAAATGAGCGGCGCTGTTGAACCAGTTGGAGGGCTTTCTTGATGAAGGAGAGATCCCAATAATCTCCTCCGGGTTCCAGAGGAGGAAAGACCGGGACCATGCCATTTTGTTCTGCTAAACGCACAAATGGCAAATATCGGTCAAGAAACCGCTCAACGAGATCTCCCTGGGACCAACTGCCATCAGTCCAGGCAGCTTTGGTGTTGGGACGATCAAAGAAAATAACGTGTTTTACTCCCCAATGGGAGTAAGAAGAGATCAAGACACGCAAATCTTCCGGACGTACTGTGCTGTTCACCTGGAAGTCAAAGTGAAGGATCGGCTGGATGCCTGCCTGGATTAGACCAGTGATGAATTCTTCCGGGATGGCAGCTACTGAGGGTGCTTTGAGCACCAACCAGGAAGCCTGCAGGGAAGCAAGCTCGGGAACCCAAAGCTCGAGATCTCGAGCTTGATAATGGTCATAATCCTGAAAGTAGTGAAAGCCTAATCGTTTTTCCATATCGTCCATCCATCTACTATTTTGCCTTACATTTAATGTGCAAGTAATATGCCAAATGACAATATCTGCTATAATGCCGGCATGATTTTAGTGACTGGTGGAACTGGTTTTATTGGCGGTTATTTGATCCGTCACCTGGATGAACTTGGAAAGCCATACCGCATGCTATTACAGCCCGGCGTGAGCCAGGCAAACCTCCCCAAACAGACCAACATGAACGTTGCATTGAGCTCCTTTGATGATGAACGGGGAGTGAGCTCTGCATTGCGAGGTGTAGATGTGATTTATCACCTTGTGGGGGTTGAGCAGGCTGGCGTAAAAGCCAACCTAATGGAAACCGAAGTGAACCAACTCGAAAAACTGACGAGCCTTGCCGTACAGGCAGGCGTCAGACGTATTTTTTATCTCAGTCACCTTGGCGCAGATAGAGCCTCTGCTTATGGTTTGATGAAAGCCAAGGGGATTGCTGAAAGCATCATCAGAAAATCTGGATTGACCTACACGATCATTCGCAGCTCAATGGTCTATGGCGCAGGGGACAATTTCACCATTAACCTTGCGAGGTTGATAAGTATGTCTCCCGGATTGGTTTTAGTGCCTGGCGATGGCAGCACTTTGGTTCAACCACTTTGGGTGGAGGATATGGTGACCAGCCTCATCTGGGCGCTGGATATGCCATCGACTGAAAACGCGGTCATTGAAGTAGGCGGACCGGAACACCTGCCGTTCCTGGATGTTATGAAATTGATTGGCACTCAGCTGAAAAAGAATCGCAGCTACGTAGCCTTTAACCCAGTGCAACTAAGTTTTTTGACCCAGTTTCTTGAAAACCGGATCAAAGGGTTTCCGACGACCGTGTTTTGGATGGATTACCTGGCTGAAAACCGAACTTGCAACCTGGATAGCATGCCTCGAAACTTCGGCATCAATCCGGCTCGAATGAAAAACAAAATTGACTATTTGAATAACACACTTAGGAGATAAGACGATGCCACTTTGTGTTCATGGACATTTCTACCAACCCCCACGGGAAGACCCGATTTCAAATTACATTCCGGATGAACTGGGAGCTGAACCTTTTCACAACTGGAACGAGCGAATTCTGGCAGAATGTTATGAACCCAACGCCCGCATGGGCAATTTCAGAAAGATTAGTTTTAATATTGGTCCCACCTTGTTTGATTGGATGTGGGAGTTTGCTCCGGATGTGGCCGAAAGTATTGTGGAGCAAGAACGCTCAAATTTCCTGAAATACGGTGTTGGGAATGGCATGGCACAAGGTTACACGCACAGCATCTTACCTTTACTTACATATCGCGATAAAGTGACCAGTGTTCGGTGGGGTGTGGATGACTTTGTGTTCCGATTCGGGCATCGACCTCAAGGAATTTGGCTGCCTGAGACCGCGGTTGATACTGAAACCCTGTGCGTTTTACAGGATTGTGGTCTCGAATTTACCATCTTGGCTCCCTGGCAGGTACGACCGCTTGAGTCCAAGCCCGGACCCTATTACATCGACCTGCCGGGCGGACGGAAGCCGTTCATCGTCTTCCCATACCATCGTGATCTGAGTACCAAGGTTAGCTTCATCGCGAAAGCAACCGAGAATGGGGATGAATTCTTAGCATCCATACGATATGACCGGGGTTTGGATCTGAGGCATTTCAACTTGATAGCAAGCGATGGAGAGCTTTACGGGCACCATCAGAAATTCCGTGACCACTTTTTGCGGTATCTTCTCAACGAGGGGGGAGAAAAGCATGGCGTGGATTGGTCGTGGCCAGGATTGTGGCTACTTGATCATCAACCAGAGGCTTTTGCCGTGTTGAATGAGCCGTCGTCATGGTCTTGTATGCATGGTGTCAATCGTTGGTCAACGGAATGCGCTTGCACACCAGGCGCGAGATGGAAGAAGCCTTTCTTCACGGCCATGCAGCATATCGCCGGATGGGTGGAATCTGTTTACGAAACCCATGCGTCTGAGTTGGTTGCAGATCCCTGGGAAGTGCGAAACAACTACATTCAAATAAAACATGGACAGGTAAAGCTTAATGATGTCTGCCGTGAATGTGGGACCCCTGACTTGGATGAGCAAAAAACAAAGAAGCTTGCAACATTGCTCAAGGCCCAATTCGAGTGCCAGCGCATGTTCACGTCATGTGGATGGTTCTTCGAAGAATTCCATCGAATTGAGCCACAGAACAACATCGCATATGCCGCGAAGGCGATCTGGCTGACGCAACAGGCGACCGGAGAGCAAATCGATCCCAAGATCATTGAGGAAATGGCGCATGTCCGAAGTGAAAAAACAGGTCTGAGAGCAGATACGATTCTGTCTCAGACCTTTATCCGGGCTGAAAATGAACAAAATGGATTAAGCAAGCAACTCGATTAGTTTATCGAGTTGGTAACCTGAATCTTCCACAGCTGTTTCCAGTTCCTTGAGCAATAGTTCCTGTGAGAGGATCGCCTCAAAAACTTCACTCGTTTCCGATTCCGCGGAAGCGATTTGCACAAATCTTGCTGCCCGTTGGTACCAGATTAGGTCAGTAAACTTTTCTTTATTGAACCAACGGACACCATTGTAGGTGTTGATCTCGAGGTAGTCGGTGATGAGCGGATCAGCCAGAAGCGATTCCAGGAAATTGCCGGTCGTGGTGTCTTCCTCGATGACTGGGACCTGGTTGAGCAGCCAACGAACTGCCTGGCTGTTGCGATATGCCTCGTAATCACTAAAACCGATTTCCTTGAGTTTGGAAGCGATCAACTCGCTAACTGGTCTGCGGTCAGCTATTTCGCGATTGGTAGCGGAAACGGTCTGCCCATCGCTCGCACCTGCCAGGTTGTCGAAGAAGTTCCACACCAACAAAAGCAATCGCTTTCTAGGATCCTTTTCGATTCCATCAAGCAGGGTGCGGCTCAGATCGGTTCCGGTTTTTGTGGCTGCCATACCAAATTCCTGACTGGTCTTCTCTATAGACGTCAGGATGTCAAGATGTTTTTTCCAAATTGCATGGGCTGTTTCCCGATCTTGTACGGGGTAAACCATGATTGATCTGGCTGCAGAGTCAGCCTGGTCGAGCCAGGTGAGGTTACGATCAATAACTGCCTGTCGATTTTGTAAGGCGGAGGAGTCAGAGCTAACACCTGCCAGCTCAAGGAGATTATTGAGGCTTATTGCTTGCCCCAAAGTATTTAACAAGTGCTCATGGACCAACTCATCCAATGCCCTGTCAAGATCCAAAACTCCACGACCATTGAGCCGTTGGAACAACTGCTCGTAATATGCACCGGAAACTATCTTGAAGTTCATAAAGACCTGGCAGGCATAGGAATGGAGAGTGACGAAAAGTCCCTGTTCACGGATATCTTGTAGTCTGCGGAGGTAATATCGCTTGGAAATCTGATCCTGGAATAAAACCAGGTCCGAATAATTGCCAAACAAACCCAAAGCTTCTGCCAGGTTTTGAGTTTCGAGGCGTCCTTCGCTGCCATACTTTACGAGATAAGGGACAGAAGAATGTATCCAGCCTGAGGTCTCGGAATATTTGTTGTGGTAGAGAACCAGGGCGGATTGACCATCCTGGTGGTTGGTGTAAGCGAACACATCTTCATTGACCGCGCCACCTTCAACATGAAAATCATAGAGTCGGAAGCGATTGACATTGGCGAAGACTTTACGGCGGTGGAGCAGGGGGAAGATGGTCGCCTGATGATGACGAATCAGGTCCTGATCAGGGGATTCGTCCCAGTACGGGCGGTAGTATTCCATGCCATACTTTTCGGAGTATCCTTCGATCTGACCGTGACCAAACATCGGCAACCCAGGCATCGTTGAAAGCAAGGCGCAAATGCCGAAATATTTATCACCCTTACCGTATTGTTCAACGGCTGTCTTTTCATCCGGGTTGTTCATGAAGTTCACGTAGCGCTTGAGAATCTCAGGGTCATACACCAGAGTGTTTTTGATCAGCTGGCGATATTTTTCATTCTCTTCGTTGCGCAGCATGTTCATAAAGGCGCTGTTGTATACCCGGTGCATCCCGAGT
>CAYPBU010000070.1:0-297 GCA_964409045.1 uncultured Anaerolineaceae bacterium | reverse complement strand
GCCAGAAAGCTTCTGCCAGTAAGAGTGTATCTGGGACCTCATCGGCCACACGCTGGACGACTTCACGCCAGAATTCTTCAGGCATGGCAGCATCAAAGGCTTCACGCGTCATGGCATGTTCTGCCCTCGAGGGAATGTCGCCACCACTGCCAGGTTGGGGGAACCACAGGCGCTGGAAATGCTTTTTGGTCAAGGTCATGGCGGCGTCAAAGCGAATGATCGGGAACTTGCGTGCGACCGAGAGAATGGTCTGGATGACTGCTTCACGCACCTCAGGGTTGAGGTAATTCAATTGGG
>CAYPBU010000069.1:0-10651 GCA_964409045.1 uncultured Anaerolineaceae bacterium | reverse complement strand
CTGAGCCTCTTTTGCGAAGAATCTGATTATAAGAGACAGATCCTTCGCTTCGCTCAGGATGACAGGAGTCACAGCAACCCACCGGATAAGAGCAGCTGCTAATTACCCCAGTCGGTGCGATACCTGGCTTTTCCTCGCAGCCACTTCTCAGCCGAGATGGCGGCTACAGCTCCGTCGGATGCGGCAATGACGGCTTGCTTCACGTGCGAACACAAAACGTCCCCGACCGCGTAAACGCCCGGGATCGCCGTCTGGTTCTCGCGATCCACCTGCAAGCAGCCTTCATCGCTGATCTCTAACTGCCCTGCGACAAAATCGGTGATCGGTTTGCCGCCCTGCAGGTAAACGAACACTCCCTCCACCGGCAGGCTCTCTTCTTCCTTGCTTCCGCGGGGTGAAAACTTCAGGCATTCCACTTTCTGCTCGCCGCAGATCGCGCGCACCACGCTGCCCGGGTGCATGACGACATTGGCTTTCTCAGTCAATTCCACCAGGGCTTCTGGCGGCACGTTAACCTGCTCGGTAGGCGAGAAGAAGTGCAGCGTCCTGGCAAAACGGGTCAGGTAGAGGGCTTCTTCGAGGGCTTCATCGCTTTTGCCGATCACCGCCAGGTCTTTGCCCTTGAAGAATGCCGCGTCGCAAACAGCGCAGTAAGAGACACCCCGCCCCAGCAGTTCCGCTTCGCCTTTGATCAGGTTGGTGCGCCCCATCGAGCCTGTGGCGATGATAATCGCGCGGGCAGAATAGACCCCAAAATTACCAAACACCGCTTTGGGAGTGCTGGAAAGATCACTGCCAATAGCTTTATCGTTGATGAATTCCGCACCAAAGCTCAGAGCTTGCTTTCGCATCACCTGGAGCAAATCTGAGCCGCCAATTTCGCCATCAATCCCAGGGTAGTTGGCGATCTTGCTGGTGGTGCCGAGCGCTCCGGTGGTGAGACCTTTATCCAGGATGCCCACTTTCAGCCCTGCACGCGCGGCGTAAATGCCAGCAGTCGCGCCGGCAGGTCCGCCGCCAATAATGAGGATGTCATACAACATTGAGTCAGAACCTTCCATATTTCACCTTCTTTTCAATCTTCACCTTCAGTATAACGACCAGCACCTGTAATCTCCATCGGTTGTACGAACTGACCCCACCTCGAAATTCTGACTTTTGAGAGTTTTTTAGAGGCTTTGGGTACTATATTTGTTCAGATTTCAGTACAATGAGATTGTTATGAATAAAAAATTCTACAAAATGACCCTGGCTGAACGCCACGAGCACCTCATGCAGACCACAAGCCTGAATGCGGACGATCTGAAAACCTGGCTGCCTGGCTCAGGGCTGAGCCTTGAGACTGCCGACCACATGATCGAGAACACGGTGGGTCTCTTCAGCCTGCCCCTGGGGATTGCCCAGAATTTCATCGTGAATGGCAGGGATGTCTTAGTGCCCATGGCGGTGGAAGAGCCTTCCGTGGTAGCAGCCGTTTCATATATGGCCAAGCTGGCGCAATCGACCGGCGGCTTTAAAGCCTGGATGAGTTCCCAGGAAATGATCGGCCAGGTGCAATTGCTTGACCTGGCAGATATCGACGCGGCTCAACATTTGATCGAAACCCACAAGCCCAATCTACTCCAGCAGTTGCGTGCCCTCAACCCAGGGCTCACCCGTCATGGTGGGGGCATCCACGACCTGGAAGTAAGGCGGATTGAAGACTCGCCAATTGGCGCTTTCCTGGTGGTGCACCTGATCCTGGATGTGGCTGATGCCATGGGCGCCAATATGGTCAACACTGCAGTCGAAAGCCTCGCCCCCCTGCTTGAAGAGCTGACTGGCGGCAGAGCGCATCTGCGCATTCTCAGCAACCTTTCCGACCGCCGCCTGGCGACCGCCGAGGCCTCAATCCCTGCGGAAGTACTGGCTTTTGAGGGGTTCAGCGGCGAGCAAGTTCGCGACGGAATTATTGAAGCCTGGGCTTTCGCCGAGGTAGACCCTTACCGCGCTGCCACCCACAACAAGGGCATTATGAACGGTGTGGACGCGGTGTTGCTGGCGACCGGCAATGACTGGCGCGCGGTGGAAGCCGGCGCGCATGCCTATGCTGCCCGTGGCGGGCGCTACAAAAGCCTGAGCACCTGGATCAAGACCGATGATGGCAGCCTGAAGGGCAGCCTGACCCTGCCGCTGGCGATTGGCATCGTTGGCGGCGCCACGCGCGTACACCCTGGCGCAAAAACCAATTTGAAATTAATGGGCGTTGAGCAAGCCGCGGACCTGGGCGAGATCGTCGCCGCTGTGGGTCTGGCTCAGAACCTCGCAGCATTGCGTGCGCTTGCGACCGAAGGTATCCAGAAGGGGCATATGAGCCTGCATGCCCGCCAGGTGGCTCTGGCAGCCGGCGCGAAAGACGACCAGGTCGAACCGATGGCGCAGGCACTGATTGCCTCTGGCAAAATCACAGCGAGTGAAGCCAACAGAATTCTTGAACAATGGAATGGAAATGACCATGGAAACTAATCACAATCCTGCATCCGAAGCCGGCAAGCTGTTAATCCCAAAACGCAAAGTTGGCATCACAGGCTATGGCGCTTACGTGCCGCGCTACCGCTTGCCTGGGGTCGAGATTGCCCGGGTTTGGGGTGGCAATGAGGACGGACTACCCGTGACTGAAAAAGCGGTGGCGGGTTTGGATGAGGACGTGATCACGATGTCCATCGAAGCCGCCCGCAACGCATTGAAACGTGCCGAGATCTCTCCGGAGCAGTTGAGAGCAGTTTGGGTGGGGTCTGAATCGCATCCGTACGCAGTCAAGCCCAGCGGCACCGTAGTGGCGGAGGCAATTGGCGCTTCGGGCAACGTGAGTGCTGGCGACTGGGAGTTTGCCTGCAAGGCTGGCACCGAAGCGATGGTGGCGGCGATTGGCATGGTGGGCTCGGGCATGGCGGATTACGCGCTTGCCATCGGCATGGATACCGCCCAGGGCAAGCCTGGCGACGCGTTGGAATACACCGCAGCCTCTGGCGGCGCGGCTTACATCATCGGTCCCCAACAGGGCTCGCTTGTCAGCATCG
Source organism: uncultured Anaerolineaceae bacterium (assembly GCA_964409045.1). Classification (GTDB taxonomy): domain Bacteria; phylum Chloroflexota; class Anaerolineae; order Anaerolineales; family Anaerolineaceae; genus Mesolinea. The sequence continues at coordinate 7,592 of CAYPBU010000069.1, read as the reverse complement.
AAGCAGCGTATTCCTTCGTCACGGACACCCCAGACTTCTGGCGGCGTCAGCACGCCATCTATCCTGAGCACGGTCAGCGCTTCACTGGCGAGCCGGCGTATTTCACCCACGTCCAAACAGCCGCCACAACTATCATGCAGGAAACCGGCCTGAAACCAACCGATTTTGCTTACGCAGTTTTCCACCAACCCAACGAGAAATTCCCCCGCCGGGTAGCCAAAATGCTCGGTTTCAAGGACGAGCAGATTGAAGCCGGATTGCTCTCGCCGATCATTGGAAACACCTACAGTGGAGCCGCAATTATTGGGCTGACTGCCATCCTCGACGAAGCAAAAACTGGCGACCTGATCCTGATGACTTCTTATGGCTCCGGAGCTGGCTCAGACGCGTTTGTGCTAAAGGTACGCCGCGCGCTGAAAGAGCGCCGGGGAAAAGCCAGGAGCACGCAGGACTACATAGCCAATCGCGTGGGCATTGACTACGCCACCTATCTCCGGTATCGCGGGGAGATCGTGACGGGCTGAGATGGCGGATTATCCTGAAGTTGTCATCGTCGGGATCGGTCAGTTGCCAGTGCGCGAGCACTGGGATGTTTCGCTGCGGGAATTGGCGGGGCGGGCGCTGAGAGCCGCCCGGAAAGACGCCGCTGATCTCCAACCCCAGGCAATCTACATAGGCAGCATGCTGGCAGCCAGTGCTTCGCACCAGGCTAACCTTGGCTCCCTGGTGTGCGAAGTGGCAGGGCTGGCAGGGCAGGCTGAAGGCGTCACCGCGGAGGCGGCTGAAGCCTCTGGTGCTGCCGCGTTGAACCTTGCCTGGCAGGCTGTTCGCTCCGGCATGGTGGATGTGGCAGCCGTGGTGGGGGTGGAAAAGGTAACCGACGTCGTAGGCTCTGGGCAGGAATTGAGCCTGCTTGGCGCAAGCCTCGATGCGGATTACGAAGCCTCCGAGGGGCTCACTCCAGCCGGGCAGGCAGCCTTGCTGCTGCAGAGATATCTTTACGAGTACCAGTTTCCACGCGAGGTGCTGCAAGGTTTTCCATTAATTGCCCACAACAACGCGGTAAACAACCCGAACGCAATGTTCCGCAGAGCACTGACAGCGAAAGCTTACAACCAGGCTGCCACAGTAGCTGCTCCGCTGAACGCCTTTGACCTGGCGGCGCATGCCGATGGTGCCGCTGCCTTGATCCTGACCCGCTCAGACCTGGTTCCCAAGGGCTTGGAGCACAAACCAGTCAGACTGCTAAGTTCCAGCCTGATCGCGGGTCGGCTGGCAGTGCATGACCGACCTGATCCGCTTTTCTTTGAGGCAGCTGGGGTCTCGGTTCGGCAAGCGTGCCTGAAGGCGGGCATTCCGCTGGCAAACATCGACTTCTTCGAATACTCCGACAGCACCACACTGCACGCATTGCTTTCGCTCGAGGCAGCCGGCTTTGCACCGCGCGGTCAAGCCTGGAAGCTTGCCATGGATGCCTCACTGACGCTGGAGGGTTCTTTGCCAGTGGCAACCATGGGCGGGCATATGGGTCGAGGCTTCCCGTTGGGAGCTTCAGGGGTTTACCAGGCGGTGGAAGCCAGTTTGCAGCTGCGTGGAGAAGCTGGAGCGAACCAGATTTCGCATGCCAGATACGGCATGATCCAATCTCTGGCTGGCACAGGTTCTGCGGCAGTGACCCACATTCTGGCTGGTTAATGCCGGTGATGTGGGCTAATGGTACAATCGGCTTATGAAAATCAAGCGTTGGCACATAGCGCTGGGAATTCTGATCAGCGCGGTCTTTCTCTACCTGGCATTTCGCAAAATTGAATTTGATCAGCTTTGGCAAACCCTACGCGGCGCAAAGTGGGCGTGGGTGCTGCTGGGCTTGATCTTTTACTTTATGGGTGTGTGGGTGCGTACCTGGCGCTGGCAGGTGCTGCTAAACCCCCTCAAACGCATCCCGCAGAGGGAGCTCTTCCCGGTGGTCTGCATCGGTTACATGGGCAACAATGTCTATCCAGCCCGTGCTGGCGAGGTGCTGCGGTCAATCCTGCTCAAACATTCCGACGACGTGCCTATCTCAGGCTCCCTGGCGACGATCGTGGTGGAGCGCCTCTTCGACGGAATCACCATCCTTGCGTTAGTGCTCTTGAACTTTCGCCAGTTGATGCAAATCGCGCCGGATGCAGAATGGATGCGGCGCATTCAGACTGGCTCGATCCTGGTTGGTGCGATCTTCGCTGTGATTTTGCTGGTATTCTTGGCGATGCTCTTCCTCCCAAAAAAGACGCAGGCAGTCAGCAGCTGGTTTATCAACAAATTGCTGCCCGAGAAAGTGCGCCCGAAAGTAAGCGGGATTCTGGATAAATTCATTGACGGTTTGCGCGTGCTGCGCTCTCCGGGGCAATCCATGTTGGTGTTGGCGCTTTCCATGCTGGTCTGGATCTTCGAGGGCGGCTTGTATTGGGGCGTGATGAAAGCCCTCGGGCTCGATTTGAGTTTCATGAGCCTGCTGCTGATCGAGGGTGTGGTCAACCTGGTACTGCTGATTCCGGCCGCCCCTGGCGGATTAGGCACCTTTGATGCCGCCGCCAAGTTCATGCTTTCGCTTTTTGGCATCCCGGCGGAACAGGCATTGGGCTACGCGCTGATCCTGCGCGTGGCGCTCTGGATCCCCATTACAGCCTTAGGCGCGATCTTGTTCGTCAAAGCAGGTTTCAATCTGGGCACCAACTTGCAGCAAATCCAAACAGATTACCGTTCTGATGAAGGAACGGAAAACTAACACAAGAAGGACGTGACATGACTGAGAACCAACGCCATATCGCCATCATCGGGGCAGGTTTTGCCGGCTTGAGCGCCGCCTGGGACCTGGCAAAAGCCGGGCACAAGGTGAGCATCTTTGAGGCTTCAGCCGAACCGGGAGGTTTAGCCTCCGGCTTCAAAGAACCGCATTGGGATTGGTCGGTTGAGCGGTTCTATCACCATTGGTTTCAAACTGACTCCCACCTCCTCGGTCTGATCGAGGAATTGGGATGGTCGGACCAGGTGCTTTTCCCAAAACCGATCAGCGTCATGTTTTACAAAGACAAGTTTTACCCCTTTGATTCCATTCCCGCTGCTTTGGCTTATCCCGGGCTGGGTTTTGGTTTGAACAAGATCCGCTTTGGTTTGGTGGGGGTCTACCTGAAGCTGACAAAAAACTGGCGTGCCCTCGAGAAAACCACCACCGATGCCTGGATGCGCAAATATGCCGGCACCAAGGTATACGAGAGCATGTGGCAGCCGATGATGATCGGCAAATTTGGCGACAACTGGCACAACAAGGTCAACATGGCATGGATGTGGGCGCGCTTCCACGTGCGCACCACCCGCCTGGGCACCTTCAAGGGCGGTTTCCAGACCTTCGCGAACAAATTCGCCGCCAAACTCGAAGAAGCCGGGGTCACCATCCGGTACAACACGCGCGTCAGTTCCCTAAAGCAACAGGAAAACGGGCAAATAGCCGTCAACCTGGTGGATGGTGAATCGGAAAGTTTTGACCAGGCGTTGGTGACGCTTGCACCGGGTATGATGGCAAAAATGGCGCCAGATCTTCCTTCCGACTATCTCGCGGGCTTATTGAAGCTGAAAAGCATGGGCGCGGTGGTGATGACTGTCTCCATCAAGCATCCGCTTTCCCCCGAGGGCTACTACTGGTACAACATCCCCAAACAAGCCGGCTACCCCTTCCTTTCTCTGGTGGAACACACCAACTTCCTCAAGCCGGAGTATTTTGGTGGCGATCACATCCTCTATATTGGGGATTATCTCGAAGCTGACCACCCCAACTTCAGCAAGAGCGATGCGGAACTAGCGGATGAATTCCTGCCACACCTTACCAAGATCAACCCTGCCTTCAATCGCGACTGGGTCAACAAGGTCTGGGTCTCCAAGACTCCGTACGCCCAACCCATTCCACTGCCGAACCATTCCGCTAACATCCCGGAGATCGAAACTCCCATCCCTGGTCTGTATTTTGCCAGCATGAGCCAGGTGTATCCCTGGGATAGGGGAACCAACTTCGCCGTGGAAATTGGTCGCAGAGCCGCAAAAATGATGCTCCGATGAAATATCGCTGGCGGCGTGTAGTTTTCCGAATCTTAAAACCCTGATTCCAAAATGGGAATCACTATCTGTTTTTTTAGGATTTTTTAGGTCTTTTTTTGAGCAGGATTCCAACACCCATCCGTTGGAATATGTATACAAAATGCGTATATTAAACCCATATGTGGGGGTGCAAAAAAATCGGCTTTCCTGCCAATTGGTGGCAAAGCGTTTTCTTTGGGAATTCCAGCTTGGCAGGGTGATGGATTGGAAATTGGGCAGAAGAATCCAATCTTAAAGAATCCCAATTTTTTAAGACACACAACGCCGAATCCCTGTTTTTGGGTGTTAGAATCTCTTTACTCACTGAGCAAGACAATTTAGGAAAGCTCACAAGTGATGCGAATTTAGAGGAAGTCGGATCGCTTATTTTATCGTCGATAAATCACAGACACCCGCCAAAAACGGGGAGGGAGAATGCCCAATGAATGCTCAACAAGCGTGGCAGGCAACAATCGGACAATTGCAGATGGACCTGTCGAAGGCTACCTTTGACACCTGGGTGAGAAACACCCAATTGATCTCCTATGAGGATGAATCAGGAACTTTTGCCCTTGGTGCCAGTAATGCCTACGCTTGTGATTGGCTCGATAGCCGCTTGAAGAGCATTATTACCAATAAACTATCGGGAATGATGGCACGCCAAGTGAATGTTGAATTCAAAGTTTGGTCTGCGCCGGCTCCGGTAGTGGAAGAGGAAAGCGTACGGGCTCCCAAAAGGGTGGAAGTAGTGGAGCCCAATACTTTCGACACGCATCTCAATCCACGCTACCGTTTTGATAACTTCGTGGTGGGTGCGGCAAACCGCCTGGCGCAGGCTGCCAGCATGGCTGTGGCAGAGAATCCTGCCCGCGCCTACAACCCGCTTTTTATCTACAGCGGCGTCGGATTGGGAAAAACCCACATCCTCCACGCGATCGGCAACGAAGTTGTTAAACAGGGGAAAGTAGTGCTGTACGTCTCCTCCGAGGAGTTCACCAACGACCTGATCGATGCCATCCGCCATAAAACCACCCCGGCTTTCCGTGAAAAATATCGCCAGGTGGACGTGCTCCTGATCGACGACATCCAGTTCATCGCCGGTAAGGACACCACCCAGGAAGAGTTTTTCCACACCTTCAACGCCCTGCACGGGCAAAACAAACAAATCGTGATCACCTCCGACCGCTCGCCCAAGGCGATGGCAACCCTCGAGGAGCGCCTGCGTTCAAGGTTTGAGTGGGGTCTGACGGTGGACATGCAGTCACCGGATTATGAGACGCGTCTCGCCATCCTGCGCAGCAAAGCCGAGAAAGCCGGTAGAGACATCTCCGTGGATGTATTGGAGACGATCGCCCGCGCTATCCCCACCAACGTAAGAGAGCTCGAAGGCGCTTGGAATCGTGTGAATGCTTATGCCGACCTGAGCGGACAGAAACTGACTCTGGAGCTGGCAAGGCACGCCCTTACGGACTATTTGCCACAGAGAACAAGCCTGACCCCAGCGTATGTGGTGGATGTGGTGGCGGATTTCTTTGGCACGACCAAGGAAAGCCTCACCAGCAAGAACCGTTCGCGTGACGTGGCTCTTCCCCGGCAGGTGGCAATGTATTTGCTACGGGAGGATGGGGGCGTCTCTCTACCCCGGATCGGGCAGGAACTCGGCGGACGCGATCATACCACCGTGATGTATGCCTGCGATCGGGTGGCAGACATGATGGAGAGCGACGACCGCATGCGCCGCCAGGTGATGCAATTGCGCGAGAAACTTAACAGCCACTACCTGCCTGCATAAATATCCGTTTTCTATCATCGCAAGAAACGAAACGATCTAAACTCCCGGACTAAAGGGTTACAGTTGATGCACGGCAAGTGCCGGATAAAACGTTATTCTCTTCCTTCCACCTCACTTGCAGTAAATGGATTTTAGATTGCTTCACAAAAGAAGTTCGCAATGACAGTCGTGCCCACGATTGAGGCACTTTTTTTCTCACCACCGATGACATGACCGGTAGGGGCGAAGCATTCTAAACAGATTGCTTGGGAACGGCAATGCATTACAATCGGAATGCTTCGCCCCTACGCCTGATTCCCACAGAATCCATTGATTGTTCGACGAGCACAGATGCACAGAAAAGTATTGGAACACAAATAGATTTACATCTCTGTGTCTATAACTACCGGCTCTTCGTCCACCTTCTCCAACTCGCCCCAATTGCTGCCAAGCCGTGCTTCCGTCACCAGCGGGACGGAAAGCTCCAGGGCGTGTTCCATGACCTCTTTCACGACCTTCATGGCTTTTTCAATCTCAGTGTCGGGCACTTCAAAGATCAACTCATCGTGCACCTGCAGCAGCATTTGCGTTTTCAGCCCTGCCTTGCGCAGCGCATCCGGCAAGCGTACCATGGCAATCTTGATGATGTCAGCGGCGGTGCCCTGGATGGGAGCGTTAATGGCTTCGCGTTCCTCCCTCTGCCGCATGACGTAATTTGTGCCAGCTTTGAGGTTCGGGAAGTAGCGTTTGCGCCCTAAAAGCGTCTCCACACTGCCGCTCTGGGCAGCTTCAACGCGCGTCTTATCCAGCCAGGCTTTGACCCCTGGGAACTCCTTAAAATATTCCTTGACGAAGTTTTCAGCTTCTGCCAGCGTCAGATCGGTGGTGCGGGTCAGACCGAACGGGCTCATGCCATAGATCAAGCCAAAATTGATGGCTTTGGCATGACGGCGCTGCTGTTTGCTCACCTGCTCGATCGGCACGTCTTCGATGGCGGCGGCAGTGGCAGCATGAATATCCAACCCCTTGTGGAAAGCCTCCATCATGGCTTTATCCTGGGCGATGTGCGCCACGATCCGCAGTTCCACCTGGGAGTAATCCACCGCCAGCAGCTTTTTGCCAGGGGCGGCAATGAAGCCCTGCCGTACACGCCGACCAAGGTCGGTGCGGGTGGGGATGTTCTGTAGATTGGGGTTTTGCGAGGCTATGCGTCCCGTCACCGTGCCGGTCTGGTTGAAAGTGGTGTGCACGCGCCCGGTGTTGGGGTTCACCTGCAGCGGCAGCGCGTCCACGTAGGTGGATTGCAGTTTGGTCAATTCGCGATAGTTCAGGATCAGCTCAACAATCGGGTGGGTGCCTTTCATCCCATCCAACACGCCTGCAGCCGTTGAAAACTTGCCGCTGGTGGTCTTCTTGGTCACATCCGGCGGGTCAAGCGCCAACTTTTTGAAGAGCACGTCCGAAAGCTTTTGGGTGGAATTGATGTTGAATTCTTCGCCTGCTTGCTGGTAGATTGCCTGCTCGAGCTTGCGGGTCTCCTGCTCGAGTTCATGCGAAAACTGCTCAAACAGCGGCAGGTCCAGCAGGATGCCAACCTCTTCCATGTCTGCCAGGATCGGGATGAGCTTGACCTCGATCTCTCGGTTGAGTTTCTCCGCGCCATGCGTCTGCAGGTCTGCTTGCTGCAGCGGTACCAGCCGCAGGGTCATAA
>CAYPBU010000068.1:0-11230 GCA_964409045.1 uncultured Anaerolineaceae bacterium | reverse complement strand
TCCGGGAGAATTGACAAATGAAGAAATTCCGCGTTGCGGTATTGGCAAACATCAAGGCAAACGCGCCTGCATATGAAGGCATGAGTGAAGACCAATGGGACGATCTCGACTCCGAGTCCACCGTCCTCTCACTGGTCAATGCCATCCGCGCCGGTGGACACGAAAGTGAGTTCCTCGAAGCCGACGAATCGATCATTGATACCGTTCGCGCTTACAAACCCGATATTTGTTTCAATATTTCCGAGAGCCACTTTGGCGACTCGCGCGAAGCGCAAATCCCTGCCATCCTTGAGAAACTGCAGATCCCCTACACAGGCTCAAAGGTTCTCACGCTTGCGCTTTCTCTCGACAAACCGATGACAAAGCGCATTCTCGCCTGGCACAACCTGCCTACCCCAGAATTTCAATCCTTCGAACGTGAGGATGAACCCCTGGACGAAGGCATGCATTATCCCCTGTTCATCAAACCCAGCCGGGAAGGCACAGGCATGGGCATCACCTACCAGTCCATCCTGCACGACGAGCATGAACTTCGAAAACAGTTGCGCTACATCCTCAAACGATACAAGCAACCCGCATTGGTGGAACGCTTCATTGAAGGGCGTGAGGTCACGGTTGGCTTGGTTGGCAACCTGATCGGCCCGGTTGCCCGCCGTATTCCGCTGGACGAGGACGCGCATCGCATCCACGCCGGCTTGCACTTCTTGCCCCCGATGGAAGTCAACCTGGACCCGTACCTTGAGACGGATGGCGTCTATGGCAACTACCTGAAAACCGCCCTGGCAGCCGAACTTGAGTATCTCTGCCCTGCTCCTCTTGATGAAGATATGGTGGATGAACTCAACTGGCTCGCAGCCGCGGTCTTCCGTGTGACCGGCGCGCTCGATTTTGCCCGGATCGACTTCCGGCTCGACAAGAACGACAATTACAAGCCTTACATCCTCGAGATCAATCCGCTGCCGGGTTTGATGCCCAAGTTGTCTGACATTGTGATCGAAGCCAACGCTGATGGCATTAGCCATACCGAATTGATCAACATGATCCTCAACACAGCATTGGCACGTTACGGCATGATGTAAGTCCAGATCATGCCCGAAGCGGTTCTGCGTTTGATGACACTTGAGGATTATCCAGCCCTCTTTGCCTTGTGGAACAGTGTTCCTGGGTTTAGCAGAGGGCTCCGAAGCCTGGACGACAGCGAAACTGGCATCCAATTATTCCTGCAGCGCAACCCGAACACTTGTTTCGTGGCACAAATTGGTAATGAGGTGGTCGGCGGCATCCTCGCCGGTCATGACGGCAGGCGCGGCTACATTTACCACGCTATTGTTCTGCCTGAACACCAGGGGAAAGGCATCGGAAAGAAGCTCGCGGACGCCGCCTGTGACGCTCTCAGGGCAGAGGGGATCAACAGGGCTGGCATGCTGGTCTTCGCGGGCAACGAACAGGGCAATGCCTTTTGGGAAAGCCAGGGCTGGCAGACCCGCCCTGACCTCATCTACCGCAACAAGTCCCTCAATGAGGACAACCGCTGACATGCCGCTCACAATTCGCCCAGCCACACTGGAAGATATTCCTTTGTTAATTCTGGCACGGCTGGATTTTTTAAGCGCCCTTGGTCATCCCACACTCCCCGACGATTTGCCAAAGGCAACAACCCAGCTTGAAACCTTTCTTTTGGAACATCTCGAGCACGACCTCTTCGCCTGGATCGCCAAGGATGGTGAAGCGATTGCCGCGGCTGGATTCCTGCAGGTCTTCCAGGTTATGTGGCAGTCCGCCGCACCGGAAGGCAAATTCGGACGAATAATCAATATCCTCACCTGGCCTGAGTTTCGCCACCAGGGTCTGGCGAGCGCGATCATGCAAGCTCTCATCCAAAAAGCCCACGATCTGAAGCTTTCATACATAGACCTGGATGCCAGCCCGGAAGGGCAGCCGCTTTACGAAAACCTGGGCTTCACCCTCCTGCAAGCCAAGCATCCTCCGATGCGGCTTACTTTATCAGACCACTAATGAGCTTACCCTCCACCAATCCGATACTGGCATGATTCATGCTGCTTTTCAAGTCAGAACCGTTCGTTTAGCGAAAGGAGGCGAAATGGCTCATTGGTCGTTTTGCGGCTTGAATTGTGAGGAATGCCCCGTGTACCAGGCGACCCAAAAGCAGGATCAGGCTCACCAGGTCTGGCTGGCGGCGGAGTATTCGAGCGAGAGCAGATGGTATTCTCCCTCTGAGATGACCTGCCAGGGCTGCCACAGCCAGCAGCGGCTTGAAAGTAAAATGTGCTCGGACTGCGCATTGCGCAAATGCGCTTCCAACCGCGTTCACCAAACCTGTGCAGAATGCCCCGATTTTCCCTGCGCGCTGATTGAAAGGTATGTTTCCATAGAAACCGATGCCCGTTGCCAGCTGCAGTTCTGGCACGAACGCCTGACGGCGAATGTGTAAATCGCTTCTCTTAAAACCCTTTTCGCAATTCACGTCCTTTGTATACTCGACAAATTAGATCAACCGTAGGGCGAGACAAAGTGCCCGCGAAGCAGGGTATTGAGGGCACATTGCGTATGTCCATCGCATTGCTCACAGTGCCCTCAATCCGCCATGCGCGAATTCATTGATTTTATTGTTTTCGGCGGATTGGAAGCACGAAAACGTCACACTCAATCAAAGTTCTGGTGCTTCCAATCTCGCCCTACAAGCAAAAATACTTGATTGATCAATCGAATATAAAGAGACAAAAAAAACCGGCGAAAGAGCGCCGGTTTTTTCATTGATTCAATAACTACCCCTTGCCCCTCATGCGCGGGTCGAGCACATCGCGCATCGCGTCTCCGATCAGGTTCCAACCCATCACGTACAGTACCAGGGTCAAGCCGGGGAACACCACGATGTACCAGTATTCTCCCAGGCTGCTAATCCAGTTACGCGCGAAGCTGAGCAACTGCCCCCAGTCCGCGTAGCCCGTTTCAGTACCGATGCCAAGGAAGGAAAGCGCGGCAAACGAGAGTACCACATCGCCAATCCCCAGCGAAGCCAACACAAGCGTTGGGAAAATCGCGTTTGGGATGATGTGTTTGAACAGAATTCGGCTGTTCTTAACACCGCTCACCTTGGCAGCCATGATGTAATCGCGTTCCTTGATGGAAAGAATATCGCCGCGAATAATACGCGCGTATCCCATCCAGCCAAACGCAATCAGCGCAATCATCACCGGTAGCACGCTCTTTCCAATCTTGGGGGTCAACACGGCGGCCAAGATCAAGGCCGCCAATGTACTTGGTAAGATCATCAACACATCCAGGATGCGCATCATCAGGTTATCGACAATTCCACCATAATACGCAGAAATGGAGCCATAAATCACACCGAGCAGGAAGGTCGCAACAGTGACAACCAAGCCGGTTGTAAAAGCAGTGCGTGTGCCCCAAATGACACCATAAAAGATGTCATAGGAACCTTCCGAGGTACCCATCAAATGCACCCACTTATCTTTTCCGGTAAGGGTTTTATACCAAAATGGCATTTCGGGCACTTGTTTTTTCCATTCAGTGCCAGGTGGTCGCGGATCGTTCTTGTAACCATCGCGAGGGATCTTGTATTGATCATTCGGCGGAACAGGGGCAATGATTAAAGGCGCGAAGATCGCAATCAATGCAAAAAAGAATACCAGGAAGAAACCTATCCGAGAGGCAGGGGTTTTCACCAAGCCTTTTACGATTCGGTAGTTATCCGGTCCAAGGAAGCGTTCCAGCCTCCCGATTTCGCGCATTTTTACATCATCACCCAGCAGACGGTTGTCGCCAGATGGGATGTTTTCAGTGGGTTCAGCAATTGTCATTGGGTTTCTCCTTATGAAAGCCGGACGCGCGGATCGATGAAGGCGTAAACAATATCCACAACCAGGTTCGCAACAATCAGAATCAAACCATTGAAGATTGCGAATCCCAGCATGGTGACGATGTCCAGGCTCGTCGCGGCACGCGCGGCGGCTGCTCCGATCCCGGGATAGTTAAAGACAGACTCGGTGATCACAACGCCGCCTAACAACCCAACAATCGAAAAGCCTGCCATGGTGATGACCGGCAGCAACGCGTTAGGTCTGGCATGACCGAAAATAACATCATGCTCAGCCAAACCTTTCGCGCGAGCGGTAATCACGTAATCCTGGCGTAGAGTTTCAAGCATCGAGCTGCGGGTCACCCGCAAAAAGCCCGCCCAGTTGATGTAAGAAAGCGTCAAAATCGGCAGAAGCATATGGCGCATCACATCCAGGAAGATGTCAAAACGTCCGTTCAAAAGAGAGTCAATTGAGAGAATATTGAGGTAAGTTCGCCATTGCGCCGAGTCAACGATTGCCGAAGCCCAACCACTCAAACGACCTGGCGGCAGCCACTGTAGCTTGGCATAAAAGATCATCAATACCAATAAGCCAAACACAAACGTCGGGAAAGATGTGCCGACAATGCTAAACATACGCAAGCCCTGGTCTATCCAGGTGTTTTGGTGTACTGCAGCTTGCACCCCTAACCAAATGCCAACCAAGATCATGGGCGCCATAGCCCACAAAGCCAGGTCTACCGTGTTTGGAAATCTTCTTGAGATAAGCTGGCTGACAGGCATGGAAGAAGAACGGGAGTAGCCAAAATCACCGTTTAAGATGCCACCTTCGCGTTCGCCAGTGGCAGGATTCTCAACACCCGTCATCCAGTTCCAATACTGTACATAGACTGGTTTGTCGAAGCCGTAGCGCTTAATCAGCCCTTCGATCTGTTTGTCATTCTTTGGGAAATCTTTCAGATACAGCGCTGTGCGTTCCACTGGGGAAAGCAATTGCATCATACCGAAGATAAGAAATGTAACTCCGATCAAGAGGACGGGTACCAAAAGCAAGCGCCGGATAATGTATGTTGTCATAAATCAACCTCTTCCACTGTCGTTTTGAGTTGGAGGATAAAGTGAAACTGTTGTTCCACCCCATCCCACAGCCCAAAACCATGGGGGTGGGGGGCTCGTTTCCGAGCCCCCACGCCCATTAACATTGATTATCTAAAACTAATTCTTATACCAGGTGTAATAGATACCACCAGAGTAAATCGGGTTCAAAACCTGGCCGTGCACCCAACGCTGGGTGAAGCCGTGGGTGGTGGTTGTTTCCAGAGGAATAGCCACTGCCAGCTCGTAGTACTTCATGCTGATAGCCTTGTAAAGCTCTGCACGAGTTGCTTCGTCGGGTTCGGTGACTGCTTTCACGAGGTCAGCCTGGAACTCCTGTTTGAGTTCTGTGGGCAGACCCTGGCGACCACCATAGGTGCCATAGGTGTAGGGCTGGAACCAGTTGTAAGGATCGTGGATATCTTCCAACCAACCACCGGTCAGCAGAGGAAGCTGCTTGGCGCGCTGAATGCGCAGGTAGGTTGCCCAGGGGAGACCCAGGGTTTCTACGCTGAACAGCGGGTTGACTGCAGCAAGATTGCTGGAGAGAATTTCAGCAATGGTCTGGCGGGTGTTATTACCCTGGTTGTAAGCCATCTGAACCCGGAAACCCAAGTTCCAAACGTCTGTACCATCGGTTTCATCGCCAGCAGCAATGCCATCCTTGTCGATATCAGCCAGTTTGAATTCTTCTTCGCACTTGGCAAGATCAAAATCGTACTGGGGCAGATCAGGATCGTAGCCGACCATGCCGGGGAGTGGCAGCTGGAAGGATTTCACAGCTTCACCAGCGAACACGTCGGAAATGAAGGTTTCCCAATCAAAGCAGTATGCCAATGCCTTGCGGACATGAATGTCGCTGAAGAAATCGGCGGGAATACCGTTGCCATCCAATTTACCAGAGCCAATATAGGGGTTCGGGCTTTCTTCGGAGGTCGCGATGTTCCAGTTTGGCAGCAGGACGTCCATCGAAAGGACTGGGCGACCGATGCGCAGGACAAAGGGATTCTCTGAGGAAGCGCCGGCTTCGCAAGGAACAAATTTCTCTGCAGCCAATTTCGAGCCATCGTACCCGCAAACTCCGGCAAGTTCGCCGTATTTGCCCGTGGCAGCGTCGTACTGTGCCATCTCGCCAACCAATGCGTCCATCTGAGAACGGTTGGCAGCAGGAACGGTCACGAGGTCAGCATCGCCAGTCTGCATCATAGCAAAGCGGGTGCCCCATTCTGGGACCTGTTTGAATACAACTTTGGCAAGCTTGGCGGGTTCGCGCCAGTAATCATCGTTGCGAGCCAGAACGATTTCGTCCTGGTTGACGAATTTGTCCAGTTTGAAGGGACCTGTACCATTAGCGATAATGCTGAAGGGATCATCTGCGGAAGCCATGCCATAGAAATTCTGCCAGGTATCGCAGGTTCCATCCCAACCACCATTTTCAACAACCCATTTTTTGTCCATGATTGATCCCCAGTTATTGGCGATCGTGGAGACAAAAGGACCCCAGGGTTGTTTGAGAGTCATGGTAACAGTGCCAGCGGCATCATCAGCCACAAGTGCAGCCTGAACGGTTTCGCAGGCAGCTTTTACGACCGCTGGATCAGCAGCAATAATGCCAGCCCGGTCATCATAGAGGTTGCCTTCGGGATCGACAAGCAGAGAGATATCATCCACACCAACACCAAGGAATGCCTCAGAAAGCAGCAACTGTGGTGAAGATGTGCCGCCCTGCAGCAAACCACGCTGGAAGCTGTATGCCACATCGGTGGGGGTTAGTACGTCGCCATTGTGGAATTTGACGTTTTCGCGAATTTTGAACGTGAAGGTTAAACCATCAGCAGAAATCGTGGGCATCTCAGAGGCCAGCTTGGGCACATAATCGCTCAGGCTCTCGCCATCATAGAAGACCAGGGTTTCGTAAACGTTCTGCAGGATTTCGCCAGACATGGTGTCATACGCCAGAGCCGGGTCGAGGGTGTCGACGCTGAGGTCAGCATAGGCGATTGTCAGGGTCGAGGGATCCTTGGACTTGAACTCCATCGCTGGAGCGGCTGTTTCCTCAACCACGGGCTCTGTAGCCGCAGGCTCAGTTGCCACGGGCTCGGTAGCCGGTGGTTCGGTTGGGGCCGCAGTCGGTGCCACTGCAGGTTGACATGCAGATAGCACGATGCCTGCCACCAAAAGAACAGCTAACAAAACATGTAATTTACGCATTGTTTTTCTCCTCCTTGAGAGAAATGTTTGTTTTTGTTGTGACAATTTTGTAACTCTGATCAATTGCGATTCTTATCAGGCTACCTCCTTTGATTGTCTGAATGATCCCACTTGAAGCATTCCACAAAATGCCCAGGAGCGATCTCCTTGAATTCAGGTCGTGATTGCCCGCAATAATCTTCGGCAATAGGACAGCGTGTCCTAAATCGGCAACCTGAGGGTGGGTTGGCAGGTGAAGGCACATCGCCTTCCAAAACGATACGTTTGCGGGTTTCGTAATAGACAGGATCCGCAACAGGAATAGCAGATAATAGTGCTTTCGTATAGGGGTGCACTGGATTGGCGTAAATTTCATTCCGATCCGCGAGCTCCACGATGATACCCAGGTACATGACTGCAACCCGGTCGCTGATGTGCCTCACCATGGAAAGGTCATGCGCGATAAACAGGTACGTCAGATCCAGTTCTTTCTGCAGATCTTCAAATAGGTTGATCACCTGGGCTTGAATTGAAACATCCAACGCCGAAATAGGCTCATCACAAACCACAAAAGTTGGGTTGTTTGCCATGGCACGCGCAAGCCCGATGCGCTGGCGCTGACCGCCTGAAAATTCGTGGGGGTAGCGCAGCATAAAGTCCGGGTCGAGCTTGACCATGCTCATCAAACTGCGTACGCGTTCATCCACTTCCTTGCCGGTGGCGGAACCAAAAGCCACCAATGGCTCAGCGATGATGTCGCGGATGGTCATGCGTGGATTCAGGCTCGCGTATGGATCCTGGAAGATCATTTGGATTTTCTTGCGCATCAAACGCATCGGTTCAGGACGAAGCTTGGAGAGCTCAACATCCTCGAAGAATACCTTCCCGGCAGTGGGTTTATAGAGCTGGAGGATAGTGCGACCGGTTGTGGACTTTCCACAGCCAGACTCACCCACCAACCCCAACGTTTCGCCCTTGTGGATGCTGAAACTTACGCCATCCACTGCACGCACCGCGCCTACCTGTCGCTGAATGACCCCCCGATAGATCGGGAAATGCATTTTGAGATCTTCAACTCTTACCAATACATCGTTGTTTTCGGTCATTAGCGCTCTCTCCCTGTGGTGGTGTCTACCCAGCAAGCGACGCGATGGTTATCGCCCACCGGTACAAGAGGGGGATTTTCTAAACGGCAGTGCTCCACAACCCAACGGCAGCGTGGAGAAAATGGGCAGCTATGCGGCTTTTGGTAGAGCATGGGCGGCATGCCTTCAATCGAATACAGGCGCTGACGGCGCGTTTCGTGGATTTGGGGCAGGCTACCAAGCAAACCAATCGTGTAGGGATGGCAAGGATAAGCGTAGAGGTCTTTGATGGGTGATTCCTCTATAATAAAACCGCCATACATGACGTTCACGCGGTGCGCGATGCTCGCGACCACACCCAGATCATGCGTGATCCAAATAATTGCCATGCCAACTTCTTCGCGCAAGCGGATCACAAGCTCAACGATCTGCGCCTGTATGGTCACATCCAGCGCTGTGGTAGGCTCGTCCGCGATCAGGATTTGCGGGGCACAACTGAGCGCCATGGCAATCATGACACGCTGGCGCATACCACCAGAATACTGGTGCGGATAATCCTTTAGACGGTCTGCGGCGCGTGGAATGCCGACCTGCTCAAGCAGCTCGACCGATCTATCGCGTGCCTGTTCTTTATTCAAGCCCAGGTGAAGCATGAGGGGTTCGGCCAATTGCTTTCCAATCGTCATGACCGGGTTCAAAGAGGTCATGGGGTCCTGAAAGACCATCGAAATCTGGCCGCCTCGGACGTGGCGAATTTCTTCGTTGGTCATCTGGAGTAGATCCTTCCCGCGGAATATGGCTTTCCCAGCCACAATCTTGCCAGGAGGTTGTTGGATCAGGCGGAGGATGGAAAGCATCGATACGCTCTTACCACAGCCGCTCTCGCCGACAACTCCCAAAGTCTCCCCTTCCTTGAGTGTAAAGTCGACGCCATTTACGGCGTGGACAACCCCTTCCGGGGTGTTGAACTGAGTTTCCAATCCTTGTACGTTCAGTAGTTCACTTGTCATCAAAATATCCTTAATTGAACTTTGTTAGGCATCAGCCAGTGGATGTGTGACAATATCTAATTAGGTTGTTAGTGGTGCTGGAAAAATGCTAAAGCCGATTATATCATCATTAGCAGAATCAACCCCTGAAAATTTTTGCCTCTCAAAGTGGTATGGTTTATTGCTTTGCGGCGATAATTCGATCAGCTTGCAGAAGGTCGGGTTGGACTGAACAGCCTGGCAAATGGCAGTTTGATCATCAAATTCAACAAGTAACTTCGTCAAGGAAAGGTAACGATCGATCTCCACCAAGGTCAAAGTGTGCGGTTGGAGCACCAGGTCGCCCAAAACATCAACCGTCCCCAGGCGCAAAATGCGTTTTGTCTGATCATCTACGTTCTGACCGTGGTAGATTGCGGCATTATTGAAAAGTTGATCGTACGCTACGACCGGTTTTCGAAAATCCCTGGTCAGTAAAATATCGCCGAATAATCCGGAAAGCAGCATGATTAACGCACAGAACACGAAAGGCATTTGGGCGCCGAGCAGACTCGAGGATGCTAAGCCCTGGTCAAGCATCACATTTTCCAGTAAACCGCAGAGCAGACATGTGATCCCAATCGCAAAAAGGCAATAGAACCAGTAACCCCAAAGCCCAATCAGATCTTCAAAATGGAGGATCGGGCTGAGTTCCGGATGGATTTTGCTCAAAAACCAAGGGGCGAATTTCGTTGGCAAATTGATGACCAAAAACGTATATAGCACCGCCAGACCGCCCCAAATAACCAGTCCAAGCATCCCGCTCTCAGCTTTTGCGGTCAGGTATCCCGCCAGCATGGCTGCGGGGATGCATATTATCAGTGCAGGTACGAATTTGAGAAAAGGCAGCGTAGCATGATACCGGGTTAAGACGATGGCATCCAACCCCCAGGCAGCCAGTGTGAAAAACAATCCGGCAATCAAACCATAACGAACGCCGAGGTTACTCCGCTTGCGCGAAAACTCGCTAACCATGCTAAAAGTATATCTTAATTATGAGAATCGGTAAATCATTTATTTGGGTGAGTCAAGCGCAAACTTACCCTTCAACCCACGATACTATTCCAAAGAAGGAGTTTCACCTATCTCGCATTATAAAAAAGAACAGGATGCCAAATGGCATCCTGTTCCAAAAAACTTAGTCAATTTAGTTTCTGCGATCCCGGCGATCACCACCAGAACCTCGGCGGTCTCCACCAGAGCTTCTGCGATCACCTCCAGAACCACGGCGGTCGCCACCAGCACTTCGGCGGTCGCCACCGCTCTTGCCGCCCTTGGGCTTGTCGTGCTCGCGCGCTTCCTCGGGAGTCCAGCCCTCAAGCAGAGCCTGGCGCGAAAGGCGGATCTTGCCTTCGGGTGTGACGTCGGTCACCATAACGGTTAGTTCATCGCCTACATTGACCACATCCTCAACCTTTTCAACACGTTCGCTGGAAAGCTGGGAAATGTGAACCATGCCGTCAATACCGGGCAAAATCTCGATGAATGCGCCAAAGTCGGTTACCCGAACGCACTTGCCGGTGTAGATCTTACCGATTTCTGCGGTTTCGGTCACTGCCAGGATGCGATCGCGGGCTTCTTCGAAGCCGACGCCATCCACGGAGGCAATATAAACCGTGCCATCGTCGTCGATATCGATCTTGGTGTTGGTTTCTTCCTGGAGGGCGCGAATGTTCTTGCCGCCGGGGCCGATGATTGCGCCGATCTTGTCGATCGGAACTTTTACAGACTCAATCCGTGGCACGTGCGGCTTCAGGCTCGGGCGAGGCTCGGCGATCGTCGCCAGCATCTGCTCGAGGATGTAGAACCGGGCCGACTTGGCACGATCCAGCGCTTCCGCCATGATCGCAGGGGTAATGCCACTGATTTTGATGTCCATCTGCAGGGCGGTGATGCCATTGCGGGTACCCGCCACTTTGAAGTCCATGTCACCAAATGCGTCTTCTGCACCCAAGATGTCGGTCAAAGCAACATACTTGGTCTCGCCATCA
>CAYPBU010000067.1:0-11455 GCA_964409045.1 uncultured Anaerolineaceae bacterium | reverse complement strand
GTTACTTCGGGCTTTATCTCGATTACTTCTATCCAATGGGTGGAACCGGGAGCTTCGTTGAGCAGCTTGCCAATAAAGTCAGCGAAGCCGGCGGGGAGCTCTTGACCAATACCTCCGTCATCAGCGTCGACGCGCAAGCACATGAGGTTGTGCTTTCGAACGGTCAAAAAGCTGGCTACAAAAAGCTCATCTGGGCGGCAGACCAAAATTCGCTCTATCAGATTGTTTCGGGGACGAGTGATCCCAAGGTCCAGCATCAGCGCGCTCTCACTGAAGCAGGCAAAGGCTCAGATTCCATTTACACGCTTTTCCTCGCTGCCGACTTCGAAAAAGAGTTTGTTAGGGAACGGATTGGCACCCACGCATTCTACACCCCCGACACGCAGGGGATGTACCTGCTCGGCAATTGGGAAACCGCGGCTGAGCAAGGAAATGACCGCCTGCTCGAATGGTTGGACTCTTACCTTGAAAAAACCACCTACGAAATTTCCTGCCCCTCCCTGCGCGATCCCTCCCTCGCCCCGGAAGGAAAAACCGGCATGGTTATCAGCTCACTAATGGATTACAGCCTGGTGAAGTGTTTCTCGGATGCGGGTCAGTACGAAGAATTTAAACAATTCTGCAATCAAAAGATCATTGAAGTTTTTGAAAAACACCTCTTGCCCGATCTAAGCAAGAAGACACTCTTCAGCTTCTCGTCGACCCCTCTCACGATTGAACACCGCACCGGTAGCAAACAAGGAGCAATTACCGGTTGGGCTTTCACCAACCCTGAAATGCCGTCACCAAACCGTTTCAAGACCATGGGACAGTCAATCAAAACACCAATCCAGGACGTGCTGCAGTGCGGACAGTGGACCTTCAGCCCATCTGGCGTTCCGATCTCTGTCATGACCGGCAAGCTGGCAGCCAACGCGGTGATAAAGGCCCTGAAACGCTAATTGTCATGACCTTTGAAGTAGTCAATCTCATTATTCTGTCCCTGGGGATCGCCTTCTCCGTGATCCTGTTTAATCGATTCCCAGCGCTTCCTGCAGCCAAAAAAATCGGTGATTTCCCCCCAGTTTCGATCATCATCCCTGCCCGCAATGAAGAACAGAATCTTCAACTTCTGCTCAAGGATTTGCAAGCCCAGTCCCTTAAACCCCACGAGATAATCTGCGCCAACGACGACTCGTCGGATGGCACAGCCCAAGTCGCCGAAGCAAATGGCGTAACCCTAATCAACCTGGACGATAAACCTGAAGGTTGGACCGGAAAAACCTGGGCGTGCCAAAATGGCGCTAACGTGGCAACCGGCTCACTTTTGCTCTTCCTCGACGCGGACGTCAGGCTTGGAAAAGATGGGCTTTCACGGCTCGTCCAGGCTTATCTGAACGAGGGATCCACCATTTCAGTTCAACCCTATCATTTGACCGAAAAGCCTTATGAACAGCTCTCGCTGGTTTTCAACCTGGTTCAGATTGCAGCCAATGGCACTACCCTGCCATGGAAGACCAACATCGGGGTGCATGGTCCAGTTCTGCTCATTCCCAAAACCGATTACGACACAATCGGCGGGCATGCCAGTGTGCGTCAGTGTGTCGTGGAAGATATGGCGTTCGGACAAAAATTGAAAGAATGGCAGCTGCCCTACCAACTTTTCATGGGAGATGAAGATGTTTCCTACAGAATGTACCCGGGTGGGCTGCGCAGTTTGGTTCAGGGCTGGGTAAAGAACTTCGCGGTCGGTGCCGCCAAGACGCCTATCGCGGCGTTTTTGATGACCTTCTTCTGGATTGGATCCATGGCAAATGTGCCTTTCTATCTTTTGGATGCGCTACTGAATGATAAGCTGCCCATGATCATCGCTTATGGCGTGCTTTACCCGCTGTGGGTCGTCGTTCTTATTATTCTCTCCAAAAAAATCGGTCGCTTCCAGATCCTGCCCATCCTCTTCTTCCCGGTCTTGATCATTGCGTTCTTGTTGATCTTTATCATTTCCCTGATTACCAAGGCTTTTCGTTTGCCGGTAAGATGGAAAGGGCGGCTTATCGCCGGAGAGGATAAAGTGTGAGAATCTTCTTTTTATCCAAAGGATGGGAGCTTTTCCTGTGCTTTGCAATCTGGATCGCCATCAGCTTGTCCGCGACCTATATTTGCCTATATCTGCCAGAAATAATCTTCAATCCACGTGCGTTCTTCTTTCGTCCCCACCCTTTCGAAAAAGAGGGCCAGATTTATGAAACGCTTTTTAAAGTAAAACGGTGGAAGCATCACCTGCCGGATGGCGGAGCACTCTGGAAAAAAAAGGGGTACAAAAAGAGAGAACTGGAAAACATTTCGGAGGAAAATTTGGTTCGTTTTCTGCGTGAATCCTGCCGCGCGGAATTGACGCACTGGCTGATAATCCTTCCGTTTTGGGTGTTCGGATTGTTTCTTCCTGCAACGTTCCTCTGGTACATGCTGCTCTTCGCCCTGCTCGCCAACTTTCCCTGCATTATCGCTCAGCGCTACAACCGCCCCCGGTTGCTAAAGTTATTGGAAAGAACGCGATCTACGAAGCGACCTCACAACGCTGCTGTAGTTTGATGGTCCAGTAAGCCGACAACACTTAACAAAAATAACGGGAGACGAATTACTTCGTCTCCCGTTTGCAAATCAGATGCAATTGACTATTTTTTGTTTTTTGTTTTCAGCTGGGTGAAAATGATGGCTGCCACAAACACAACCAGGCTGATGATAAGTGTCACGATCACAGCAGGATATTGTGAGTTAAAGCCATCGGGTAAAGGCTTATTCATCAGGTGCTTGATCAGGATACCAATGTAAGCCCAGACGAGCACTAAGCCATAGGCAGCGTCGCGATGCTTGAGTGTTGTGACCACACCGATCAGCAAGCCAACCAACAAAATGATAACAGTCCATACCACCTCAGAGATACCAAGCAAGTTCACCGGCGAACCAAGCTTGTCAACCAACAATGTTGTGGCGTTGGCAATGGTCGCGACCGTGATCCAGCCGAAGTAGACACTGAAGGGAAGACGAATAAAGATTTTTTCGTTGGCGGTCAGTTTCTCCTTGTTGATGCGGATGTAGATCAGAGCCAGGCAGACCAGGATGACCAGCATGAACAGCATCGAAAGGAGAATATTCTTGTAGTGCCACGAGAAGATCCATGCTACGTTAGCCAAAGATGAAATTGCGAACAGTGTGCCAACTTCTTTCAATAGGGCGGTTTTGACATCTTTGCCTTCCTTACGGAAGAAACCGAGCTGATAGGCAGTGTGCAATGCAAGTAACAGGTATATTACGCCCCAAATAATGAAAGTAATGCCAGTTGGTGCAAATAGGTTAAGGTAAGAATCCGAGATGTCCCCAGTGATCATGCCGTTGATCGGTAACGCATTCGCGAGACCGTTGACGATGACCATGGCAAGGTAGGTAATAAGAACTAAAATACTGATTGAATTTAACTTTTTCATATATCTCCTCTTTTTGTATAGTACAACTTTATTATTTTACATAAAGCTATATAAAAAAACCTCACCATGTATAGACTTGTTCGACCAACTATCAGGCGACTCTCTGTGATTCTCACAGGGTTGCAATCCAATCCTTGCTGGCTGAGGGACAAATTTCCAAAAAACCAAGCAAAATCCTTCATTCCCTTAGATTTTTTAACTCAAAGTATCCTCTTGCGTGTATTTACCTCAATTTGCTTGAATTTTTTTAAAAAAAATGCTATACTACAGACATAGTGATTTTGATGATAGGTGTCACCTGAAAATCACTCCTCTACCACATCCACTCCATTTATCTCAATTCAACCTTTCCTGCACAGCTAAGAACTTAAGCTGCCCTTTTAGTTTTCAAACAAAGTCGAGGACATACATTGCGTAACTAATTTGGAGGAAATGAGGAAATCTTGGCGCGTTTTAGGCTTTTTACTAATCTTGTTTCTTAATGTCGGCTCAGTGTCGGCGGATGCTCCCACGACCACGGGTCACCCGGCAAAAGAGCCCTGGTCCATCGAGTATGTCTCCCGCTACGCCACGTCTGACGTAGGGAGGTATGTCGCAATTGCCCACCATCCAAAAACGGGTAAGGCTTATATCAGTTATTATGACGATAGGAATGCCGACCTGGTAATGGCGTACGAAGTCACCCCGGGCACTGGCAATTGCCCAGGGAATGCCAATTGGGTGTGCGAGCATGTTGACACTGATACTTTGGCTGGAAAGTTCACCTCCATCGATGTGATCTATGTTCCACCTTCCCCTCCCATTCCGGGCTTTTCCAGAATCGCGATCTCCTATTACCACGAGAGCACGCAATCGCTAAGAGTCGCGACCTACAATGGTTTTACAGGCAATTGGACCATTAACACAGTGGATGACTCAGATCTCGGGAGCCAAGTTCGTGGCACCTATACCTCCGTAAAGTATTCTATGATTAACGACACGCCGATCATCGCTTATCACGTTTCGTCCAGCCTTGGTCCTTACGGGGCTGTGAAGATTGCCAACTGGGTTGGCTCAGGCAGCGGAGATTGTGGTGATGGAAACAACTGGCATTGCGTAACAGTGGCTTCAAGCGACAATTTAAATTACGGTTCGCATGTTTCAATGGATATCAACCAGAATGATGGCACAGCTTACATCGCGTTCTATGAGCCCTATTATGGTAGCGTCATATTGGCGCATTACCAGGGATTTGGCGGAAGCTGCTCCAACCCGGAATACGAGTGTCTGACGATAGACGAATTAAATCACCCAGGTCAATACCTCTCCCTGCATGCTCCAGATAATCCGTCGGATGTAATGCGCTTGGTTTACTATGATGAAGATGTCGAGTGGGTAAAGTATGCTGAGTATGTAGGTTCTGGAGGAAATTGTTACGGCTCTGATGCCTACGATTGTTACTATTTGGACCTTGTAGGCATGCCACCAGGCAATATCGGTCTCGCACAGGCGGTAGACGCACAAGGCCTTCCAATCATCGCCTACATGGATGCCCATGTGGACACGGCGCCTGCCCAACTCAGAATCGCCCGTCCAGCTGCAGCTTACGGTGAGGAATCTGGCAATTGCGGTGAGTTACGGGACGGGGAAATTTTACAATACTGGATTTGCGATACGATCGATAACGGCGACCAATATGCTGACGAAGCGCAGTTTGTAGCCGTCAGTGTCAGCCCGGCTGGTCTGGCGACCATCGCTTACTCTGAATACAACAGTTATGACGATGAGACTTATCTCAAAGTCGCCCAGCAGCACATTATGGCCTATATGCCGATGATCATCAGGTAGACAGGGCTTGAAACCGTTCAGACTGCTCTAGCAGGTCTACTAATTACCAAGAAGAAGCAAAAGGCTCAATTTAAAAGCCTTTTGTTTCTTCTTGTCTCACATCAAGAGTTCAAACTCAAGTTCGTGCTTGAACGGGATTTACTGATCCCCCTGAGTTTACAATCCAGGGGGGGATTGCTCCCTCCCCCTGGTTGGACGGTCAGAGTTGGTTGTTACGAAATGTCACATTGGTGACAAGAAACCAGTCCGACTGGGTCGTTTTTTAGGATTAACACAAATCAGACATCCATTACCCGCCAACCATTATCATTGGCAAGAAAATTAAAGGGTTGGGTGCAAAGTATCCATTAACAACCAGCGCGTCAATCACAAATTGCTGTCCAAGAGCTTCTGCCAATACATTGGATGAACGATAGTGTAAACCACCCCAAATCCTGGCATTACCCACTTCGGTTCGAAGTTCCTGTGCGGTGGTGTAGTGCCTGGTTGTGGCAGTAGCAGTGCTGATGAGATCGATATCAATCTGGTCTGTGCCAAGGAATTGGGTTAATACCTCAGCCTGTGCTGACATAAAGGAACTATGGCCGGTCACATACTCGGGGAAGCTTGGCATCATCACCGCCGGCATCCAGGTGTTTAGTTCGGTTGCAGAATAAGTTCCGTCCATGTTGGTATGCCGGATGGCGGTGATGGGGCGCCAGAAGCTGTAGGTATATTTAGAGTCGAAAGTCAGAACCAGGCTGTCAGCGGCAACCGTATTACCCATCGCCATAAGGCGGGCGGTTTGCAGGAGATCCAGGCTATGAGTTACCGCCACCTTCCGGTAAGCATCATTGACCTGGATGACCATATTTGTCGTCCAGAAATTTGCTGTCGCAGTTTGGTCAGGCGTACGTAAGGAGCTCATAGCCCCGCCCCAATCCCTGGTCTCTGCGAAGTCTGCCTGATAGGCGGCACTCGCGGCGAGTTCAGTTGCATCATATGGTGGTGTAGCTGGGTCATAGGTGAAGCCATATGGCGTTCCAGGGCGGTAATCATCCGGGTTGGTGCGCAAAAATGGCTTCAAGGTAGCCATCCAGGGATCGACTGGAGGGACAATTGTACCGTCTGGCTTCTTGGTAGGTTCCCAGA
Source organism: uncultured Anaerolineaceae bacterium (assembly GCA_964409045.1). GTDB lineage: Bacteria > Chloroflexota > Anaerolineae > Anaerolineales > Anaerolineaceae > Mesolinea. The sequence goes on along the minus strand of CAYPBU010000067.1, from coordinate 5,033 downwards.
TTCCAGGCCCGGAGGGCAAAACCGTGTACGTCTCTGTCAGGTCCAGAACACCATCGCCAATTCGCAGAGTGATGATCGCGTTGGCAGCGGCCTGCCCGATGGCAAGACCGGCAACCTTCTCAGGACTGGCTGGGATGGCAGCCAGCGCAGCATCATACTCTATTTGAAGCATCATGAGCTCGTGCGCTAAACCGTGCAGGTTAAAGTAATAGCTGAGGACTGTGTAGGTTGCTGCAGCCACGGCTGCTTCGCGTGATGCCGTGGGTTCTTTCACTGCAGGTGAATAGGCATACGGTCGGTAGCCGCCCTCAATTGCCAACAAGGCGTCGTAGACGGCGGCCTGTGAATACCCAAAGTAGACAAAGGCAGTAGCCATGGAGATGCCACCCATCATCATGCTCGTAGGCTGAAGGATTTCCTGGACGATGGCGTTCCAATCTGAGACCACATTGACCGCTAACGGGACATTCTGGGTTATCTTTTCGGTTTTGTTGGGCAAGGTGCCAATCAGTGGCACGGCAGCCTCTGCCCTCACCGCACTGGTGTTGCTTCCCATCATGGAAGCCAGCAATACGAGTAAAAATAAGATGTTCAAAAACTTGCTTTGTTTCATGGTGCATCTCCCTATTAGTTGCATTTGCTAATTGACATAGATTTCCAAAGGTGTCGAGCCAGGTTTATGTGCACCTATTTCACTCCTTTTGGGCCGCCATTATTATCACCACTGGCGTTGATTTCAGACGCTTGGACAATCTGGAAGCCGATCGCAAGCAGAATCATTTCTGCTGCCGGGCAAAAGACAGGAAACCCTACTCTTATTATCAAGAGAGGATCCTTTCTTCTTCGACAACTAATTTAGAGTACATCGGATGGTGTACCGGTTGGATTTACTTCGTTTCATTAAGCTTTCTCCTATCCCCGAACTGCAAGTTACATTTTTGCTAGCTAGACCTTACTCGTGGTCTAAATTTCTCTATTCCAATTATAGGGGAGGCCAGGTTCAGAGCAGTTTAAGAAAATTGGAAAACGTTAGCAAACTTTTACGTCAGGATGAGCTCGTCTTAAGGATTCAATTTTTCGGATTTCGAGGCAGCTTTCCAACTGATTAAATGTCAATGATTCCCAATTTTTGCAACCTTACAACATGGTTTTCCGGCACGTTAAAACCTCATACTATGAGCAATGTGGGTATTGCCGATGGCGAGAAAACCCGTGGGGTGTATCCGGCATCCTTTTCCAAGGTCAAACGGACAGGATGGTGTCAAATTTTTTCGTAGGAATAGATATAGGTGTCCTTCCAGATCGGTTGACCAAGATGGTCCTTCCAAAAGAACACGTTCTGCTTTAGGTGAGCGGTCCGGGTGAAGCCCAATCTCTCCAATAATTTCCAGGAGTTCTGATTCTCAGGGTCACACTCGGCGTAAATTCTTGTGATGCCGCTTGAAAATGCCTCGCGGATCAATGCCGCGCAGCTCTCCATGGCGTAGCCCTGGTTCCAATAGTGCTTGTTGAAAACGAAGCCAATCTCAAGCGTGTTGTTCTCTCTTTTCCCGAGGTATACGTTGCCTATCAATTTGCGGCTGGAAACCAGCTCGACCCCAATAAATTCATCTGAGAGGATGCGCCGGTTAAGTTCTTCCCGGACCTCTTCCATCGACATTGGTCGATAAGGCTCAAACCTTACAACTTCCGGGTCGGAAAGATAATCGAAAAGATCCAGTAAATCCTTTTCAGCAAACAAACGCAGAATCAATCGGTCAGTTTCGCAAATCATTATTCACTGGCTCTTTGTGAAGGCTCAATTTACTTGAGGTAATCCTCAATCCGATACCTGCCTCTTGCCGCAGTTCCCTTTCCATACTCAATGGCCTTCGTGGGACACAGGTTGATGCATGCCGTGCATTGATAACATTTCTTCCCCCATTGCGGCTTTCCCTCTACCATGGTGATGGTATGGGCGGGGCAATCCCTGGCGCAAATTCCGCAGGAGATGCACTTGTCTGTCACAAAAAATGGGCTTGTCCTTCGGGCGGCTTTGTTGAAACCAAGATTAAAAACGGTGGATTTGATCCAGGAAAGGTTTCCTGTATGAACATCGATCTCTGGCTGCCGCGCGATCAGCTGATTCGCGATTCGGTCCAATTTCTGAGTCGCATCGGTAATCATTGATGCAATTCTCTCTGCGGTCTCCAGTTCGGAGCCCATGACGTAATTGTTAGGCATCACAACCGAGTAGGCACTATCCAGAGGAAATACTTTGCCCATGTTTTCTATGGCTAATCCTGCTTCTCCGCCGCAGGTACATACCGCAAACGCAAACTCGGGCTTGCCTTTAAGTTGCTTCACAAATTCCAGGACCGGTTCCGGCATTCCCCATGCATAAATGGGAAAAACTACGCCAATGAATTGCCCTTCCACCGACGGAATTGTGTTTAGTCCAATCATGTTTATCGCACGTTCCCCCATCCTTGAGGCGAGTTGCTCAGCTACCCAGCGGGAGTTACCTGTTCCTGAAAAGTAATAGATCATCGATTATTATCCTTCTGAAATTCAAAAGTGGTTCGATCATGTTGAGCGACTGATAACGGATCCATCAATTGGCTAATCTGCCAGGAGCCTTTTCAATTCGACAAGCACATCGATGGGCGTGGGGTTTTCGCCGTAAGCAAGCGCCAGGTAATAAGAGACATAATCACCAAACTGAAGCAGGCTGAACATCTGCGCCAGTCTGCCCTGACCACGCGCTCGGATGCTGTCCACCGCAACGCCTGCCTGCAGGAAAAATTGCTGACTGTACTCAATGCGTTTCCGGTTGCGCTCATGGTCAAAATCAGTGCGTAAGAAAATCGCCGATGTGTGTTCGTAAAGGCTTTCGGGATGGCGCAGCCCTGCAAGGGCGTTGTGGTTCATCTCAGGGATGCCTTCAAAGGCTGCCCAGGCTTTCGCGAGTTCGTTGATCTCTGATTTCCAACGCCTGGCAAGCACATCCAGCTCACCCGCGGCATAAATGACGATATTCCTGCCCAGCAGCTGCCCTGCCAACCGCTTGGCGGGATTGCTCGAAACTGGGCGTTCTACACCCAGATTGGCAACACCTTCCGTGAGAACTGAGTCCGCTTCTTCAACGGCAAGGGATTGATCTTCAATCAATCCTAAACGGAAAAAGAACGCCAGCAGCAGCCCAACCGTCCAGCCAATCGCGGTGCGGGGCTGACCGACGTGGTCAAAAATCCAGCAAGGCTTCCCGTTTTGCATGGAAAGCTCAGCCAGTTTGCCGCCGGTGCAGATGTTCATCAAGCTGCACCCACGCTGCAGCGCTTCGTTGAATGAACTCAACGTCTCTTCGGTGTTGCCGGAATGCGAGGAGCAGATAACCAGGGTTTCCGGTCCATTTGCCCAGGCAGGCAAACCGTAACCGCGATGCGCGATCGCCGGGATGGACAATTGGTCTGCCAGGTAAGCTGTGGTGAAGTCCCCCCCGATTGCTGAGCCGCCCATGCCGCAAATCACGATTTGCTGCAAGGAACCGACCTCAGGAATCGCCGACTGCAGTCCGAGCTGCCAACCTGAGGTTAGGTTAAAGCCAAGCGCTTCAATTGCGGCGTTCATGTTTTGTGAGTCGAGAGGGTTCGTTCCAGTCATCCATTACTCCTATAAGTTAGTTGGCTAATCTTATCTTAAAATGGAGCTTCTGGTTTATTTTTTGACCGAAGGTCAAGGAGTGGGAGTGGTAGTGAGAGTGGGGGTGGTGGTGGGAGCTTCGACAACGACAATCGAGACGTAAAAAGGCGTGTCTGCGTTCATCCCCAACCCAAAAAGCGACCCGTCTGGCGCTTGCAGCATCCAATTGCTGCGGTAGGTGCCCAGCGCGAGGGGAGCGCTGAACGTGACACTCAGGTCGATGGCATAACCAGGCAGCACCTCGCCCGGTAGGAAATGCTCGTACGTGGCGCCAAGTGGGTTTTGGGAGTAGAACACCAGTTTATAGAGCCGTGTCCACTTGCAGGAACCTGAGTTGACCAGCCTCCAGGTTTTAGTGAAGGTTTCGCCAGCCGAAATTTGCGTGCCGTCTGGAATGGTCAGATCGAAGGGGGTACCCATCCCTGCCCGGTTGCAAGCAGCCTGGGGGGTTGCCGTGGCAGCTTCTGTGGGAGTGCGGGCGATGGTCGCAATCACAGTTGGTAGTGGGGTGTTGGTAGCAGTTGGCAGCGGAGTGAATGTGGCGCTGGGGAGAGCGGCTTGGGTGAGCATGGCAGCCTGCGTGACCTCAAACACAGAGGTCTGCATCAGTTGGTCCAGGTTGAGTGTGGGAGGCAGTTCAGTCGGGGTCGGCGTCTGCGGCATACAGGCGGAAATCATCCCCAAAAGAATTAGTAAAACGATGATGCGGCGTTTCATAAGTAAATTGTAATGCAAAGCGGGAGAGGAATTAACTGTTTCGCGGGCATAATTAATCGTAGGGCGAAATTGAGGGCACCGGTGAAGACGTGCTAGACCAACCTATTGTGCCCTCAATTCGCCGATAATGGTGTTCTGGGTGGAAAGGCGTGATCATTGCGAATGATTAATGACACCTTGATCTTTTCATAGGCCGGATTCCTTGCCTGCCCTGGAGCTCCTTTCTCCAGGGTTGAATCCGGCTTGATCTCGTGATCATCTACTTGCTGGATTGAAAAGCACAATCCGCCCTACAACGGATCGTGCCGACCATTGTTTGCTCCCTGTATCCCCTCCATAACTTGCCGATTTCGAGTGGGCAAGGTATAGTTACCAATCATCTGAGAATCAATATCGGAGACAAATTTATGTCTGTTGAAAGCCTGGCATCCCCCTTTAAATCCCGCAACGACCACTGGTTGGATAAAGCCGTTTTTCCCTGGTGGCCCAACTTCACAGTCGAACAGCTCTTGATCGCGCTGATCATCATTCTCACCCTCATCACGCGCTTCTACGACCTCGGCGCGCGCACCATGGCGCATGACGAGATCAACCATGTCGTTCCAGCCTACACCATCGAAAATTATGTTTACGAT
>CAYPBU010000066.1:0-11674 GCA_964409045.1 uncultured Anaerolineaceae bacterium | reverse complement strand
CCACGGCCACGAGGACCACACCGGCGCCATTGGTCATCTGCTTGAATATGTAAACGCACCAGTTTACGCCACGCCCCTCACCAATGGATTGATCAAAAACAAGCTCAACCGGCGTGGAATGAAAGTTGAACCCAAGTTAATCGACGTCCAGGCGGGCGAATCAGTGCAAATCGGACCTTTCAAGGTCGACTTTTTCCACGTTTGCCACTCCATTCCTGATGGCGTCGGCGTCGGCATCGACACCCCTGCCGGTCTTATCGTGCAAACCGGCGACTACAAATTTGACCACACTCCCATCGACGGTCGCCCTACTGACTATAGTAAGTTGGCAGAGTTCGCTCGCAGAGGCGTGCTCGCGCTGCTGTCTGATTCCACCAACGCCGAACGACCTGGCTGGACCTCCTCTGAGCGCGTAATCAACGACGCTTTCGATAAGGTTTTCTACCAGGCGAAGGGTCGGATTATCGTTGCCACATTTGCTTCGCTAATCTCGCGCATGCAGCAGGTATTGGACACTGCAAAAAGGCACGACCGCAAGGTCAGCTTTGTGGGTCTCAGCATGACTGAAAACGCACGCATCGCCAAAGAACTTGGCTACTTAAATTATGATGAGAAACTTGTTGTTTCCACAGACCAAGCCCTTTCCATGCCGGACGACAAAGTGGTACTGCTGGTAACCGGTTCCCAGGGCGAACCGACTTCGATCCTTGGTCGCCTGGCGAACGGCACCAACAACCGCTTCAGCGTCAAACAAGGCGACACGATTGTGTTGTCCTCGCACCCCATTCCTGGCAACGAAGAGCCCGTATATCGCGCGATCAACCGCCTGATGGAGCAAGGCGCGGATGTGGTCTATGAAGCCATTATGCCCGTGCACGTCTCAGGGCACGCCAGCCAGGAAGAGATTAAACTGCTGCTGCACCTCGTGAAGCCACGCTACCTTATCCCCGTCCACGGCGAACTGCGCATGCTCAAGCAACATAAACGTCTTGCACGTGAGGTTGGTATGGAAGAGGAGCAAATTGCCCTGGTTGAGAATGGACGGATCATTGAGTTCAACCACGGTGAGATGAGCCTCGGTGAACGCATTCCTGGTGGTTATGTATTCGTGGATGGCATCGGGGTGGGTGATGTGGATCGCTCCACCATGCGCGATCGCGAACTGCTCAGCCAGGATGGCGTTGTGCTGCTCAACCTCGAGCTGGATAAAAACAACGGTAAGTTCAAAGATCTTGAGATTATCAGCCGCGGCTTCATCGCGCAGGATGAGTCGCAGGAGTTGTTTGGTGAGCTGCGTAAGCGCGTGGTCAAGCTGACACAATTTGCAGCTAACAATCTGCAGAAGGAAATTCAGAGCGTCGCCACTTCTTATATCAATGAGGAGACCAAGCGCCGCCCGGTAATTTTTGTGACAATCTCCAAGGGTTAAACCCTTAATGAACGCAACTAAAAACGCCCTGGCATCAAACCGATAGCCGGGGCATTTTTTGTTGTTTTCAAATTGCAGTACGGTTATGAGTTTTTCATAATGACCGAGCCGATGGTGTCCGCGACATGCTCGCACTCATCGCAAATCCGCTCAAAACGGTCAAACAGCCGCACCCAGACCATGATATGCATCGGGTCTTTTTCTTTGGTGTATAGCTCGCGCACAGTTCTAAAGTAAAGTGTGTCGGCAAGTTCCTCGATCACGTTCACTTCCACAATTTTCTTGGCGATAAGATCTGACTTGCGGAAATGCTCAAACTCGTCAAAGCAGGCTTTCATCGCCTCGGTAGCCCGCACGATCAGGTCCACAAAATCGATGGCTTCAGGGCGCATTGACTTCACGTTGTACATGAAGAACATCTGGAAGACTTCCTCGATGCTGTCCAACACGTCATCCAGCATGTAGGACAAGGTTGCAATATCCTCGCGCTCAATCGGAGTAATGAATTCCGCCACAAGCACTTTCATCATCTGATGCTTTTTCAAGTCCGCTCCATGCTCGATTTCATGCATGGTTTTATTTAGCTTTTCAATTTTGTCAGGATTGTAGTTCTTGACGGTTTTCTCGAGATGATGCGCGGCAACGATGGCATCACCAGCGATATCGCTGAACATTTTGTAGTAGTTATTGTCTTTTTTAGCCATAAGGTATCCTTACACAAACAAGTAAATGAACAATCTCGTCACGAGATAGCCGAGCAAACCACAACCCGGGAAGGTCAACACCCACGCCAACACCATCTCCCGCACCACCCCCCAATTCACCGAGCGGATGCGCCGGGCAGCGCCAACACCCATGATGGCTGTTGTTTTGGTGTGGGTGGTCGAAACGGGCAAACCCCTGAACAGAGTTGCAGCCAGCAGAGAAAGCGCTGCCGCAAAGTCTGCGGCAAAACCCTGGTAGGTCTCAAGCTTTACCATGTCCATGCCAACCGCTTTGATGATTCGGTAGCCGCCGATCGAGGTCCCAAGTGCCATGATAACCGAGCAAAACAGCATTAACCAAATCGGGATGTCGAATGCTCCTTGCACAGCCTGCCCTTTTGCCAGCGCCATTCCAATTAGGAACACACCGATGAACTTTTGCCCATCCTGTGCGCCGTGCATAAACGCCATCGCTGCTGCGCCGCCCACCTGGGCATTCTTGAAAAATTTGTTGGTTTTACGCCTGTCTTGGTGTTTGAAGATCAGCTCAAGCAGTTTGGCGATCCCCCATCCCAAAAAGAAACCGCCAAAGGTGGAGAGCAACAATCCAAAAACAACCTTCATCCACTCCGCACCATTGATGCCCTTAAAGCTGTTGAAGTAAGCAACTGCCGCTCCGGTCAGACCTGCAATCAGCGCGTGGCTCTCAGAAGTTGGGATGCCAAAGTACCAGGCTGCGGTCGCCCAGATCACAATCGATGCCAGGGCGCCGCTGAGGGCGATGGAACTGGCTTTGATGTCCGTACCAAAATCCACCATGTTACTGATGGTCAACGCGACGCTTTTATTGATCAGCGTCATCACAAAAACACCCAGGAAGTTAAAGACGGCAGCCATGATGATGGCATTTCTTGGTTTGATTGCCCGCGTGGAAATGCAGGTTGCAATCGCGTTTGGCGCGTCTGTCCAGCCGTTGACCAGGATGACTCCGATGGTCAGAATGACTGTCACCAGTAATGGAGGATTAGCCAGAATATCCTGAATGAATTCCACAAAACCGCCTATAAGGAGTGATATCAGGATTATATCTGTTAACAATAATCTCGGGGAGACGCAGAAATTTTCAGCCGCGACTTCTCAAGTCCCGGGTTAGATTGTCTTTGCGTGCTCCTCGAGCAGGATAGTCTGCAGCTTGGGGAAGATTGCTGGATTGGCTGCCAGGATGTCCACGCTGCCCTTGAGAAGGTGCCCTTCGCCGTGCAGCGTGCTGACGATGCCGCCCGCCTCGCGGATCAGCAGAATGCCCGCTGCCACATCCCACGGGTTGAGCGCTATCTCCCAGAAGCCTTCCACGCGCCCGCAAGCCACATACGCCAGATCCAGCGCAGCTGAACCAAGACGCCGGACGGTTTGCACTTCGTGCGCCAGGCGAATGAAGTTGTTGATGTTGGAACGGGGTGTGTCGAGAAGGTTATAGCGAAATCCGGTGATGAGCATCGAGTCGATCAACTCTTCTGTCTCAGAAACACGAATAGGGCTGTCATTCAGCCAGGCTCCCTTGCCGGCTTCTGCGCAAAAGAATTCATTCATTGGCGGGTTGGCGATCACACCAAGTTTTAGTTCGCCTTTATAGGCATAACCTACAGAGATGGCATATTGGGGCAAACCGTGGGCATAGTTGAGCGTGCCGTCGATTGGGTCAATGAACCATTCGTGATCGTGGTCTCCCACATACTGCCCTGTCTCCTCGGCATTAACGCTATGCTCGGGAAAGCTGGCGTGGACCTTGTCGATCATAAACGCTTCGATGGCAGTATCGGCTGCCGTGACAAGGTCTGCCTTGCTCTTGTGCCGCACCTGCAAATCCTGCCCACGCATCTGCTGCGCCATGACGGCTGCTTCTTTTACCCAGCTTAATACTTGTTCCAATATAGGTTCCATGTTCACCTCAGCGGTCAATTCTACTCCATCCCATTCAATTCACCGCTAACTCAGTGGATAACCTGTGGATAAACGCCATCTGATTTGTGGAATAACTGGATATAATTGTCAATAACCCAACTAATTGTGTGGAAACGAGACAATGGAAACTTCGAAGGATCTTCCCAAATTTGCCGTGCTTCAACTCTCCGGATGTTCCGGCTGCGAAGTCTCGCTGTTGAATTCGAACGAATGGATCAACAATTTTCAGCTGGTCTATATGCCACTGGTGGTCACATCCAACAAAATTCCCGAAGACGTGGAAGTGTTGCTGGTGACAGGTGGCGTGCGCACAGATGAAGATATCCACAATCTGCGCAAGGGACGCTCGCGGACGAAGAAACTGATTGCCGTCGGCACCTGCGCGCTCTCTGGCGGCGTTGCCCAGTTCAAGGATAACCACATCGCGCGCGAATCCTTCCAAAAAGCCTCGCACCGCCTGCGCATGCCAGACATGCTCCCAAACGCTTACCCAATTGACAGGTTCGTCGACGTTGACCTCTATCTGCCGGGCTGCCCGCCCACACCAGAGCTTTTCATGACCGCCCTGAAAGACCCCGAGAACGCCAAAATCCCTGCCATCGTTTGCCAGGAGTGTGGGCGCCAAAAACTCAACGACATGCGCCCCACTTCCATCACCGGCTCACGCAGTGGCGTGGTGTTGCCAGACATCTGCCTGATCAACCAGGGTTATGTCTGCGTGGGCACCTCCACCCGTGGCGGTTGCGGCGCGCTCTGCACCCGACCCGGGCATGCCTGTGTGGGCTGCCGCGGACCTGCCAACCCGTATCTGAACAAGGAACCCAAATTCGTGCTCGACAACCTGCGGCGTGTCTTCTCACGTATGACGGATATCCCCGCTGAGGAGATCGACGCTGCCCTCGAGTCTCCCTGGCTTTCGCTCTTCCTCGGTCAATTCACCGATTACACCCAGGAAACTGACCTCCCTCAACGGACAAAGGAGAAGATGCTCTAATGACAACGATCACCTACCCCCTCAGCCGGATTGAAGGTCACGCGCGTGTCGTGATTGACATTCACGACAACGAAGTCTTCCGGGCAGATTTTCAGGCAATGGAAATGCGCGGTTTTGGTCATTATGTGCGCGGCATTCCTGCCGAACAGATCACGGTGATCGTACCGCGCATCTGCGGCGTGTGTTCCACCGCTCACCAGGTCGCCTCGGTCAAAGCCCTTGAGGACGTCTTCGGCATCACACCTCCTCCCCTGGCTAACGACATCCGCGAAGTGCTGCTGCTGGGTCAGCTGATTCAAAATCAGGCGACCTCCCTCTTCATCTTCACCATGCCCGACCGCGCCAACGCCAGCTCTTTGTTTGAACTCTCGCAAAGTGAGACTGGAAAAGCCCGTGAATTCTCGCTGGCACAGAACGCGCTGAAGATCCGTAAGATCGGCACGGACCTGATCAGCCTGGCTGGCGGTCAATTCATCCATCCGATCAAGACGGTCATCGGCGGAGTCACCAGCGGCATCCCACGGGAAAAAGCTGATCACATGATCCAAACCATCAAGGAGCTTCTGCCCGTTGCTGCAGAAATGGTTGATATCTATTGGGAAATGTCGATGGAAATGGTGGACCGGATCGGGTCATGGGGTGATGACGAACCTACCCATTACCTGGCATCCACCGGGGCAAATGACTACCGCCTGAATAGCCAGCGCTTGCGCGTGATGCAGCCAGACGGCACTGAAGCGCCCAGTTTTGACCCGCATGAATTTGAAGCCTACCTGCAGGTTGCCGAGAGCGAGTATTCGTACGCGGGCATCAGCAGCTACATGGGGCAGATCCTGCGCGCGAACAGCCTGGCACGCGTCAACCTGGCGGAGTCGCTTGGCACTCCCAGGGCGGATGCCTACCTGAGGCGTTTCGTGCAAACCTTTGGCAAGCCGGCGCACGCGATCATGTTCTTTGATCTGTGCCGCGGGATCGAACTGGTCTATGCCCTCGAAAAAGCAGAACAGATGCTGGAATGCGACCTCGAACACGGCGAGACGGAAGTAGGCTACGAACCCAAAGATGGCACCGGCTACGGCTTGGTGGAAGCGCCGCGAGGACCGCTGATCCACCGCTATGAGGTCGAGAACGGTTTGATCAAGACCGCGGATTTTGTCATCCCCACCGTCCACAACATGCTTGCCATACGGCGCGCGTTGACGGTGGCAGCGAAGCGCTACGTGAGCCCGGAAGGCATCAACGCCGAGTTGGAGCGGGCAGTTGGGCGCGTGGTGCGGGCCTTTGACCCCTGCATCGCCTGCGCGACAAAATAAGGGTTCAGAACATCAATCTAGGCCGGATTGCGATTCACCTGCCCCTGAGCGCAGTGAGTGGGGGTCAATCCGGCTTTTTTATTGTAAGCATGGAGACTGAACGGTCAAATCTTGCGCACGGTTCCACAGGGAGGCTACGCACTGAGGACACCGACACAATCAACAAACATCCGATTGTACCGACAAACTCGCTGAGCACGCCGGCACGATCAGTTTTTCAAAAATCGTTTTTCAAACCTATTCAGGATTTCCAAAAATTCAAACGGTAAACGCGCCCGGGTTTCCGCGACAATCCAAGCTGGAATCTCACCATAATACGCTTGCGCAATCCCACCGGCAATACAGGCGATGGTGTCGCTGTCACCGCCAATTGAAATACTCAGGCGGATGCAATCCTCAAAATCCGTTGATTCCAAAAAACATGTGATTGCTTCCGGCACGGAACCCTGGCAGGTCTCATCAAACTTATTCACCTGCTGAATTAGGTCACAGTTGCGGCTGAGGTCATACCCAAATTTCTGCTCAATCTCCTGGCGAATCGTTGTTTTCTCTTCACGCTGCCGCGCCATCCAGATTGCCAGCGCTACCGCTTGCGCGCCCTTGATGCCTTCCGGGTGGTTGTGCGTCACTTCCGCGCTGCGCTTTGCCTCCGCCAGGGTGCTTTCGGAATCCGCAAAAGCGTATCCAACTGGCGCAACGCGCATAGCCGAGCCATTACCAAAGCTGTTATAAGGTTGGGGAGCATCAAGCCTGATCCACCTGCTGAAGCGCCCGCCGTAACCACGATGGGGATATGCTCGCGCAAAACTCTGGTAAGCTGCGGCATAATCTCCGCCATCAAGCAGCACCTTGGTCGTGGCGAAAGTTAAAACGCTGTCATCGGTGAAATTGGATTTTGCCTGGAAAAGAGGAAATTCCTTGCTGCGATGGTTGTTGAACTCATACATCGACCCAATCACGTCCCCAATAATCGCCCCGATCAAATCTTCCTCCTCGAACTAACGCTCACCGCGGCACTCGGCTTGCAGTTGCTCGAAATACTGGCGTAGAAACGCATCGCGCTGCTGGGCGATGGCTTTGCCAGCCCTGGTCAGCAGCCGTTCGTGCACAAACTGAAGTTTGAACAAATACTCGTGGTAGGAGCTGTGCAGCTCGCCGGGCTCGTGCTCGCCGGTATTCAGGAATAGTTGGGAAGGCTCGCGGTAGAACGGCAGATCCGCCTGGGCAGAGAAAGCTGTGGTGCGCGCCGCCCCGATTGCCCCCAGGACGTCAAGCTTATCCGCGTCGAAAAGGCACATCGCCTCAATCGTCTGCGGGGGCTCATCCTGCGCGCGGTAGCGATGACTGCGGATGCAGTGCTGCACCGCTGCAATCCTTTCCTGCTGCCAACCCATCTCCGCCAATACCGTCTCAGCAAATTCCGCGCTTAGCAGGTGGTGAATCTCGCGTTCGTTCGCCTCGCCGCGTGGATCTGCACCCTTTGAATCATGGAGCAATGCAGCGGTATGGATGATCTCCAGATCTGCGCCTTCTTCTTTTCCTATCCGTTCCGCTATCCGGTAGACCCGCAAGACGTGGTCAAAACCATGCACGGGATCATCCCCAGGGTAATACGCGCGGGCTTGCTCGATGCTCAATTCCATCACAACCTCGGAAGCTGAATAATGCCCAGGATGTTCCCCAGGATCGCCAGCAGGATCACTATGAACACAATTGTCCGAATCACCCGCCAGGCGAGCTTGAAGACGTCCCGCAGCACCCAGACGATCGCCGCCACCCCTGCGACGAGGATGGCTAAGTTGATCAACTGGCGCGTCAGTTCCGGATCCATTCTTACCTAACCAGCATTTGGGTATAGTTTGCCCTTTTTGACGACCGCTGCCACCTGGTTGGTACCGTAGCGGTAACTGAGGTTGCGGTAATCCGGCGTGGTCAGCACCAAAAAGTCGGCCTGTTTCCCCGCTTCGATCGAGCCAACTTTGTGCTCCAGGGCAACTGCCTTGGCAGAGTTGATCGTGGAGGCAGCCAGCGCCTGGGCAGGCGTCAGCCTTAGATAGCGGCAAGCCAGCGCCTGGATGAACTGCATCGATTCATTCCAGGTGGTGCCCGGGTTCAGGTCGGTCGCCAGCGCGAGGTAGCCATCGGCTGCCAGGATTTCTTTTACTGGAGTGTATTCGCGCTGTGCCAGGCCAAAAGGCGTACCCGGCAGCGACACTGCCACAGTCTCACTCTCCGCCAGGCGTTTGATGTCCTCCAGCGAGGTTTTCACCAAATGATCCGCCGAGACAGCTCCAAGCTCTGCAGCCAGGCTGGCGCCGCCTAAATTCTCAAACTCGTCGGCATGCAGCTTCAGCGCGAATCCCAATGCTTTCGCGACAGTCAGGATTTCGCGGGTTTCTTCGATCTCAAAGACGTCCGCTTCACAAAAAACGTCTACAAACGGCAGTGGTCTCGCAGCAGCATGCTCAAGCCACCACTGCTTCGTCGTGGGCAGTGCTTCTTCGCACAAAAAACGGGTATAGCCGGCAGTGTTGCCCCTATATTCGGGTGGGATGGCATGCGCGCCCATGTAGGTGGGCACAAGGTCAATTGGCGAAGTAGCGTCCAATTCCAGGATGGCTTTCAATTGGCGCAGCTCGGTTTCGATATCCAGCCCGTAACCGGTCTTAGCTTCCATGATAGTGGTGCCCAGTGAAAAGGCTGTATCCGCGCGCTCGCGTGCTTCCTCCACTAATTGTTCCAGGCTGGCTTTCCTCGTGGCTGTCAGCGTCGAAAGAATGCCCCCACCGGCTGCCATGATTTCCATGTAACTCTTGCCCTGCAAACGCATCTCGAACTCGTTGGCGCGGTTTCCCACCCAGATGAGATGGGTATGCGGGTCCACGAACCCCGGCACCACCGCCCGACCTCGAAGGTCAACGCGGTCAGCTTCGGGATATCGCTCCAGCATTTCGCCTTCCCTGCCAACCGCAAGGATCAACTCACCCTCGCAGGCTATCGCTCCGCCTTCAATTATCCCCAGGTTGCCAAGCTGCAGACCCCTCTGGGGACCCCCCGCAATGGTTATAAGTTGTGAGATGTTGTGGAAAAGGATCATGCCCTAATTGTAATGGATAAGGCGGATAGCTCATAGGTGATGGCTGGTAGGTAAAGACGAGATCGCTTCGCAAATGAGGCTCGCGATGACGGGTTTATGACAGAATCTTATTCCTCGGTGGCATTCCATCGTAGGGCAAGACATAGTGCCCGTAGGGTATTGAGGGCACTCTGAAAAATGAGTTGGACGATTGTGTTGTGCCACCTGCCCGCGTGTTTCTTCCTACAGGGTCAATCCCGCCTATAAAAGAGATCAATTATACGAAACTCAGCTGTTCCTAAGGAAATGGGTTATCTGGTGGGTAAAGACGAGACCTTTTTCGCGGTGACATTTCGTCGTAGGGCGAGATTGAGGGCACACAGAAAAATGAGCTGGACGATCGTTCCTTGCCCTCAATCCGCCGACAAGGGGATCTGTATACAAAACCGATTTTTTCTGCAGATATGGATTTACGGCGGATTGGAAGCACACCAAGGTCACTGCATCATGGTTCTTATGGTGCTTCCAATCTCGCCCTACAGGTATTACGTTCTGGATTTAGACGAGATCGCTTCGCAAATGAGGCTCGCGATGACGGGTATATGACAGAATCTTATTCCTCGGTGGCATTCCATCGTAGGGCAAGACATAGTGCCCGTAGGGTATTGAGGGCACTCTGAAAAATGAGTTGGACGATTGTGTTGCGCCACCTGCCCTTGAGTTTCTTCCTCGAGGGTCAATCCGCCGACAAGGGGATCTGTATACAAAACCGATTTATTCCGAAGGATATGGATTTACGGCGGATTGGAAGCACACCAAGGTCACTGCATTATGGTTCTTATGGTGCTTCCAATACCTTGCTTCGCGGGCACCTTGTCTCGCCCTACATGGATTAACTAAAACTAATTACTTGGACCAGTCGATTACCACGCAGTGGTACAAATCCGGCTCGAACATCAGCCCGTGGTAGGCTCTTTCCGCCTCTTCAGGCGCGATCACATGGGTGATCAGCCACGAAACCGGCAGTTCGCGGCTCAAGATCATGCCGCAGACGGTTTCAAAGTTGCGCGCCACGTTCAGGCGCATGCCTTCGCTCTCAAAGACCGGCTCAAGGCTGTTGAAGGCTCCGGTCACGCGAAGCATTCGCATGTGGATGGCGTTGAGCATTGGGGTTACATCCAGGGTGCAGGAGGCGCGGGGAGTGCCGAGCAGCGCCACCTGCCCATACTTCTTGCAAGCCAAAACCGCCGTCTCGATGGCTCTTGCCGCGCCGGTAACGTCCACCGCTGCGTCCAGCCCGCCGAAGCGCGCCTGGATTTGCGCCAGTTGCTCTTCCGGCGGGCAATCCACAATCTGGGTGATGCCCATTTGCTGCGCCTGGGCGCAACGTTCCATCACAGGGTCGATCGCCACGACTTCCGCGCCGAGCTTCTTGAGCATCAGCGCTGCCAGCAGCCCAATCATGCCCATGCCAAACACGCCGATGCGGTCCCCCAACCTCACCTCAACACTGTTGACACCGCTAATGGCTACCAAGCCAAGCGTGATCAGCGTGCCTTCCTGCGCGCCAATGCCCTCGGGAAGCTTGAAGATCATCGGTCCCTGGGTGCGTTTTCCACGTGAGAAACGGCAGACCGAGGTGTGCGGACCGGTATAGAAGACCCGATCGCCCACCTGCAAATCCGCCAACCCCTCGCCCTTCGCCAGCAGCGTTCCCACTGCCGAGTAACCCGGGCGTACGGGGTAGCTAAAGCCTTTCTTGATCTCGAACACACGCGAGAGTTCCGTGCCGGCGCTGATCATCGTGGCTTCCGCCTGGATGATTGCTTCATTGGGCTGCAGGTTGCTGGTGTCGAGCTCTTCTTCGACAACCTCAGCCCGACCCTTCTCGGGGATGATGACGGTTCTCGTCAGCATCTTAAACCTCGCCAAATACGCGGCGCAGACGTCCGTCGTGCTTTTCCAGCTCAGCGCGCGCTTTCTCCACTGGGAGCCCGGTCTTGATGATGACGGCTGCCAATTTAACACTGCCTTTTGCGCGTGCCAGCGCGTCTGCCAGGCGTTCTGTTTCAACTGCCGGGAAGATTTCCCTCAGGATGTTCAGACAGCGTGCCTGCAATTTCTCGTTTGTTGCTCTCACATCCACCATCAGGTTGCTGTAGGTCTTGCCCTGCTGGATCATCGTCGCGGTTGAAA
>CAYPBU010000065.1:10598-11738 GCA_964409045.1 uncultured Anaerolineaceae bacterium | reverse complement strand
GGGCGATGTAGTCCTGCGCCTGGACGAGTTTGTATTGGTCGATGAGGACTTCGGCATAGTAGGCTTTAGCGAGGGCGTTGGCGGAGTCGAGCTGGATGGCTGCGAGGGCTTCGGCTTCAGCCTGGTTGCGGTAGTCTTCGGACTGGTCGCCGGAGAGGGTGGGGTTGGAAAGCCAGCTGAGCACAAACGCCCGCATGGCAAGAACGTTGGCGTTTGTGGGTTCGGATTGTTTGGCAACGTCGATGACGGAAAGAGCCTGGTTAAGGGCATCGCGCCGCTCCTGATCCGTGGTTAGGCTGGAGGAAGAGTAGGTGAGGATGCGCGCGAGCTCGACGCGCACGCCGGTGTTGTTGGGCTCGAGGATGAGAGCTTTATTGAAGGAATCAATCGCTTTGGTCAGGTCACCCGCCTGGAAGTGGGTTTCGCCTTCAGTGATAAAGGAGTTGACCGTTCGAGTTGGGGTGGGGGTGGGCACGAACGGCGGCCAGATCTCGCCACTGGCGTAGTCGCGCAGGACGGCAACAAGTACGACGATTACCAGCAAGATGAGCATGATGCGGTAAGGATTGGAGCGGTTGCCCGAATTGCGAAAGAGGTCCTTGCGTTCGTCGATGTACATGCTTGGGTTTGCCCCGCGCTCTTATGGCGTGGGCGTGGCGGTTGGTCCTGTGACGACGGTGGGAGTGGGGACAGGCGTGGCTGTGGGCGGATTGAGCAGGTTTTGCTCGCAAATTTTCGTGATCTCGCCCGCGTTGAAGACGCCGTCGGCATTATCAGCGACGTTTTGCAGCAGGGCGTTGGCGATAGTGACGGCTTCGTTGCAGCGATTGATGCGCGCCAAAGCCAGCCCGTAGCGACTGTAGAGCTCGATCACGCCCGCGGAGTAGGAGAGGGGAATGCCCTCCACGACCTGACCATCCTCGGAGGTGCCACCGCGAACGGCGGTTTCGAGGAAGGGCAGCGCCTGGTTGTATTGCCCCTTGCGGTAGTAGAGTGTGCCCAGGTTGGAGTAAAGTTGGGGGTCCTGGGGACCGTCTCGCAAGGCAAGGCTGCCATATTGGATGCCCTTATCCCACTCGCCGAGCATGCCGTAGACACGCGAGATGAACAGGTTTGGGGTGGGGTCGGTGGGGTTGAGGG